>NZ_NVEC01000019.1 GCF_002571225.1 Bacillus sp. AFS059628 | reverse complement strand
TAAGTTGATGGATGTGGGGTTGCATCACATGCCCATCAAGTTAAAAAATGCATTGTCCCCAAAACGAAAATTATTTCCCTCTAAAATTGAATTTTTCGCAAAAATATCGTTACCACATGATAATTCTTGCAACCTTTATAGTTTCTTAACACCTAAAATTCTCCCTCCTTCCACTTAATATAAGTTTTTGCTATAGATTTTTTGAACTTAAATTGAATGCCTTCAAAAAAGATAGATATTTTTAGCTGCTTTTTTTCGTTTATTACGCAATAAGTTTTTCTAATTATGTTAATAATAAGATATTGTTTTATCAAATTCTGCATATGTAATACTTTAACATGATATATTAATATTTAAACGTAAGTGAAATACTAATATTAGGAGGATTTATAATGTTCAAAAAAATTATTTTGTCTAGTACTATTCTTTTGGGAACTTTAGGTATAACAACTTTGTCTTTTCCAGAATTAAGTTTAACAAAAGCAGAAGCTGCAATTAATGATGCAAAGATTCAAAAGGTTAAGATTGCTGGCAGAGATTATGAAAATGAAACTGATGTACCAGCTTATATGACAGGTTCTTTTTTTATGGTAGGAGATAAAGGAGTAACATATACTATTAAACAATATGAATTTAATAAAGTTATTGGTACGACAAATGTTACTACAAAGGGGTTATCTTCTCCAGTTGTTTTCTCTATGCCAATCACTGAGGGAAATAAATATGAGGTAACTTACAATGGCCGAGTGATTAGTACTTTTGTTGTCCGAGGACATTAATTAATCAAAAAGAACTGAAGTCAATTTTGACTTCAGTTCTTTTTCTGGAACCTTATAATACATTCCTTATTTAATTCGACCATATCCTGCAATATATTTACTCCAATATGTACTATTTAAGCTAGCTTCACCTACTCCGGAATTACTAGCATTATAAAACTTGTTATTACCAATATACATACCAACATGAGTAATACCTGATTTGCCCGGAACCGTTCCTTTAAAGAAAACTAAATCTCCTGGTTGAAGTGCCTTTCTTTCAACACGTGTTGTTTGATTGTATTGATCTTGTGATGTACGTGGTAATTTAATCCCTTGCGTTCCATATCCCCATTGCATTAATCCCGAACAATCAAATCCAGTTTTAGGACTATTTCCGCCATATTTATATGGTTTACCTTCATGTTTTTTCATTTCTGCATAGACTTTGTTAAATTGGCTCGCAGTTATTGATTTAGTAGTGGAAGCTGATATAGATTGTATTGTATTTTCCTTCTGAGAAACACTACCAATTTCATCTGCAAAAGCATAACTACCACCCGATCCTAGCATGACACCTAACGTTAATGACCCAATAATAAGTTTCTTCATAAATTTCTCCTCCTATAATCTTTTGCAAGAATTTATTCTTCTCACCTAATAGATTAATTGGAATATACGGAGAAAAAAACATAGATAATCAGACAGCATTCTACATATTTCTCATATTTTGTATATTTATTAATGTTTCATTCTCCTATATTTTTTAAATTAGATAAATATAGGAGTTACAATAATAATTTATACAATAAAAGCATAAAAATTAATTATTAAAACATTCAGATATTAATTGAGAAATAAAAACAACTCTTTTATATAATAAATAAAGGTAAAAGTATTGATTTGAGAATTATACACACCAAGATTACATTTAAGAAAGGCAGAAGAATCCGATTTATTAAATTTATCTTTTTAGCCATGAAGGTTCCTTCCTCAAGCAACGCGAAGTAAGTAGGTATGAGATGAATGTCGGCTGGAATAAGCCAACATGTTTGCTACCATATACTTGTACAGATTGCTCTTTGAAAACTGAAGATATGAGGTTGGTTGCAGAAAAACGTTGCAACCGTAAAATCTTCAACGTTCTTTCGCCCCACGTTTGCTGAAGTTGCGAAAACCAAGCTAAAGTAGGAAGCGTGGTGAGTCAACGTACAAGATACTTATGTTTTCACCGTAGGGACTACGGGTAGAGCCTGCTAAAATAACTTTTGGATACACCGGTGTTCGCAGGAATCTCCCACTTCAAACAGTCCGTAAGGACGTTAAGTGTTGAGTAGTTCAATGCTAATATCAATCATGTACTGATATTTAAAGTAAAGATAAAAATTATCCCTTTGAATAATTTTTTAATAATGTCCTTTCTATTCAACAGTTTTTCTTCTTTCATTTTAATAAATTCACTTGTGCTATTAAATGGAATAAACAATTAAGAAACAAAATTGATATAAAACATCAAATAATTCCTTCTCAATTTCCCTCTCATACATAATAAAAAATAACTAAGAAAGGGCTGAACTATGCGCAGATATCAATACTTTTAATCTATCCATTACCAATATAATTAAGATAAAAGTATTGATATGAGGTTGGTTGCAGAAAAACATTGCAACTGTAAAATATTCAACGTTCTATGACCCTTACTTGCCGAAGTTGTGAAAACCGAGCTAAAATAGGTAGTTTTTTAAGTCGTTTAATAGAATTGTCCCATTGGTTTAGCAAATGATTTTTTGTAAATAATATGTTTGTTAAAAAATTAATTAAGGAGGACTTGTATGCCACATGCTACAAAATGTAATAATAGGTTTCATCACTAAATAAAAAAGCCTAATTTCTTCACATTAAAGTGAGAAGTTAGGCTTTTTTAATATTGGAATTTCCTTCACGTTGTAAATCCACATTTTTCTGAAGCTAACTCATATATAAGAAATAGACTTTATTACCTTTCTTAAATCACTTATAAGACTGTTTTTTCCACTTTCTTATTTTAGTTCTGAAATTCGTAAATAGAGCAACTGTATTGATATGCACCCATTTCCAAATAGGCCACTTTGCTTTTGTTGTGGTCCATTTTCTTTGTTCTGGTTGGAATAATTCTACCTTAGAAAGATCATTTATCAAATCAATTAACATTTGAACTAACTTTGTTAATTCTTCCTCCTGCTGTTTTAAAGTTAACATACCGTCTTAATCATAAAAATATTGATAAAGCTCACCTAAGTTATCCATTTGTAGTCCGGAGTAGGTATTTGTACGTCAAGTCCACATTGTTCGTCTGTTTCCCATAATAATAAGTTAATCCACCCCACCCCAATTGATAAGAAAGGATTTCAGAAGGAGTTTTGTCCACTTCAGAGATATGTTCACCTCTCAAAATTTCAGGAATCACCTTAAATTCTTCAATAAATTTCTTATAAGCTTTATCGATTGGTTCAATTAATTCTTCAGCATTAGCGTACTGTTTCTTAATTCTTTCATACCTTTATTTTTGATACCTTCAGCATATGGTTAATGGTCTACATTCAACCAAACTAAAAGAATNNATTCTTTTAGTTTGGTTGAAATTTATTTATCTTAGTTTATGAGTTCACTTGACGATGATTTGTTTGGTATTCTTCGCCTCTATCTTTCTTGGTTATCATAATATGTTTTATCTGCGTATTTTTTATCATTTCCTCTTAGATAGGCTAAGATTACTTTTGGATTTTTAAGTAAAGCCCAGTCTCCATATGTATCAAATCTTCTGCATGAAGTTATCATTCCATTTTTAATGGTACCGAATTTCTTATTATTTTGTTTCCCCCATTTTTTTAACCGTTTAGCAAAATCTGCATCTTCTGCCATAAGCATATTTTCATTAAATCCATTGATTGCCATAAAGTCTTTTCTATAGCACCAAAAAATCCCTACAGATATAGCTCCATACTTAAAAAGTAAGGGGATTATTAATAATATTGCGGAAACGAATATTCCTAAAGAAATTCTTTCAAATTTCCCAGTTACCCCACCGCCAATGTATTTACCTGAAGCTAAATATTTATCTACATTAGACAACATAGATTCTGTCATTTGGGTATCAGCGTCTATAGTAATGATTATTTCTCCACTGGCTATTTTGGCCCCTGCGTTTCGAATTTTGGATAAATTTTTATCGTTGTTTTTTAATGTAATACAGTTATAAGACTTTACTATTTCTTCTGTTTTATCTGTGCAACGATTTAAAACAACTATAACTTCAGTTTGATCTTTATATGCTTCTGATGCTTTTACAATCGAATCTAAACATTTTCTAATATACTTTTCCTCATTGTGTGCAGGGATTATAATAGAAAATTTCACAGCATCTTTTAAATAGACTCCTGAAGATTTTTTTGTTTCATTCATAATATTCCCCCTTTTTTATAAAGCGAATATATACCATATATAATATATATTAACATTTATAGGATTTTATTATAGGGGGTAGCACGCAAATTTTAACACTTGTCTTTATTAAAAAAACATCCTCTTTCATGTCCATGTATTACAAAAAGAAAGAGGATACAAAATAAACTGATTTTGTTGCTAATGCAATATTTCATTCTATTATCTCGGTTGTACCCTATGCTTTCATTGTCATCAAACTAAGAAAACAGGTCACCCTCAAAATAATAAATAAGCTTTTTCACAAGAAGGTCTAAAAATTCCGTTCTCGAAGTGTAATAAACCTTTAGCTTGATGGCCATTTCATAACAAGCCTATCAAATTAAGTGATTTCAATACCCCTAGTAGACGAAAAAATGCCTATTTATGTAGAACTAGGACATGAACTATACCATTTATTTTCTCGCAAAAGAAGATAAATAAAAAGAAATTAATATAGCTACCCAGTAGACGAAACCTTTCCTTTAAAGTAATTCTAAGACAAAGGCTAAACTATTAAGGTATTCACATCTACTAATAACGAGTGCGGCAACAAAAAATGGAAATACACTCACCACTTGGTGTTCTATACACCAAGTTTTTTCGTCTACCATTGCATTTGCAAGTGTTAACATTATTTTATTGTTAGAACATTACTAGTGGTGAAGTGAAAAATTTAGTTTAAAGGAGTGAAAATGAATTGTTTTTTTTTAAAATTTGTAGATGCATTACCGATCCCTCCCATTATTAAACCAACAGGTAAATGTAATGGCATACCTTTTTATGAGGTAAAAATGAAGCAAATCAAGCAGAAATTTACCGCCGGCATGAAAAATTATAATAAAGTTGTTTAATTTTGTTATAAAAATATAAGAGCCTTGCTACAATCTAGTGTGTAGTAAGGCTCTTAAAAGTTATTTAATTTTTACATATTTAAAGGTATTTAAACTCAAAAATCATTAATAAAGTTGTTTAATTCTTATTCACCTAAGCACCCATTAGCTTAGGTGAGATCGGTCACAATCTTTAAGATACTTCTTTACAAATCATTAATAGATTACCATCTAGATCTTTGAACACAAAATAAAAATTATCCTGAATCTCTGTAACAAGTTCAACATTATTTTCTTTCATAAATTGATAAGCAGCTTGAATATCATCTGTTAAAAACTGAATTGATGGAACTTGGTAAGTGGAAATATCACCATCTTCTTTTCTCCACTTTGGCATGGCATCTAAAACTAATCCAGCTGTACCTTCCATGGATAACACGAATATATGCCCAAAATATTCTTCTCCTCCTTCCAAACCAAGGATTTTTATGTACCATTCTTTGGCTTTCTCTAGGTTACGAACTGGAATAAACACACCACTGATTCGGTTTTTAACCGGTGTTCTGTAGTCAGGTTTAGTCACAAAAACAGCCTCCCTTAATAAATCATTTAATACACTCTAGAATTCTATATTTTCTAACATTTGCCTCTCTTATGTTTAAAAATAATTCGACAAATAACCAATTCTTGTTCAACTAGCCTGCCCTGTTAGTAAAAGAAGAATTTTTTAACTAACTATATTATTTTTTAAATGACTTTATTGTAAATTAAACGACTTTATTATCTCTGCACACGACTACCGTTTGGAATTATAACGGTATGTATCCGGGCCCTACATTTGATGTTCGCAGGAATCATCCCATTCTTGTGAAGTGGGAAAATAAATTACCATTTAAACATTTATTTCCGGTAGACACAACAGTTGGTGGGGCTGAATTTAATCAGCCAGAAGTTCGAACAGTTGTCCATTTACATGGTGGAAGGGTACAACCAGATAGTGATGGTTTTCCAGAAGCATGGTTTACAAAAGATTTTAAAAATGTGGGACCTACATTTCTATATGAAACATATTATTATCCAAACTGCCAACGCCCGACGACACTATGGTATCATGACCATGCACTTGGAATAACAAGATTAAATGTATATGCTGGTCTGGCTGACTTTTATTTGATTCGAGATATAGAAGAAAAAAAGCTAAATTTACCACTACCGCCAATTAACCCTAACTTACCTGATCCCTCTGTAATCCCATCGTTTACAGAAGGTACTACTATTCTAGTCAATGGAAAAGTTTGGCCTTTCCTTGAAGTAGAACCACGTAAATACCGTTTCCGACTCTTGAATGGATCTAATGCTCACTTTTATCGTATGAAATTAAGCTCTGGACAAAAATCCATTCATATCTGTTGTAATTCATTTTTATCGTTTTGGGGGCAACCTGTTCTGTTAGCTTGATGGGCATGGGGTAGTCCCCCTATTTAGAAATTGTTAAAAAAGGAGTATAAGATAATTCTTTCATTCATTAAAGGAAAAGAAAAAAGCACTCCTTTTCAAAAGGTGCTTAAACACTTTATGTATATTGAACAATTAAAATGGCTCCTTCTCGTCCCTTGTGCGAAGTCAATTCATTCCCCACCTATTGATTTCGCATTCCTTGAGGAGGGATTCTTCTTGGCTAAAATGATAAAAAAGTGTATCTTCTTAAGAAAAAATTAAGGTTAAAATTAAGATGGTTCAAGCCGGAGGAAGGCACCTTAAGGTATCTTTTCTTTTTCTCAATGTAAGAGTTCCAAGTGTATGCTATAATTTTAATGCAAATTCCCTTTGTGCAATAAGATAGTAGTATTCACCCAAAGACCTGCTGTTAAAAAATACAGCAGGCTTTTCTTTTGTACATTAAAAAGCCCCGCCATCATGGTAATAGCAAGGCTTATTTTATAGACTATTTGTTATCCAATTCATCAGTTTAATTATAAACACATTTAGCTTCTCCAAACAAACCACCTGTGTCTCGTCCCATTTTTCACCATAATGAGCACTTCCTAAAGGATCATCACCACCGTCTCGCACACTTGGATTTGTAGTTGGTTAATAGCCATTATCTACAATATCCCTAATATATAGTATGAATTAACGAATAATTTCCTTATACATTATATCAACCAAGTCTTTTTGCTTTAAACCCAAGATAGGTTCTCTTGCCAGTTCTTCCAAAAATACAGGTGTAATGGAGGCCCCTTTAAGACCTCAGCATATATACCTCTCAACTTAAGGATTCAAACTATTTTTGGAGCTAAAAGCACGTTAATATTCTCTCATTTTAATGAGAAAGAGTAAGTCAATCTATCTTTTTCATGATAGGACCTGAAACATAACAACAATTAAGTTCATACTAGCATGGACAAAAAATGATACTAGTAACCTATTACTACGCACGTATACTACAGCCAGTATAACTCCAATTAAAAAATATCCAAATATAAAGGGGAAATTAAAATGCATTATAGAAAAGAACAATGAGCTTATTAGTATACTCCAGTTTTTTTTGAATTTTCTTGTTAAAATATTTATGGCTGCATAACGAAAAACAAACTCTTCTACTAAGGGTGCAAGAAGAACAATTGAAATAAGAGCCACAGGAGATATTGCTGCAGCAGCGACTGTACTAGACGTATTTGCTGATTGTGTAGTTAACTGAAATACACTCTTATCTAACATACTCCCTACCACCTGCGCAAGAAAAACTAATATGATCCCAACTAAAATCCATACGAATAAGTTTCTTGATAATTTGATCGATAATTTTGGATCGCTCATTAATTCTTTACTATATATAAGAAAAATGATTATTAGCATAATTGAAAATCCAATTAGTTCCCAATGCACGAGAAGTTGTTGAATTGCTTGCTGTTGGTTTCCCTGAATATCATACCATCCGGTCTTCGCAAGCAATTGGATACCTATAATCCCAACAAATTGAGTCATTACAAAATATATAAGTATGATATAACCTGATTTATGTATATTACTATTATTCATGTTTATGTATTTACCCTTCATTTTTTTATTTAATTAACGATTTTGTTTTTAATAACGAGCTTTCATTGAATCCATTAATGTTTTTCTTTCGTTTTTTTATAAAATTTTCATGTTACTTTTGTACGTTCATTCCTTTTTCTTCTTTAACACACTTTCGATTACACCAGTAGCAAAGGTTGGGGCCTTTATAATTCTTTGATGGCCTTTATAAATTGGTTTTACTTGGTAGGTTCTGTTGCATGAATCGCAATACGAACACAGTTGAGTTTTTATAAGTTCCACTTTCCATTCCCCGTTTCTTTTAAAATAAGGATTTTATCAAAAACTTACATCTATATATTTTTCGTTATATAATTAAGGTATCGATATATTAGGAGTGTTAATTATGCCAGGAACGATAATGATTTTGTTATATATTTGTTTCGGATTAAGTGCAGTTTTCAGCTTAATAAAAGAATTAAAAAAGCCACAGAAAAACCAGTTCTTGATTTTAGTTGATTCTCTAATTTTGCTAGGAGCCTTAATCCTATTAGGTAGTATCTTCATCTAAATTACACAACTAGAACTCCAGTTGGGAGTGGAGCAGTTAGCGAAAGCTAACTGCCTTTTATAAATTAACTATTTTATTTAATTTGCACATCCACTAAAAACATACATACAATATGATGTGAACTTTTTTTCTATATAAGTCTTGGTCAATGAGCGTCTATCTCAAAAGGCGCTCTTTTTATCTATTACTAAATAACTATTTTATTAAATTTCATATAAACAACCGCTTGTCCATTTCATTTGGCCCTACTCCCGCATTTACTATTAGTAATACGAACTTTCAGAGTTGAAATATATTGGACGAACTTTTATCTTCTGCCGCATTAAAGCCCAGTTCAATTGGACCAACACTCCCACCTATGCAACCCTTTCAATTTCCTAACAGCATAACTGGGCCTACTGGACCCACGGGACCTCGACTATTTTTTACCCCCTTGCAACAGATCCTGAACCTATAAGTCTTCAACTAAATACAAATAACATTCTAATTATGGAAATTTTAGTCCCTATTGAAAATCAAAATGACAGAGTCTTATTAAACGCAACAGTTGGAACGGATTTTCAGGTTCATACCCAATTCGACGCAGACAGAAACTTTACTGTAAATACCATTACATATCAGTTATTCCGTAATAATGTTTTACTACCAAATACAAGTGTATTTGGTAGTTATGAAGTCGGTTTCACTGTTAATATGGCTTATTCTTTTAACTCCACATTTACATGGGTAGACCTCCCAACAGACCCCATAATACCAGGCAACCCAATTCCTTATCGTATCGTGGTAAATATAGGGGATTTAAGTAACACTATAACATCAGCTCAAGTTGGAAATCGTGGATTTTCTGCCGTAAGATATCCAACTGATCCGGTTTAATTAAAATAGTAATCACTCATCCCACTATGAAAATGTAAAAGCTAAATTTTTATATTTAATAGACCAAGCAGTTAGCTTTTGCTAGTTGCTCTTTGTTTGTAAAAAACGAACTCAATTGACTACACGCACATATAATATCCTGAGTTCCTTTCTTTATGAATTGATATAGTCATTACAAAATGAATCTCGTCACGAGAGCACTTTACTAAGTGCTCTTTTTTTAGTTTTAAACTAAAACAAAATGAAATTTTCATTTGTGTTTCACGTTCAAATTCATTCTGCATGTATTAGTATTGATTATGATTAGTATTTTGCCTCCCTCTCGACGAGCACTTATACACCGTGCTCTCTTCTCACATAATTATCAAACTCACATTAATATTGCTTACATACCAACTAAATTTTTTTTTATTGCCCACTTCTCACGCATATCTTAATATTGAAGCGTGTTTACCTACCAAGTTACTTCCATATCAAAGAGCACTCTTTTAGATGCTCTTTTTCATGTTGCATAATTCTTGTACACTTGTATAAACTACAAATAGTTTCATTCTTGAGACTCCAACATTCTGTCTTAACAAGCTGCAATGGGACAGTTAGTCTTTGTTAACTGTTCTTTTGAGGTAGTATTGTCACCTTTTAATTAGGCGCTCATATATTAATATTGAACGACAACTCATAGGACATTGAGCTCCTCTCAAAGGGCACTTTTCGCAGTGCTCTTTTTATTTGTTATTCAATGAAGATTCAGCTTTAAAATCACACTATTCTAAAACAGCATGCATATAATGTAGTGTTATGTTTCATCGCTTTCCTCTTTTTAAGAGTACATATCGAATATGTGCTCTTTTTGCATTACTATAAAATAAAATTTTTATTTAGTTTCCTTTTCCACATAATATTTTAAATTCTACTCAAACTACAGTTATAACATTACGTTACAGTGTATTGTGGGTATCGTCATTGTTGGACGAAAAAGCAGTTAGTTCATTGAGCTAGCTGCTTTTGTACAAAATAAAGATTTTATATAAAAACTGCACATATACTCGAAACATACATACAATACTCATAATCATTTCAGAATTAGCCATTGAGTACCTTTTACGGTGCTCTTTATTTGTTACTAAATAATAATTTTGTTAAAGAAGTGAATGAAATTCAATATTCTGCCAATACTAATCACAATACAATCTGCTTCTTACCCAGGTTGTATCGAATAGAGCAGTTATTATAAATAGCTGCTCTTTTTAATTTTTGTTATATAAACTTGAAATTTTTGCCCATACTATACATAACTCACGAAAATTGATACTCCTTAAAATCGTAGATGTAATTTTCTCATTGCAGTTAGCTTTTGTTATCTGCCTTTTTTGATTTTGTCCGAATAAAATTCTAAATTATGTCCGATACTATAAATAGGCTGATACAGCTTGAATTCACAGTGACCTCTGTAATGTTCTTTCCCCTTTCTCTGAGGGCTAAGCAGTTAACGTTTGTTAACTGCTCTTTTGTTTTGAGTTGAAAATAAGTTTTAGGTCTTATTCCTTTTCTACAACATATACTTTTAACCTAACCGTCCAGCTCAAAGTGTTACCTCCTATCTTAAAGAGCACTTATGCATGGTGCTCTTTTTTATTTTCTTTCATTCCCGCATAACATTTCCAACCCTGTTCATACTATTTTTGTAACTTAAAGTTACAAACTATTTCTGTAAGCGTAGCGTTTCTTTTGTACAACAAGCAGTTAGTTCTGTTAACTAGCTGCTTTGTTGTATAATAGAAAAATTTTGTTTTAAATTTACACCTATCTAAAAAACATACATATAATATCTTGGGTATTCTTTTTCAATATTAGTTTTGGCCAGAGAACACTTCTAAAAGTGCTCTTTTAATGTATTAACGTTTTACATACCATAAACATAGAATACAATGAGCACGCAAGACATAATTTTTATATAATCGTGTACATTTTTTGTACACGATTTTTTATTAAATAACTATTTTGTTATATCCCTTGCACTGTTAAATGAGGCAAGCATATGTTGTAATGTTATGTTTCATCACTTTCCTTTTTTCAAGAGTACATATCAAATATGTACTCTTTTTGCATTACTATAAAATAACGTTTTTGTTCAATTTAGTAATTTCTTATATAATGGAAGTTAACTAATCCAGAAGGGACTGAATTATGCACAGATATCAATATTTTTAATCTACCCATCACAACAACATAATGGAGGTAAAAGTATTGATTACAGAATTACAAACACAAAGATTACATTTAAGACAAATGAAGGAATCTGATTCATTAAGTATGTTTAGAATATGGTCTGATCCTGACGTTACAAAATTCATGAATATAAGTAATTTCACTGATGAAAACCAAGCAAAAGATATGATCCGTTTTCTCAATGAACTTGCTCAAAATAACAAAGCTCACCGTTTTACCATTATTGAAAAAGACTCTAATCAAATTATCGGTTCATGTGGCTATAATTCCTTGGATTTCGAAAATTCAAAAACAGAAATTGGCTATGATATTTTGAAATCCTTTTGGGGCAAAGGATATGCCCCTGAAGCCATTTCTGCTCTATTAGATTATGCTTTTATACATTTGAAACTAAATCGTGTCGAAGCAAAAGTTGAACCTGAAAATGTGAACTCCATAAAAGTATTACAAAAATTACAATTCACTTTTGAAGGGACTCTAAGAAAAAGCGAAATATCAGATGGGAAGCTTATCGATTTAAATATCTATTCGAAATTAATAACAGATTAATTTTAGTCTCTCGGCCTATACTATATCGAAGTATAGGCTTCTTTAATTTTTATAAAAAATTCAAATTTTATTTAGTTAAGTAATTACTAATTCGATAATAAAAATTATATATAACGATTAAATTATTTAATGCCCAAACAGTTATCTCAGACTACCTACTAAAATCAAGCCGCTTGCAGACGCTTTAACCCCATTTCAAACGCGCCTGTTCCTCCAAAACCCTGATTAAATAAAAGCGGGACATCATACTTCTTTGCGTATTCTTTTGCTACATCAATAGACACATGACCACACGCACCTTTCTGCACTACAATAACATCGCATTTCTTTATGACACTACGAAACGTTTTCTTTACACCACCATGATTTTTTCCATCGTGAAAAATTACCTGACAATCTCTTTTTTTCGCTAATTTCTCTAATGTTCTACCATTTGAACCACCTAAAACTAGAATTGTACTCATTTCAATTCACTCTCCACATCTTTATTTTTTTTTATATGTACTTGGTGATACTAATAATATAATTGTACAGATGACAATATTCAGGAATACCACACCCACTATTAATACAATTGTGAAGACTGGTAACAATAGCATGAAAATAAAACCACTTACAAGCAAGCAGATGAATATAAATCCATTGCTCATGTCTTCATAACCATCTAATCCTGTTACAATATCTAAACTGTGCATCCAAACTGTGATACTATCCCAATTTGTGATCAACAGGTATCCACTACCTACTAATAAAGCCCAGCCAAATAATGTCCCTAAAAGTCCCGAGCCTCTTCCAGAAGAATATCCTGCAAAATAGTTTGCTGCGGTTCCAAATAATAATCTCATTCTTTTTACCTCCACATCTATATCATTTCACTAATATATATAAATTTCATTTAACCATAACTTCATTATATAAGAAAATTATGAATATTAAATAAATATTTTTAGGTACTCTTTATATTTTTTAATAAGGGTTGTGATTTTTATTCACAACCCTTATCTTTCAGCTAATCCACAGGTACTTCTTCTTGTCCATGTGGTATTTGTTCAATTGGTGTTACAATTTGCGCATACTGATTTACCTGAATTTTAAATTGTCGTGGTTCCAAGAAGTTTACCTGTTGTATTAAAACCTCTATATGAAATGTATCTACTTTTTTCCCACGGTCAATTTTGGTAATACGTGCATTGTAAAACTTATCTCCTTTTAGGAAATATCTTTGAACAGCTTCTGTAGCAAGCATACGTTCATTACTTGTCATTTTCATTGGTTCAATACCAAATCCAGCCTTTGTAAACAAATATGGAACATCATAACTACTATTAGAAATTTTTCGTAGTAAATCCTCTACTGTTTTTGTTTTCGCAGTATATTCTTCTTCTTTTGTATCAAATCCCTTTGGTTTATCTCCAAGCATCTCGATTTCATCTTGATTTACTTGTTCTTCCTCTTGCACTTGTGATTTCATCATATAATCATGAATAGTATTATAGGTGGCAACACCTGCCACTAGTACGATAATCCCTAATATGACCAAGTACTTACGAGACATATTGGATAAAATGTTGATTATTTTCTTCATCTACGCTCATCCCTTATCAGTCTATAACATTACGGATTTGCGACATATGTTGTCCTCTTGCCGTATAGTTTAGACCTGTAATTTGTACACCTTTGTTATCACCTATATGAATCATTTTCTGATTCCCTAAATAAATAGATACATGGTTTGGATTTTCATAGAAAATTAAGTCTCCTGGCTGTGCACGACCGATATCAGGTACCTGTTTTCCCTGTCCAATTTGAGCACCTGTCCAATCCCCTAGTTGGACACCTATACTGGTTTTAAACACGTATTGTGTAAATCCAGAGCAATCAGCACTACCTGCAGCTGGATTTCTAGCACCGGATACATAGCTCACTTTCCCTTGTCCAACCCATTTTTTTGCTTCTTCCAATACCTTTTGTCGTTTAGCATTTGCCATTGTAGGAGAACCACCAGATGATAGTCCTGGATCATCATTTTTCTTAAAGAATTTCATTGGATCCGTTGGCTGGTCGTTAATACGAATTTGGAAGTCTAAATGGACAGCATAGCCATTCATATTAAGGAAACCAGTGTCTTTATCATAGTTAGAACCACCCATCTCTCCAATAATTTGTCCTTTCGTCACCATAGTTCCTTGTGCAATTGATATTTTACTCAAATGTAAGTAACGAGATACAATACCATTTCCATGGTCTACATAAACACCTAGACCTCCACCATTTACATTACCTGTTCGGACTACAATACCTGCTTCCATTGACCACACGGGGTCTCCAGCTTTTCCAGCGGTCATAGCTCCAATATCTACAGCATTATGTTGTTTTCCACCACGAACTGCATCAAACGTATCTGTAATACGACCTGATTTCGTTGGCCATTTCCAACCTTTATCAGAAATCCATTCGCCAGATGCATCTGCCACACACCCTAAATCCTTGTAATATTTCAAAACTTTAGAAACGTATGTGTAGAGTAAGCACCCAGCGCCTTTCCACGTTTCTGTGATAGGTTTCCAAATGCTCCTCTCCGAACCGGACTTACATGTCTCCATGTATCCGGCTCTCCATCTGTCATCTGCATTTTTATATCTCGCCTTTGTGTCTTTTTAAATGACACTCCTTACAAAGAGCGATTGTTTTACGATTTCTCGCTATCATTTGTTGTTCGAGATATGATTTATTCGACTTTGCCCGAAGATTTTTCAACCTTTTAACGTGATGCATGTGTATGGTTGTATTGCTTCGTCCACATGATTCGCACGTTTCCGCTTTTATTCGGTCTGAGAGCCTTGTTGTACTCATTGTGTATCTAGTATTTTGCACAACATCTGTTTGCTCTTTAGAAATTCCGTTTATTCTCGGAAAATTGCGCTCGATAAAGTGGATTTGTTTTATTCCTCTTTTTGTTTCATATTCCACTGTAAAGCGTCCATTTTTCATGTACTTTTTCCTAATATGTTTGGTACGCTTTCTATATTTCGTAGCGAATGTTTTCAACATCGAATAAAACATGAAGTAAGTGAATCTATGCATATGATTACTCACGTTCTCGGCTAGTCGATAATAGTTATACAATCCACGTATTTCACTGTTATACTGGGAAACAATCTCTAAGTCTTCATTTCGTTGAAAGTAATTTCTTGGTTTAGGCTTCCAAGTGCCGTTGGCACTCATTTGGATGGCTTGGTACTTTTTTAACTTATTTACCCATGCTTTATGTGGCATTTTTAATTGGACTTTGCCATTTAACAATCTTATTTTTCTACCTAATTTATCCGTACGAATTGCTTGGCTTTTGAATATCTTGATTTCATATCCAAGAAACTGGGCTTGTTTATTTGATGCATTTGTTATTAACGTTTTTTCCATGGACAGTTCCAATTTCAACTTATCTTTGAGAAATTTTGCTATTTCTTCTTTTACATGTTGGGCATCCTCTTTTGAACCGATAATTCCTATCAAGAAGTCATCTGCATATCTTACATAGGTAAGTCTTCTATATTCATTGTCCATTTGATCGCTGTAAGGCATTTGTTTCAGCTTTTTCTTCAGTACCTTCACTTCTTCTTTCCAGTTTTCGATACTATCAGAATCATCATGTTCATTGGTATTATCAATTTTCTTCTCAAGCCTACGCATTTTACTTCGCACGTTTTCATATTCAGGATTTTTCTTTCGTCTCTTTCCCTGATTGAAGTTGTTCTTAAAACATTCCATATATACGTCCAATTCATTAAGGTAAATATTTGAGAGTATCGGACTGATAATACCACCCTGTGGAGCTCCACTATATGTGTTGTGAAATTTCCACTCGTCTAAATACCCCGCACGTAAGAACTTCCAAATGAGTTCTATGAAGTTTTCATCGGAGATTTTTCTTCGCAGAATCTCCACTAAAGTATGATGTTCAATGTTATCAAAGAAACCCCGAATATCTCCTTCTATGAACCATTTACTTCCTGTAAAAGTACGCTTTATTTCTAATAGAGCGCTATGACAACTTTTATTTTTCCGGTACGCGTGTGAAGAAGTGGAAAAATTCGGTTCATAGATTGCTTCTAAAATCATACGAATAACTTCTTGCACTAATTTGTCACAGAAGCTTGGTATTCCTAAGGGTCTTTTCTTACCATTTTTCTTCGGTATATAAACTCTTTTGGACGGATAGGGTTGATAACGCTTGTTTCTTAGCACTTCAATGAGCTGTTCTACTTCTTCCATAGAAAATCCATCAATAGACCTTTGGTCTACTCCCATAGTTAATGCGCCATCGTTTTTACTTAGATTATTGTATGCCAGTAAAAAGAAATCTGGATTGTAAAGATTTCGATAGAGTCTTGTATATTGATACTTTTTATCAAGACTCTTCTTTCGCAGATTGCTTAATACTACTTTTGGACATTGCATAGTGCCTTTCGCACCTCCCCAATTTGGTAATAAGCTAACAGACTGCCTTCCTTCGCCTTGTACTAGGCTTTCCCTAGCTCTGACTACTATGAAGGCTCCGTTGCCATATCAGATATTCATAAGCCATACTTCTTGACTGTTGGGTCTTGAAGTTATCCTTAATAGCCATTTGGGCATTCTGACTTAGGCAATCCCCATTTAGTAGACAAGGAACTTGCACGTACGATTTCGGATACGACGTTCACACGTTTCTTCCATATAGAAGCGGGTAACAGATGACCCTATTCATGTAGGATGACATTCACTATCCTCATGACATCTGTTAAATCTCGTTTGTAAGCATCTTCCGAGATTAGTTACGGTAGCCTCCCTTGTGCTATCGTTCAAGCAGTCTAGCTTTTATCCTTATTCGTACTTTATATCTCGCCGTTCAGTCGTGGCTTGATGCTTAACCAACTTACGGCTTTCTTGGCATGCTGTTGTCCCCCTTCAGTTTCCCTCCAAGGTAAACCAAGTGATACTAGGTCATTTAAGGTTAACCTAACGGCTTGCAATCACCGTTTTTCCTTGTCCCCTTATGGGCGCACATAATCTCCATAACATGCTCCAACTTTGGTTCGGAAGTTATTAGGATCAGAACAACCTGCTGGATTTTCACCAGCATGCTCCCTAGAAAACGCAATGGCTGTTTCTTCTGAATATCCACCTTTTGCTAATGCATAACTAATGAATCCAGGACCGTAATTATAACTCTGTAAGGCAAGTGCTATATCTCCATTTGCCTTTGCTAAAACATCTTTAAATTCTTGTACGCCTGCTTCAATAGAAATGTTTGGATCTTTAATACATCCTACACGTGCATTCCCCTTTACACCTATACAAGATGGACTCATGTCTCCATAATGCCCCTCTGAAGCCTGCATTGGGTCATTTCCCGCTCCCCCTGACTCCTGCATCATTTGGGCTGCGAGAATACCAACATACTGAGCAACACCATGTTTTTCTGCCATTTCCTTAATTTTAGGAAGGTATCCTGTAACTTTAGCATTAAGGTTAACAGGCTCTCCGCCAGGACTCACATTACCTACACACATACCACCAATAAATCCACCAGTAATAGGAGCAAGATGTCCATATAGCCCTTCTAACATCCCTGCGGCTAATATCTCACGAGCACGATCTTTTTGACTCTCACTAAATTTTGCAAGTTCCATCGCTTTCTCTAAACCATGAGAAGATACTGTTACCTTTTTACTTCCGCTTGCATTAATTTCATCTATTTTTTTCTTAAAATCTGTATCTCCCAATATCTTTTTTACATCTGGTCCGGAATAACTTTCAGATTTAGTTTTTTGCATCTCCTTTTTCTTTTTTTCACAAGGACCATTCGGCCCTGCCTCGCATACCTCTTTTTCCGTATATTCTTCATATTGGATATCCAAGAAAAATGATATAGCATCATGCGGATCTTTACCAGTCAAATCGTTATCATACCGCGCCATATCAAAAGCGACAACCTCTTTCCAGTCTACGTTTAGCGCCATTGAAATTTCCATATACTTTTTCACTTGTTCTTCTGTTTTACTTTCATCATCGGTAAATGGTACAAAAGATGCTAAAATAACACATACAGTAATAATAAGAGCCATAATGAGAGCAACAGGCAATCCCACTGCTCCCACAATAGCTCCGACAATTTTCACTACACCAGCTCTTAGCAGTTTGGCAGCAGCTTTCGCTGCCGCTCTTCCTGCCTTCCCTGCCATTTTTGCCATTTTCCCGCTTGCCTGCATCCCTTTTTTCTTAATAAAGTGAGATGTTGCATCTTTTAAAGGGTTATTTTTCTTCTGATTATTTGGATCGTTAGGATTTTGACTCATAGACTTGTCACTCCATACTTTCCATTTTCATTATTTCTTCTTTTTCGCTGTGCTAAGCGAGGGTTTGGCGCAAATGGAATCAAGTTTTGTGGGTCATGTTCTGTTAAATTCAGCTGTGTCTCTGTACGTACAATTTCGTCTTTTGTATGAGTTACTAGGATTTCTTCTCTCGGCTTAATAATGCTATCTTTTACTTCACAAGCCCTTTCAATCCTTTGGTTTGCTTGTAATCGCGTATCTCCTTTTCCGAATGGAGAAATACGTGACACTGTACCATCAGTTGTGGTAGCAACCATGTAACTTCGATCTCTTTCAACAACCATTTGTACATTTTGATAGCCACCTTGGTCTAAATCAGACATATAGAAGTGACCATTGTCTACCTTATGACTTACTGTAAGTGGCGGTTCACTAAATACTGGTTTCTGTTGTAAAGGTCTTTGATTTTGATTTCCCACTAATTGATTTGGATTAATATTGATAGAACGATTGATACTAATTTTCCCGCCACTAGAATCTTGAATATACGCTGGCGTTGCTTTCATACCATTACGATACTGTGTTAATTGACCGTCTGAAATATTTAAATCTTGATATACCACTTGTCCCGAACGAATGCTACTATCTCCACTACCATAACGAGATACAACTTGTGTCATTCCACTGGAATCTTTCGCTTCAATCCATGATTTATTATTTGTCGTAACAAGACGTACTGCACCTTGAGCAACTGATTGTCTTCCAGTAGCATCTGTTGTGGTTGGTACCATTCCCTGAATCTCTTGAATTTCTTTTGCTTCTGATTGAACTGCTTTATTATAAGGATTATGTTTACTTACCATACGAGCAGTAGCTTGGTAAGCACCTGCACCACCAATTACACCTGCTGCATAGCTTAATCCTTTTGTCACATTGTAATGGCGTTCTGCTGCATTACCTCCTAACGAAGTATGAACGGCAGCTGCAGTTCCACTCATCACTCTTTGTACTGCATTTCCACCATCCTGCTTAACAGCACTAGACGCATTAAAGTATGCTTTTGATACATTCTCCATTCCTTTTGTATGCACGAGATATTTGGCACCTTCCATCATACTTACACCAAGCATCTTACTTTGCTGTGTCATACGTCCCACTGCTGAAGTTGGAATCGTCATTTTGCCAGCACTTTGCGAAATATTTGCTACACTAGCTGATGCATCTGCATACGAGCGTTCAATTTCAGAAACAGACAGATTTCCTGCACGTGCCATACTCGCTTGCGTTTGCGTAGCTGCAAACACAGCTTTATTGATTGCGCCACCTGTCGCAACACCGTGTGAACGAACACCTTGAATCGCACTAGTAATGCCAGAACCTACTTGTTGACTCACTGTTCCAAGACTAGCATGACTTTGTAAACCTTTCGTCAATTGCGAAGCAAAGGCATCTCTATTAATATACGATTGATTATGCAGACTCTTACCATTCGTATCTTTTGCCTGTACAGGCATCGCACCCGCTTGTACCGCCGCTTGCTGAGCGATTGCTTTAAATTCATTACCTTTATCATTTAAATGAGATTGCCAAGCTTCTACTTTTTGCATTTGAGACATAGTTGGAGACAAGTTCTTCATAAAGTTTGCTTTGTTCTCCGCTGCATATCCTTGTTTAAAAGATTCTGTAGATGCTTGTACTAAGTTCCCGACATTACTTACATCTTTTTGTTTCTGGCTTCCATATCCATTTGCTAAACTATGTGTTTTTACACCGTTTACCGCTTTTTGAATGCCAGATACACTAGATACACCCATTGCATTTATATTTGGATTGCTTTGTAATTGTTGCGATAGCTGAGAAGCGAAAGCTTCCTTATTAGCATAGCTAGTCCCATCTTTTTGTTGCACAATCCCTGCTTGTTCGGCAGCTTTCTGTGCATGATTTTTAAATCCTTGCACTTTTTGACTCAAGTGTTTGTTCCATGCAGCCTCTTTTTCTTGTTGTGGTACATCTGCAGGGAATTGCTTCATGAATCCAGCCTTATGATCAACAGTATATGCCTTTTTAAACGCAGCAGTGGACGCACCCACAAGTGAGTCTACTTGTCCCATATTTTGATGGCCACTCTCTAGAGTTTCTCCTTTTACTCCTTCAACTGCCTTTCCAACTTTTCCAAGTGCAAGTTGAGAAGCAAAAGCATCTTTATTCACATAGGACTTATCAAACAGGTTGTTCCCTTGCTTATCTTTCGCATCAACTGGCATTGCTCCAGCTTTTGTTGCCACCTGTTCTGCATGATTTCTAAATCCTTGTACTTTTGAGTTCAGATGGTCATTCCATTTTTTCTCTTTCTCTTCTGCTGACATATTTTCTGGTAATTGACTCATAAACGCATCTTTATGGTCTGCCTCATATCCTTTTTGGAATGCGTTAGTCGCAGCGTTGACTAATTCTCTAGCGTTTCCATATGGTGTAGCATTGTTCTTCATATTTTGCAAATCTTGTTTTCGCTGATTTTTGAAATGAGATATTTGATCACTATTTGTTTTTGCTACCATTTTTGCAATATCTGCATCGGATGCACCAGGGAATGCTTGTTTTAAACGACTCGCAACTGCAGAATCGGGATTATCCGCTTTCCAATTTTCAAAATCTTTTGTAGCTAAATCCTGAGCGATATCTTCATCGGTTAGTTCCGGATACGATTCGCCATTTAGATTTGAATACGTATCCGCACCCTTCTTTATACTCGAACCTATATGTTTTCCTAAAGATACAGCCCCTTCGCCGACTGCAGCAGCAGATCTTCCAGTAACTGCACCAGTAAATCCGCCCGCTTTACTGCCAGCCAATGTCCCTATTGCCATTCCTTCTGGTCCAAGACCAGCTCCTGCTGTCATACCTGCAAATCCACCAGCCGCTTTACCAATTGAGCTTCCAATTTGACCAACTTTTAACATACGAGCTGCACGAGATGTTGTACCAACATCTGTCCCTAAATTCGCTCCTAATGCATCTTTAGGGTTATCAGCATCTTCTTTTATCTTTTCTTTATCCTCCTTAATATCAGGTTTTACTTTTGAATTACGGTAGTCATCACGAACACCTTTAACCAGTCCGGTCACACTTGCTAAAGCACCCATACCCAACATCGTACCCGCTCTATGAATACCACCTGATGCATTAGTACTAAGGCCGATAAAACTTTTCACAATTTCACCAACTGGGATAAACATGGCAAGTAAAAGTAATTTGATTAACGGACTATTTGCTGCTCCAATAAGAGAAATAATGAGCCATAAGGTAATCGCATGAATTGCTTGTATGAACACTGCTCCTATAAATTCTCGTATCCAATATAATGTCTGTTGTTTCTTTTGTGGAAATAGCCACATACCTACCATTAAAGGACCCATTAACATTAAAACGTATAGTGACACGGCTCGCATTAAATAGTAAAAGTTTGCCCAAACGATGAGACCAGCTTCTACAAACAAACCAAATATAATAAACATATAGTCATTTTCATGACCTTTCAAACCCAGCTCAGTAATGGTAAGTCCAGCCCCACCAAATCCAGGTTCTAGAAATTTAGTACCCTTATCTGGGTCAAAATCCCCTCCACTTACCCCATTGATAGCATCTCTGAACTCTATTATTACCCATGAATTAATTTCAAATATGAGTGTATAAAAGTAATCGAGATGCCAAAGGCAAATTGAAATGATCATCAAATCCTTCGCATACTCTATTAATGCAGTTCTATTATTTGGATTAATGGCCGTTGCAGAGTATTTTGCCGCCGTAATAACTACACTGACAAGGACACAAAAGGCAACAAGCTTAAACATTACAGGCATACCTGTGTCTAATACCTTAGTTAGAGAATCACCCGAAAATAAGAAATCTAAGTTTGTCCCATTTCCTTCTTTTCCCTTTCCTCCAAACACTAAAACCGGTAGCGGATCCAAAGTTGCATACACTGGGCTAAGAAAAGCCTTCACCAAATGAATAATGAGCCCTCCAACCCACTCTACTATTTTCTCAAGCATAATTTCACCTTCCTTTTCAAAGGTACGCTATTATCCTGCGTACCCTTGTACTTTCTTCATGTTATTTAAAAGCTCTTGTAGTACCGCTTCATTCGATTCAATGAACATCATTTCTTTATCTGATGGATCTGTTTGAATCCAAACTGAACTATCTCCTATGCGAAAAATCCCTTCACCTTTCCCTGGATTGTTGAGAATAATGTCAAGCTCCCCAGCAGTTAAGTTAAAGTTCTCTTGGATTTTTTTCTTATCAATCTTATTTTGCTCTAAGAAGAAATAAGAGAAAGTAGATTGCAAGATACCACGTGCTTTCACATTTTCTAAAATACGAACAAAGTCCTGACTTGCCCAACACATACCGGCATTTCTTTTACGTGAACGACGTGCTACTTTTTCTAAGAAGTTAACAGTTTGTTCATAGTCGATAAACTGCCACATCTCATCCACATATAACACTTTTCGTTTGATAGCGTGTTCTGGACTCTTAATCCAATGCTCCCAAATATAGTTCAGGATAACGTGGAAGGCGATTGGCTTTAGGAAGCCCTCTTCTAAATGACTAATATTAAAGTTAACAACACGTGATTCATTTAACTGTGTTTCTACACCACGTCCAAAATTACTTTGTCCATCAAATAATGGTTTTGAGCCATCACGTAGAAACGGACGAATCGCAGCAATTAACTCTTCTGCTTTCACATCGTCTCCATGGTTTCCCACTATTACATCATAAATTTCTTTTAACTCTGGCTCTGGCTTTCTCACCTGAGACTGAATTAATTGTCCATCCACTTTCTTCACTTCATCTGTATATAATGATGAAGGATGAGAGGTAATGCCATGTTTATTGAATACTTCACGAATCGCATCTTCTAACATTGTACGTTGGAATACATTTAATCCTGGTTGATCAAAATCTTGTCCGCGAATAATAATGTCAAAGAATCCTAGTATTTCATTGATTTTCTCTAAAATAGGTACAAATCTTACATACTTCACGCCATCATGCTCTACGAGTTCTTTCTTATCGTATTGTTCAAGCGCTTCTAGCTCTTCATCTTTATCGGTAATTTGAAGTTCTGTTACTGCAATTGCACAAGGGTTAATAATGATATTACTTTCAGGTGAAATATTTAAGTTAATACCACCTAGTCGTTTGGTGATTTTTACGAATTCTCCCTCTGGATCTATGATCATCGCATGTGTATCTGCAAGTGATGTTTCACGAGCTAGCTTCATTTTTAAAAGTAAACTTTTCCCGGAACCTGAAATCCCTGTCACACCAATGTTATAGTTTGGTGGACGATAATCTGCGTTACCGAATGAATTTAAAAATTCTACTTGTCCAGTAATTTTGTTCTTTCCTATTGGTATACCACCGTTAAATCTTCCGGATCCTGAGACAAAGGGTGCAAATGTACATAGAGCACGTCTATCGATATTTCGATATGTATCTTGTAACGTATTTGGTGCACCTAGTGGCATAACCGCTTTCAAACCACTCTTCACACGATTCCAAGTACTTGCTATCTTAAAGTGAGATGCTTGCATTTCATCTTCAATATATTCACATAAAACGTCTAATTCTTTCTTTGATTCGGCATACGCAACACCCATTGTACTCACCATATAGGAGTCGTTTTCATTGAACTGGATTTCATCCATTAAGTTGTTTGTATCTTGAATTTTTGCATCTAGGTCTTTTTCTTGGTCAATGTTCCCTCGTGTACGTTGGAAAGAAAGATTCGAACGTAACATAGTAAGCTGCATATCTAATGATCGCATTGCTTTGGCTTTTGGCTCTTTATGAATGTCAATCATGACATCCACTTCCCCAGCTGAAGTTAACATATTCAGCCAATTGGTTTGCATCATACGTGGGTACCCATCGCGTGGAATATAAAACGGACGGAAGAACGTATTACTCCCTAAAGACTGTTTAATAACCCCATAATCTTCTGAATCAATTTTCATTCCTTCTGGAGCAATAACATCAAACACAGTTGTTTTATTATCTAATTGCGTCGGTATTTCTTCACCTTCCAACCCTTCCTCCTCTAGTTCCAATTTATCTTTCTCTTCTACTTCTATTTTTTTCTTTTCCTTTTTCTTTTTTCCGAATAACTTCATAATTACGCCACTCCATTATTTGATTTTTCTGCTTTTTCTTCCGCTAGTACTTTCTTCATTAACTCTAGTTTTCTCTCATTTGTTTCACCTGTTGAATATAAAGAGAAATTCTCATTTTCAATTAAATCTTGGAATCGTGCTTTTACCGCTTTACGGCGATTAAACGATACATATAAGAGTTCTATTAATTTATCTTTCGTTAACATTTCTACACTAATTTTTGCTTTCGATAGTAGATTTCTAGAAGCATTATAGCGGCGATATAATTCGTTAAACGCTTTATCTACAATCTTTTCTTCCAATTCATCCTCTGTATCAGCTGTAATCGTACTAATATCCACTTTGTATGGGTAAATTAAATATCGTTTTTGTTCATATCGAGGCTGCGAACGTTGCCAATACTCTAAGTTGTCAATAACTTCTTGCCCATAAAGTACTGTCTCTGGTGTAAGGTCCTTCGCATCTTTCATTGTTTCTGTCATTTTCCTTACAGGATCTGTTAAATCTACAAACTTACTTTGGATATATACCTTCGTATTAAACTCTAATGTGGTTAACCACGATTCAATTTTGATATCAATCGCTTCTTGTTCCGCATTGGAAAGTAGATAATAGTTTACAGGATGTGCCTCCGCGATTAGGACAAACGTGTCATCATGATAACGAATCATATGATTTTCAACTTCCTTAATGTCTTCTACAAAAGCACTAAAGAAATCCACATTATCCTCATCAATTTCCTCTATAGCAGTCGTATTCTTTTTATTTTTCTTTCCATTTTTGTCAGCAGTGCGTTTCTCTACTCCGCCCTGACTTTTTCCTTTTTTCTTAAAACCAAACAGCGGTTTTCCATTCATTTTTCGATAAAAGAAAAAACCTACAATGGCTACCATCGCAAAATATATCATTTCTAACATCTATAAATTCTCCTTTACCCATTTAATCGGCTCGTACCCTTTTCTCCACTTGCCTTTTTCAGAACGGCTACGCATTTTGATCAGTAAATATTTATCTAAATACATGTGTTGTTTTTCTTTATAAATAAAAGCAAACGTTATTACACCTACTACTGTAGGTATTGCTAAAATTAAGCAAATAAAAAATGCTACTGCCGCATTAAAAGGTGCAAATAGCCGCCATAAGAATGGTACATACAAGTAAAGGGATGCTCCTCCACCTAATAGATAAATCAATTGGCGTTTGCTCAGCACGCCTAACAACGTTTTTTGTTCCGAAGTCATATCAACTGGAACGGTTACCTTTCTCATTTTGTTTCCTCCCTTGTATAAGAGAAGCTCTCCCCAAATAGAGGAGAGCTTTTACAAACTCTTATGTTAAATTTTTGTAACCCAAGCAGCGATGTCGTATGCTTTGATCATGACAAAGCCTCCAATTGCCGCACAAGCTAAACCAATCATGGCTTGTGTACGATTTTCAGGGTTTTTACCTTGTGCACCCGATAATTTAATAGCTGCAAATACAACGCAAGCTGCTACCCAAATTCCACCAAAACCAATTAGTGTTGTTACAAGAGTATTCATGCTTTTTTGTACAGTGTTAGCATCTGCCCCACTGGTGTGCCCTTGAATACCCTTCGAAAAACTATTTTTTGCTAGTAGAAAATCTCCTACCGATGTTGTCATAAGTTTTGCAGACAACCAATTCAACATAATTCCTGCACCTCCGGGTGTTTTTGCTCGCAAAACGCAAAAAGACCCCAATACACGCACACGTCCCCTTAGGACATGGCGCATATTGAGGTCTTCTCTTATATGCGAACTGATTAATTTTATATTTTATTGTTAAATCTTATTACGTTTATATTATAGCAATACGATTTTTAAAATACAAGCCCTTATTTACATCTGAAAAATAAAATTGGATTTTTCCTGTCCCATTTTACTTCATTTATTTTTATCCTCTTTGTTTGGATCGTACCATACCATTTGAATTTGAAAAATATCACTGTCCTTAAGACCCAAAACATTCATTTCTTCTTTCAATGAGCGCCATGTTTCTATTTTTATCGATTTTGTACTTTTGTCTCTAAGCGTATACACATGTACATAAGATGCTTCTTTTTTCTTTTTCATAATACAAATAACTTCCCCTTCTATTCTTTATGTTTTTTTAATAACAGAATAAATAAGTATGTAAAAATTACACACTTCATTCAATATTCCCTCTTGTCATTTTCATAACTATTCCCCCTACCTTCCCATATATTCACTTACTTTCATTAAATCAAAAAAAACAGGTAATCATGTTTAATCACAATTACCTGTTTTTATCATTTATATCTATTTTTTATTTCTTAAAATCTCATTAACCTCTTCGACACTTAATTCAGCAGCCTCTGCAACTTTCTCTAAAGGTACACCTACTTTAATCATGTTTTGAATTAGTTGTATTTTGGCTTCTTTTGCACCTTTTTCTTCTGCTGTTTCTATTTCAGATATTCTATCTTTTATTTCTTTTTCTCTAGCCCAATATAAGCGTAAAAAATCCTTATCGCTACTTAAACGCTCCCAATCCTCTATCGCTTTTTTAAAAACTGGATCTTTTTCCATTGCTATCGCCTCCAGGATTGTTGTTAATCTCTCATCCTCATGCGCAGGAAATAATAGTAACCAACGCGCTAAAGAATCTTCCCACGGATCCATTCGTTTTCCCTGCCATTCTTGAATCACTTTTGGGATTTCAAGAAAATGCAACTGCATATTTTCGGTAATGATACGTTTAGATTTTTTGTTCATCACTGTATTAACATTATGAAACTCCTGCTCCTCTGGAAATAGAATGAAATCCACTATATTAATACAAATGGTTGGTCTTAATTCTGTATATTTCATCCCTTGAGTCATTTGAGAATAATACATACCTGACCAATAGAACAAAGAACGCTCTATCATATCTTTTTTGTCTCGAACTTGAATCTCTATATTAATTTTTATACCACTATTTAGCGTAGCTCGCAAATCTAAAATAGACAGTTTATCATCCTTCTGCTCTCTTGGAAGATGCGGATCATCTAAGTGCAAAGATGTAATTTCTTCATCAATAGATGATTGTAGTACCGCGTTAAGAAACCCAATTAATATATCTTCATTTCCTTCTCCTCCAAACAAACGTTTAAAAGCATAATCAACTCGTAAATTTACTAGATTCTTTTTTACATATACACTCATATTCTCCCTCTACCTTTCTCGCTTTAAAATTGTATTTAAGAGCATAAAAAAAGATAGAATTATATTCTATCTTTTTCTCCTCTATTCATCTCATCAAATATGGATACTAGTTACTTACTATATAAGAAATATCCTCTTCACACATATTTGTCGCATTTGCAATTGTCGTGATAGAAACTCCTTCATTGTAAAATCGTTGAATGAGTTCCAGTCTTTCTTGTTCCCTAGCTTTTTTATCTACGTCCATTAATTGTTGCATAATATCCATATACTTAACACACACCTTTCTTTTATATAAAATCCCCTAGTTAAATTGTTACGATTTATTATATTGTGCGGAAAACTGGTTTGAAAGAAGCTTGCATCGCATCATCCAGACCTTTCCCTTGTGCTGGGTTCCATGCTGCAATAATTACGTTATAGCCCACTTTCTTTAACTCTGTTGCAAAAGCAATTAAAGCAGCTCTTACTTTTTCATTCTCTACTAAGTCGGCATCAAATGCTAAATATACATTTTCTACGCCCATATCTTTTAATACTGGCATAACGATTCTCCATGCATTTACACCTGGAATCGCAAGAACCGATGACCCTACTTTAGCTAGTTCTTCTCTATTTAGTCTTTGAGGAAGTAAATCGGCAATCAAATCTGATAGTGATAGGTAAGACTTTGAAGTAATCTCCATCTTTTCCCCCACTCTAAACCGTACGTGCGATTTTCACCGCATACGGCTTGCCATCGATAATTTGTTCTTATGTACAACGTGACATCTCGCGATGTGCGTTGCTATATTTCTTAATCTCTAATTGTCTTCCTCAGCTCTTCAATCAATTTCACTCTTTTGGTTGTGCCTTCAATTGGTTTGCTATTGTGTACCAACTTGTGACACTCATTGCAAAGAGAGATTAAATTCTTGACCTTGTTGATTTCATGCATGGGTAATTTATTCTTTTTATGATGGCAATGTGCCTTGCCATATAAGTAGCATGAGCAAGCTCGACATTTACCTTTATCTCGATTGTACGCATAGTCTTTGTTCATCATATATTCGAAGTTTGTAATTTCCCGACTCTTATCTGAATGAGCTATAAATAACTCATCTGCTTTATATGTAGCTGGTCTCGCAAGAGGAGGAACTTTTTCCATCGTTTTGGCATATAGTTTTCTTCCCTCAGGCGTATAAGGTGTCATATCTTGATTAAAGTTTCTGGAGTATTGTACTGGCGTAATGGCACTCTTAGTTATACCAATCATGATACCATCAATCTCTATTGCTAGAGTTTTTCCTTGGTACTTTTCATGTCTATTAATACGATTTCCTAAAATATTCATAGGAACAAAGTGTTTCATTGCCATCTTTGTATCCTTTTCATATCTAAAGTAACTTTTAAAAGACTTCCAAATTCCCCAGAATAGCCTATTGTCAATTTTCTCTAGTGTACGTTTGCTAATGCCCTTGTTAAAGTAGTTGCTTAATCCAATCAATTTTTCGTTAATTTTTTCTATGTTGGTAGCAAACCACTCGTTGTCTGGACTGTACCTTAGTTTTTTAACAATAACTTTAATCTCTTCAACTGACCTACTAACCGCTTTCATATTAGGATATAGTAACGGCGCTTCCTTATTTTCCTTTGTCATTCCAAACCTCATGTTATAGGAAAGGAATGTCAGAGGTCTTATCCTCAGGTCGGAGATAAGTGTCTTTTCCTTCGACAGTTCAAGATGGAGTACATGTTTGAGATATTTTCCTGCTTTTTTCAACAATTTCGTTGCATTCTCTTCACTAGTTGTTAATATAACCCAGTCATCTGCATATCTAACTAGATAGGTTGGACAGTGCCCTTCTTTTCTTAATTTTTGGTATGCAGCTTTTCTTGATTGATACCTATCGGTGTATGGATGGTATTCGTATTCTTTGGCTATAAACCAGTCAAAACCGTTCAGATAAATGTTTGCTAGTAAGGGGCTAATGATTCCCCCTTGTGGCGTACCCTTATCTGTTTTGTAATACCTTCCTTCATCCATATATCCTGCTTTTAGCATTTTCTTAATTATGGCTAATAATCTTTTGTCCTTAATCCCCATATTCCACATAATTTCTAATAGTTTGTTATGGTTAATGTTATCAAAATAACCTCTGATATCACCCTCAACCACCCAATACGTTTTACTTCTACGTGCTACGTCTCTCATTCTGGCTAGAGCATGTTCCGCACTACGATAGGGACGAAAACCGTAACTATGCTTGTAAAATTTAGCTTCTACAATAGGTTCAATGAACATCCTCACTAGCTCTTGAATAATGCGGTCTATTATATTAGGGATACCCAATGGTCTCATTTCAGATTTCTTACTGGATTTGATATTCCCTTTTGGAATGTAGATGCGCTTTACCGGTTGTGGTGTGTAGCTATTAATAGTGTTCCTGATTAGCTCTACTAAACTAGATGTTTCCATTTGTAGAAAATCATCAATAGTTTTCCCATCAATCCCCGCAGTCTTGCTTCCTTTATTACTCTTTATGTTGTGGATGGCGGTTTTGATCACTTCTTCATTAGATAATATTTCCATGATGCTGAAAAAGTTTTTACCTTCCTTGGACATAAAGTATAAATCCTCTAGTGTTTTGATTAGGTCGCTTTCAGAATTAATCAATCGTCTGTTTACCTTCACTACATCACCTTCTTTATTTCATTGTTAAAGAAGAGTAGATTTCATGAATTAGCTGTTTATTCGGATTAACCTCATTTGGACGTTGATAGATTAAGAAATATTAAATTACCGACTGGTGTCCTTCGCTCCCGTTGCTTTTTCCTCTCTGTTACACTTCGGAATGGTTCCTTATAGTAACGTCATTGAGACAACAATCATTACTACTATGACACCTCTGCCAGCTATGAATTTCATTGAGACTGTAATCTCTCCCAACATAGCCTTCAAACGTTCCATTTACTCTATCCCTTTATTTGCATGTCCTTAGATGCCCACTCTCTGCCGGTAAATCATATGGAATTTAATGAACAATTGTTTTCCTATGCAAACTAGCATTTCAACTAATTAGAACATTACACTATGAAAGAGAGTGTAAGTTATTTACTTTATATTCTTTTCAGAATAAGGTCCTCACGACAGTTCACACATGGGTTTGTTGTCTCATCATAGACTGCTTTTAAGGACTACCGCATTATTTTCACCATGACCGAGGTTTTAGGTTACTTGAATTACGACTTTTCCAAGCTCCGCACCATGTAGCTTACAGTCCATATCGCACGTTGGAGTATTATAGTCATGACAATGTTCATTAGTCATGATTAGGACTTTCACCTAATAATTCGAGTAAATAGTTAGATATATTCTACAAATATATCCCCACATTTCATGAGACTACTCATTTATAGTGGAACGTTTCGCACCCTTCATCGGCCCTTCTGTAATCATTACTGATTTTGTTTTGTGCAGCGTACCAGACTTCCAATGTTTCAAATGTGAGCTTGGTACCGCTACATGTACAGGGAGTGGATTTTCACTACCTCCCGCACCGGTTCCTTCATTTTTGTTTGCTGAAGAGATCCATAAGTATTTTTGACCTTTATGTATCTTTACAACAACTTTTTCCCCGCCGATTAATAACTCTTTATTTTTCCCTATTTCTAGTTTTCCTTCATAGATACAATCACCATTTTTCGTTATTTTCACAACATTAGGCTGTTGGACTAGTTCAGCTTGTATACCTGTAGGTCCAGATTTCACATGAACAGAGTTCTTTACTTCATCTACACGTACTTGCCAACCAACAATTTGATTATATTGGTTTCGGAACGGAATCATAACTCCTGGAAAACCTGCCATTAAACGAAGAGAAAGTTGTCCTTTCTGCATTTCATAAAAGCCAGGTATCCCCTTCCAACAATCTTTTTTGCCAATTTGTTTAAATAACTTTTCCCAAATGGTTGTGTACGTATTATCATCTTCCAAAACAATTTGTTGCTTTAAAAAAGAACGATATTGACGTACCTGTACTTCTTCTTCAGTCATTTTTCTATCTTGCAGTAAATGTATATGGTGATTCTCCTCTAACGGCAAAAATTCGATTAAATTACGATTAAATACATCTAATTCTTCATTACTACGCTTACTATGTCCCTTTACCACATCTACAGCTGGTAATTTGTATTGCTTCTTACCATTTAGATAATGGATGTAACTTGGATTACTTGAATTTTTACCGTATACCCACTTGCTTTCCACACGGGTACATGCTACTTTCTCCTGTGAAACATGCAGCATACAGTTTCCAATACCATTACAGATTGGACATGGAACACGATAAAATTCCCACCAACTTCCTCTTGGATGTGCAGTTGTTAAACGAAATTGTCCTTTTTGTATGTTATAATTCATCATTTCCCACTCCTTATATACTATTTATTATATATGGAACAGCTACTTCCATTAAACTCTTTATACCTCTATTTAGATGTTCTCTTTGTTCTCCTATCGGATATACAAAAGAATATGTATCACAAACTAAATAATCGTTTCTATGTTCTTGATTTAGCAAAGCTGATTCTACATATGCTTCAAATGCTCTAGCAAACATCTCATGATTTGTAGACCAATACTTTTTAGTTCTCTTCTTATCTAACTTAATGGCTGTATCAAAGTATACAGACCCTTTCACTTGATAGGGTATTTCACTAAGTTTTTCGCCTGTTTTTTTATAATGATATGCAGCTAACATTTGTGCGGTTTTCTCAAATTCTTTTTCAATTTTACGCTCCATACGCGTCTTTGGTGCTCCTGATAAAGTATCAAGCTTCCTACACAAACTAGCATGATGTGATTCTAAAATATTTGAAATATTTCCTTTAAACACATCATAACTATCGATAACACCACCATAGAAATACCATTTTCTACTGTAGGCATTTTCTACGTTGATTACTCTAGCCACTTTTCCTTGCTTACAAGCATCTACTACAGCTTGCATCTTTTCCTTAATAATAGCAGGCACGATATTCCCGATACTCTTGCCAGTTGATAAGAAAGCAAGGCTACCATTTTGAAAATCATGACTACAATCATATAAGAAATGATCCAATGATGTGTAGCATCCTCCTGCGATTAGCAAGAGGGTAGCTACTGCCCATTTCGGGTACGATAGGTAAGAATTTGATGTTATCTCCAACTTTTCCCCCGCCTCACACCGTACGTGCGACTTTCACCGCATACGGCGTTCCATCAATAACTTTTGTATTATTAAATAGTAAATAGATTCATGTTGGATCGTAGTTTATTTACCTTCTCAACCTGCTTATCACTAAGCATAAGCTGTTTCATTAGTTTTTCGATAAGGTTCGGTCTTGTAGCATGAAGCAATCTGTGTGCTAATTCATGTACAATAATGAGATTTCTGTAATTATCATCGCCACCATCAGCCCGCCTTTTCACATGATGGCAACGTACCATTTGGGGGTAGAATGCCATCTCAATACCTGAGATTTCACATCTTCCTTGTGTTTGAGCGAAGCGACGAATACGGTTATCATTAAACTCAATGCTACGGTTGGGAACAAAATTCCTTTCAAGATAAGCAAATGCCTTTTTCATATGTGCTGCTTTTTCTTTGTGGCCGTACTTTACCCGACTTTCTTCTGAGTAAATGGTGTGGGCTTGAGAAAAATTCATAGCACTTGAATGTGACACGTTACCGATGGGAATTGCTTGAATACCACCAACATTAAAAGTTTTGTAGCCTGATTTCTTATAACCTTTATTACTTCCATTATCCGCATGGAAATAAACCTTACCTTTTAACCTATTATAAATAACCCTATTAGAGTGATAGGTGATTTTGTGAAAACCTTTGTTTACTTGTGTTGCAACTTTAAAGTAGTCATGCACACCACGAATATAAGCATTTAATTCAGATACTTTTACTGGAATCGTATTAATGCGGATAGACTTCACTTTCTTCTTAATATTTGCTTGAATTGATTTCATTGAATCTTTAGGAATGTAGCTTTGTGCCACAAATTTTTTCTTCTTAGCAACTGCTTTAAATTCGATTCCTAGAAATAACGACTTCCTTTTACGAAGGTTAGTAATTTTTGATTTAGATTCTGAGATTTCAAGCTTAAGATTCTTTTCAATGTAGTTTTTCGCCGCATGAAACCATCTTTTAGCTGAATTGTAGCTATTTGTGAAGATTTTAAAATCATCTGCATATCGCACAATAAAGCCTTGTTTTAGTTTCGTTTTCTTCTGTACCCTATATCTTGGTCTGTTATCTTCATAGTGTGTATTCGTTGGGAAGTTATGCCATTGTGAAGCTACCCAATGGTCTAAGTCGTTAAGTACGACATTGGCCAATAAAGGAGAGAGGATACCACCTTGTGGCGTTCCTTTTTCCGCTTTACCTTCACCCACAATTTCACATTTCAACATTTTCTTAATAATTGCTAGAACCTGCTTGTCTCTTACCCCAATATTCCATAGTTGTTTTATTAGCTTATTATGGTTGATATTGTCGAAGAAACCCTTTATATCAATATCTACACAATAGTGAAGCTTATTAATATTAATTAAAAAGTTGGTACGAGCGATTGCATGGTGAGTCGATCTCAAAGGCCTAAACCCATAGCTATGCTCATAAAATTTTGCTTCTACAATCGGCTCAAGAATCTGTTTGAAACACTGTTGAATAATGCGGTCAAGCATAGTTGGTATTCCTAACGGTCTACTTTTTCCATCAGCTTTGGGTATGAAAACCCTTCTTACGCTATCAGGCTTGAAGTTAATTAGTTTTTCACGGACTAGATGAATGATTTCATCATCTGAGAATCCTTTGTATTCATTAATTGTTATTTGGTCAGTACCAGGTGTTTTACTTCCTTGATTAGATTTAATAGTACCAAAGGCAAGTTTTATATTTCTTTCATCAATAATGAAAGAATATAAATCTTTGAAGTTCCCACCATTTTTTGATTTTGCATACAGACCATCTAATTCCCCTTGAAAATTATAATATTGTGGTTGAATACTACGATTTGCCATTAGTTTGTTTGTTACTCTCCTTTATAGGATTTCACCTATCTACTCTTACTCGATTCCAAACATATTCACTATAATAATTATTTTGGTATTGACTTAGGGCTATCCCTCCACTATGTTTCCATAGTTTCAACGGTACTATGCCCCTACTCTCATCACATTGAACTACATTTCTTCTAGTATTTAGCTTCCCTGTAGTGACAGAACACTCGCCTATAACGATTAACATTTCTGTATGTGACTTTCCACGTTCCGTAACCTCTAGCTGTGCATACGATTTTAGGTCCAACCTCTCCACCTGCCACTTTAGCAATACCATATAATTGCTCCCGATTTTCATAATCACGATTTTTACTCATCGGTAAGTGACCTTGCGAACTTAGCAAGAAGTCCATTTCTAGACATTATGGGTATAGATGGGTACATTCAGTTGTTCGTCTATCCTTAATGGAATTACTAACCATAATCGTTTTATAGCCTCCCGCCCTATCTAATACGACAAGTACCTCTACTTGTTTTTCCACAACTCGTAAAGGAGATGTTAGGGTATTATTCAGGCGACTTCACCTAGCTTCATACAATAAAGCCAATAGGCGCTTTATCGCATGTAGGAGTATCAGAGTAGACGCTTCAAGCTTTTGTTGGCAGCTCTCATTTCATCTATCGAGAATACAGTTATCATAAACCTTTAATAAATACTGATTTATGTTCTCTTTTCGTAGTTCAACTACTTATAGAGAAACGTGTCGCACCATGTCCCCATTCATGACACAATGCCCCGACTCCATTATCACGAGTTAAATTAATGACCTTGGTAGAAGGTTCATAATGTGCTAATGCATTGCCGCTTCCTCTCGCACCAATCGCAAGTCCTAAGCGTCCTCCTAACCCTATATACTCAGGTGGAATCCCCAATATACGAGCTAAATCATGTAACGCTTCAGATACATGCCTAATATGCTCTTTGGCATATTGTTCAGTGCAATAATGACCAAATTGCATCCCCTTTAACCCAAACATAGCAACTACGTCTTCTGGTTTGGTAGCAATTTCTATTCCTGGCCCTTTTCTTTGCAGGGTATCCGGCAGTTTCCTACTCCAAGCAGCTGCGGATTTCTTACGGGTCGTAACCTTTTTCGTAAGTAAATCATTCCATGTTAGTTCATGTGATACACGAAGGTACGTAGAATTAATACTTTTTGAATTTGTGCAAAGTGATATGAATTTCTTTCCTAATATTAATAACTCCATACCATCTGCATCAATAAACTCATCAAAATATTCCTCTACCATTCTTTTAAATGTGAATGTTACATTCTTATTTTTTCTAAATGCAGACCAACCATTGCTCATTTCCATACCATAAGAGACAACAAGATCTACCCATTGTTCTAAGGTATGTACCGACTGTAAATCATGCCATATTCTTCTACATGCCTGAACATATAGTTTCCTTGCAGCCGGTGTATCTACAATTGGTTTCTTATTTATCCTGCCCACTAGTAGTTGCTTTAACTTTGCCACACGTGGCGGGACATCATTTTCTTTTTCATTTTCAAAAGAAAATGGAATCAATGTGTTTCGATCCAATGCATTTAGTGCCTCTACTGCCGATTCTTTTTCAATTTCAGCTAAAATTTCTAAGGAAAATGATACTAAAAATGATTCTTTTAAAGCTCGTATCTCTTTCTTTGCTCCCGCTAATTTCTCACCTACATCATAACTGTATCGATTGCGAGCTTGTTTATCTGTTCTCACATCTTGTACCATTATGTCTTCTCTTACCTCTAAACCAAACAGTTCAAATAAATTCATACTAAAATCCTCCTGAATAAAATAAAAGACAGAAATTCATAGTCATTTTTCACTACGGATTTCTGTCATGCCCTCTGTCTGTAAACTTCCAAATAGTTATGTAAATCACTCATTACGATACACTCACACCTGTTAAAGAGAATAAATCCTCTTTTGTCGGATTGAGTGCTTGTAACCAGCTATCTACCTCTAAAAAGTTTACTTTTTTTAATTGTTCGCCTTTTTCCGCACGCTTAACCACCTCTAAACCTCCATGGTGATGCACAATCATTACAAGATCATCTTTCTTGAAAATACAATCTACATCTGCAGAGTTTATGTGGTGGTTACGTAGAATTGGTTTCCATTTCTTAAGTGAATAACCTTCTACATCTAAAAAACCACGGATAGCAGTAAAGCGAAAACTCGTCCCTCTAAAACATCTTTCCAATAAAAAAAGGAAATCCCGTACACATCCATTAAAATGAACATGATACAAATAGATTTCCCCTGCTTGTTTTGCTGCTCGCTGTGACAAGTTTGATGGTTTAATAGAAAACTGATAACAATCTCGTTCCCAAAATGCTCCTTCTTTTGTAACTCTCATTCGTAATGCACGTAAACTTGGAATAAGTTCATCTGGATGCGCAGAACAAAATAAAGATACTTCATAACTGATAATCATAAATAAATCCCCCTAGATAATAATTTTTGCCCAGTGTAATAATGGGTACTACCAATCAAACAGACTTGAAAACAACACAAAAAGGGCCTCTTCAAGTCGATTAATAATGTGCATAGCAAAAAAAGCTATATACACTAATCGGCTCAAAGAAGCCCTTTCACAAATGAAACAAGACGCAACTTGCTTCTACAACTCAACCACAACACACAAAAAGGTGTGGGAATAAACGGAATCAATTAAACAATAAATATAATTCCATATTAATGAATTCATACAAAAATTTCAATAATTTTTATGTTTCCTTAAGATATCCTACTCATTTTTTAAAAACGCATATACTTTATCACTACCTTGGTTCCTTCATCCTCCTCCGAAATAACTCTAATTTAGTATTGAAATTCTCTAAAACTCGTTGTACTATATTTTTGTATTTTCTCAGTTCTCAAGCCGAGAATACATCATCACTTCTGAAAAGAACCCGAACTCCAGCGGGTTCTTTCTTTTATTCCCTCTTCTTGTAAATCTTATTATTTAAATATAAAATTACAAGTAAGTTCTAACATTTTGAATTGAGGTGAAAATCATGAGAAGCTTTGGCTCATTAATGATCTCTACTGTCTGTTCAGTACTCCTTATAATTTGGACTACTTATGAATTCTATATCGGATACACAACAGGGCATACATACTATTGGATTTATGGCATCGGAGCTGTTATCTTCCTCCTATTCTTTATCCTAAACATGCGTGATTTCAAAAAGAAAAACTACAGAATCTCATAACAATAGGAGTCGATACATATGTGGAAAAAGATTAATAATTATAAGTTTCATCTAAAAGATTTGAAATTTATGACTTGGCTATTTCCAATTGTCGGTTTGTTATATGCCTATGAATTCTTCTCTGGACTAATGTACCATCAGGAATTCCGTTGGCTCAAGTTAATATGCATGGCGATAATGATTATCGGATTTATGGATATTAGAAAGAAACTAAAAAACAAAGACTATAGGGCGGGTTGAATTACCAAACACTCTTGAACTCATTTTTGAATCATTGTATTATATTTTTGGGTCTTACTTCATAAATCATTATCAAGAGAACCTGCAAACCCGCAGGTTCTTTTTTTAAATAAAAAGCAGCTGATAGGCTACGTAAAGTTCGTCTTATCACCAAATAAAATGATATATATATTCTCCCGTTACTCTTTCATCAACCCCTGCAACCCTAGCAAATCTCATCACGTCAGCACCCTGAAGGAAATACATCGTTAGCACAACTGGCACCCGTGACCACATAAATCAATACAGCTCCTTCACTCTTTACCTAGTCGTAACAATTAAATCATTCGCAGGTCCATTAATCCAAGCAGAGGTTCTAACTGAAGTAAACGGAAGATCTTTCCCATTAACAACTATTCTCGCTATAGTATGTGTTATATCCACATCGATCCCCTCATTCCAAGAATCAAATCTGTTTTCCATATTTACATAAGTATTCAACACTATAAAAACATAATAAAAAAAGAGTGCGATTAAGATATGCACTCTTACAAAAGGCTTTATCAATCTCGACGATCATCATGATTATGCTCACGATCGCGGTCATGATTGCGTCTACGACGACACTCATCACAATCACAGTCGCGTCTACAATGACAGTCGTTAAAATCGTTTCTTCTATGTCTACGACCGCATCCGCAAAATACTAAATCATCCCAAAAGCTATTACAATCTCGAGAATGTCCAAAATTATTATTCCATCTCATAGATATGATTCCCTCCTCTAAAAATAGAATTCATCATATTCTATGATTAAAAGGTAGAAATAGTTTGTTTACTAGTCTATGTTTTGTATTTTAGATTAATAATTCTTTAATTTGCAAGTCTATCTCACTTCTCCATTTTCAATCGTTGTGTTCGTTTGTTTTGTTTAAATGGGCTAATCTATCAATTTTATTAAATCAATTAATCTAACTATTACATATTAACGTTAAATCCATATACTATAGTAGATTGCTAGAAAGGAGGCGTAACCATGGATAGTTGCGTTGTGTTTGTAAATGGACAACCTTTTTTAGTTCTCTCAGTAGCTGGTATTGAAATTGCTAGATTAGAGATTTCTCTTCAAGTAGCATTAGCTCTAAGAGTGCTTGGAATACCAATCTGCGATTAATTACCACATCCAAAAAAGAGAGCATTAGCTCTCTTTTTTTATTTCCCCCTTATCTTTCCTTAACAACAAACAAGACGCCGCCCAGATTGCGGTAGCACCTACAATAAGTGCTATAAACTTAATCAAACTTATTTACCCTCATATTATTTATTTCTTTGCTTCCATACCCCGTTCTCTTTATGATAAGTATTCTTGCTGTTCATGAAGTCAGCTGTATTATCCGGAATGCTAAATTTCTTATTCTTTTTTTTAGCCTTCTTCTTCAGTCTTTTCTCTTCTTGAATAGCTTGTAAATCCGCCTTCCATTGTTTTAACAAATCCTTTTCACGCCGCATCGAATTTGTACCCCTTGGATTAAAATGTGAACCAAATAATTAGATTCTACCTATTTATATAGATATCCTTTAATCTAAATGTCCATTTTTTTCAAATTCACGTTTAATGTGTAATTTCTATACAACAAAGAAAAAAGCACCCGTATTGGATGCTTAATGTATACTAATATTAATATTGAATAGTTTTATTGATAGACTTTCAAGAACAATAAATATACTAGCTGAAACTGATCTATATCCGATATTCTTTCCTGTAACATTAATAGTAATCTCCGCCAAATGGATTGATACATCACCTTTTTCAAAAATTTTATCTTCAACCTTTTCAACTATTGCTACATTATCCACTTCTTTAAAAGTTTTTAACAATTTTGTTTCTAATAAAGTAAAGTCAAAATTTTCATCTTTAACCACAACAAATTTAATCTTCATTATTCTTTCCCCATTTTTAACTAGTTAATATACTAACATCTATATAATTATATATATTTGTATTAAATAATACAAAAAATATGTTTTATCAATTCCCTCTATTTAACCTATTACGTATTGTAAGTAATCCACTGGCGCTCGTTCTGTCTGTTCTACTAAGTATCCGTAAATATCAAAGTCTGCTCTTGGTATCGACTTCTTGCCTTTTGGCTACTGTGACATCCTTACGTAAGATTGAATAACAGATAACGGTACTGCGAATACTGACTGATCTTTACTAAACCCGATAAGGAAGAAACATATCGCTCCCATCTTCTCTGCTTTATCTAAGTAATCTAATTGGTGCTGCGCAATGTTCTTCAGATCAAATCGATTTATCTCATTTGTAGACTTCGCTTCAAACGCTATAGCGCGGCCCTTATATACGCCGTCATAATCTACTGTACTTTTAGATTCGTAATAACCATCCTTCACACGGCCATAAACCATTTTTAATACCTTTACAGGAGTCGGACGCTTATTTATAAGCGCCACTCCCTCTCTTTGATACATTTCATTCGATAGATTGATAAGCTTTTCAAACGCCATTCCGCGGTTACCTTGTCCCACTGTTATTCCTCGCTTTCTATTAAAAGGATTATTTTGTTTGAATTCTCATAAAACACTTTTTAAATTCCTCAACATTGGAAATAGCTATATAATAAAAAAGATTAAATGTTAGGAGTGCTATAAATGTCTGATATGATTAAACTCTCTATTGTAATAACCATTGCCTTTTTTTTAATGTTTTCCCTAATATCAGAGTTTAAGAAACCTCAAAAAGATATGTTTTGGTTCTCAATTGACGTAATGTTTCTCCTTGCAGCTTTTTTACTAATAAAAGACTATATCGTCAAACATTTAACGTAATCGACTGAATAAAACTAAATATTCCGTCAATAATATAGATAGGCGATGGCCAGAACTCATTTAATGAAGTCCCTAACCTTTCTCCTTTCCCCCTTGGAGAACCAGCCGAGCAGTTAGTTTTTGCTAGCTGCTCTTTTATTTATGAAAAAATATAAAATTCTTTATAATGATTCTTCTTTATTTCTCAATATAAAGAGCCTTGGATTTCTTTTAACAATCTTGTAGTATATGAACAAAGAGTAAGGTAAGAGTTACTCTTTGCAATTTTAGGAAAGGTCCTGTTGGAGACAACGGGGCCTTTTTTTCGTAAAAGGATTATTTTGTTAAAAAATTTATTTCGAATTATAATCGCTATCTTTTTCTTTAATTTTCCAGTAAAATCAAATGTAAATATTTTAATTACATAGGAGAAAGCAATGAAACATAACATTAATCTGTGGTCCTTTATTTTTTCTTTTATTTGCATTGGCTTATTCCTCTTATATCTTGAAATTGGTTCGATAGCCTCATCTGAAACGAAATTGTTTATTATGAATTCACTACCTATCCATCCTTTATTTTTTTACTAGTTTTAACAATAGGAACTTTTTTTGCTGGTATGAAAGGATTTTCTAAAATAGATAATTGGGTCGCTATGCTTAGAAGCATAGCGACAGTTCTACTAACACTTTTATTATCAGTGTTTTTAACACTAACTTTGATCGTTGGATATGCATTAAGTTAAACGTCATTCTTTGTGAATAAAACTCAATATTCCGTCAATAATATAGATAGGCGATAGCCTGAACCCATTTAATGAAGTCCTTAGCCTTTCTCCTAGTTCCCCCTTGGAGATGAGCAGTTTGCTTTTGCTAGCTGCTCTTTTATCTGCGCTCAAAAAATGATAAGAATTCACTGTAGCTAAAATGTTCAAAAGTCCCTTTATCATTTTTAAAAGCTATACCGACTTCATCTGTTGTTCTAAACATCTTAAAGTCTTCGTAATTAAACCAATATTCTTTGTCAGCACTAAACCCTCTTGCTTCCATTTTTGGTACAACATACATCCAATCCCTAAGGTTTATTAATAAATCAATTGAGTCCTGTAAAAGATCTAGAGTATCCTCCATATCCATTCCCCTTTTCTACAAAATGAAATTTTTATTAAGATTTTTCGAAATTTAATTTAAACATCCTTAATTCCTAACATTAGGAACAAATAATATGTTAGTATTATTACGAAGATATTTACTAACTAACTTTTATGCCCTAGCCATGCACGACGCTAGGGCATATTTATTTTTTAAGCGTGTAGCTTATGAACGATATACTGCTTAAGTTCGCTATTCAAATCCCCTTTTCTATAAAATAGCGTTTTTATTCAGTTATCGGTCTCACTTCTTCATGTGCCTATAGCCGATATGAAATATTGCATATTTCGACATTCTTCTACACAAATAGTCAAATATGGTGTATTATATAGCAGAAGAGTAAGGTAAGAGTTACTCTTTGCCATTTTAGGGAAGGTCCTGTTGGAGACAACGGGGCCTTTTTTCATATAGAGATAATTTTATTTAATTTTTCACCATTAACCACAATAACATCTTATAATCGTTATATAATAAATTAATTAATGAGTTAGGAGTAGATCAAATGCCAGTTACACTAGAACTTATTCTTTTCATTCTTCTAGCAATTTGTGCTGTTGGCTATTTAATAAAAGAATTTCAAAAAACGAGGAAAAGAACACTTGGAACTTTCCTAGAATTCTTGGTTCTTTTCTGGTCAATATGGAGAATATCGACTATCATAATCTGATTTATAAAACATGAATTCCTTCGAATAAAACCCAATATTATGTCCATAATGTTGATAGGCTGTATGCCAAAATCCATTTAATTTTCTCTGTATCTCCTTGAATGGAGCAGTTAGCTTTTGCTAGCTGCTCTTTTTTTGTAAAAAGGTACTGAATTGACAAGAAACACATATAATATTCTGTGTTCCTTTCTATATAAAATAAGTTTGTCTCTACAAGCGGATGATCTCGTCACAAGAGCACTTTATTAGGTGCTCTTTTCGTATTTAAAATACATGCAAAATGAAATTTTTACCATGAAGATAATTATTAAATATTTTATGCCCATACATTATAATGGAATAGTTATTGTATATTGGCATTAAGAGGAGCGACCTCATTAAGGGCTTCTCTTTTTTTATAAAATAGCACTATTACAATCTATATATATATCTTCTTGATCTGCGTTTCAGTGAATCCCTCGTATACTGCAAACACTTCAGGGAACTGGCTTAAACACATATCAATAATTGTGTCATCTATAGTTCTAATAAAGAAGTACTTAACTTCCTCCATGTAATCATTGTGTAAGTAATAACTCCTAATCTCGTAATGGTAGCCATTAGCTTTCAAGACTCCATACAGCTTAATCTTTGTTTCATCTATATCAAATATTGATAACTGCCCTTCGATCTTAACCTGTTCAATCATTTCTCATTTCCCTTTTAAATAAAATAACATTTTGTTAGTTCTACTACGCCATTCATATATAGACAACTATACATGAAATTGTTAAACTATTATTATGATTCTTATATAGAGTCATATAAGACCTTTTTTTGTTCATGGAGCTCTTACATAGTAGTAAGGGCCCTTTTTTATATAAATAGCTTATTCATATATTAATTTGAATATATAGTTGCAAAAATTATTAGTTAAGTGTTAAAATTCCTTATATACTCCTTAGGGAGTTCTTATGTAATTAACAAGAGTTTAATATTCTCGATTCTTAGCCCCTTGGAGCGCCCTCCAAGGGGCTACAACAATTAAAATAACGTTTTTGTTCACTTTTTTGATACATTTATGAAACATTCATGTGTTATCTTCAGTACGTTCTTTTCTTTTTATAATGTCGTGTGAGATATACCATGACTAGAAGCCCTAGCCCCTAATCCTAGGGCTTCTATATTTAAATAAAGATTTTGTATATTTTATTCGTTTTATTTTACAATCCTTTTTTGAAACATCACGTGTTTCACATACAACATCTATTTGATGGCCTCTTAGCTTTCCGTGAGAGGTCCTTTTTTCAAATAACTATTTTCTTTAAAGTCACCTTAATTCGCTTCGAATTTTCTTAACATTTGAAGTAATAACCGTATAATGTAATTAAGCTATTTGTATGAGAGGTGATTATTATGAACTGGAAAGAAAAGTACAATCCAAAGTATCTCTTTTACTGTATGTATAGTTATATTTATAAAGCCCTTGATGATATATCATGGTCCCTAAAATAATTTAAATTGTTATGAGTACACATTTTCTGTGTGCTCTTTTCACGTTTCTATAAAATAAAGATTTTGTTTAATTTATATTATAAAAATTCATTTTCATAAGGGCTTCCCTTATATGCTATACTCATTCATAAATAATTGTATAAGGAATGTTAATAATGGATGATAGATCATCAAGACAGTGGAAAATACGAAAAAAATTAAGAGAACTGAAAACCAAAAACAGAAATGATACAAACCCTTTGTTTAATGAATGCCTTGAATCCCTAGGAAACGAAACTCTCATTTTCTCTCAGGAAAAAAGCCAGCAGATTGCTACTACTTTAATGAACTTATTTCCTATAACTGGATCGGGAAGAGTAGCTTGGGAACAGATAGACAGTCAATTAATAGCTTCAAACAAAGAACAACTAATTTCCCTTATTAGAGCAAATCAACTGGATTTTGATGAACAGATTTTTATAATATGGGATAACTATGAGATCCCTGTAGTAAGTACAAATCTTGATAAAGTATTCCAATCACTAGTTGACGTTGATGCAGTCAGTTTTTATTACTGGCTATTAGATACAGAATATAGATTCATAATTGAAATAAACAATGAAGAATTGATTAAGGTTGGATTTCGCTAATACAAATGCGTTGTGTACCCTTTTGATTCCGTTGCTAATTCATATGGATCAATACAATCCTTTATTTTTTTCGATTGATAGCCATACTATTTTTCTGCCAAATTGTATATAAACGAAAATGGGTTGTCACAACAAGTCTAGTTTTTGTTGCAAATCCTTTTCTATTTTTGGAAATAATGTATAATTAGAGTATCCTACATGAGATATTGAGTCATATCTCATCGTCATTTTAAAAAGATCTCCATTTTTATATGGAGATCTTTTTAACGAAATGAAACTACTAATTTGACATAATAGAAAATGAGCTTAATCCCCCTCTATTAATATCCTCCCACCTTAATTAATAACATAGTCATAAACATACTAAACAAGAGGTTTTTTAAATACTTATTTTCATCTTTTGCTACAAAAAGAGCTAAACAGCAGAATAAAGCCCATCCTAACCAAAATAGCATTCCTAAAATCATTGGTAAATCAGTCAATTAAATCTACTCCTTTGAATGTTTTATCTATTACAATGTTTAATATATTCATGTTCTCTTCATATTTTAAGACCAAAATAAAAAAAGACAGAAGTTTTTCTGTCTTTTTTATTTACCTTAAAGTAATCCATTCATAGCTTGCCCACTCTTTTGGTTTCTTATCGTACTTAATACGACCAGTCGTACAGAATGAAGCGACAATCCATTGAATGAGATTCATCTTGGCATATGGATCAACACAATCCTCTATTTTTTTTAATTGATAGCCTGTACTATTTTTCTGCCAAATTGTATATAAATGAAAATGGGTTGTCGTAACAAGTCTAGCTTTTATTGTAACTTGCCATTTTGCAATTTTTGTTAAATCTTCTTTTACTTTTCTTTCATAATCTTGTTTTACTACCTTATAACTCTTCTCTTTATTAATTAGCCCATTTGAGAATGTAAAAGGCATTTGATGCACCTCATAGACAGTTCCTTCTTCATCTCCTAAAATATTTGATTCTACTAGGAATATATTTTTTAGTTTTAACTGTTCCGTTAATTCTTTTCCGCTCTGATAAAACGGTTTTTTTATCTTCTGAAGCAGGACAACCTGTACAATTAATCCAATAAGTAGTGGATACGCTAGTATAAACACCATATTAATAAACATATTTGTAATAAGTACCCCTACTAGTGCGAATATCGTGAAATAAATATACGTTTCTCTTTGATGAATGATTCTACTGTTCAAACTAACATACCTCCGTTTTGATACATAGTGAAAGCAATATACACAATTGTCCCTAATAAAATTGAACAAGCCCCTGGAAAGCTCTGTATCAGCTGTATTTCTTTCTTTGGTAGTTTTGCCCCAAATATAGAAGCAACATGCTCCAATTGGTCTTTAAATGCTCCTACAAACCCTAAAATTTTAATTAATCGATACACACTAGCAATCCAAAAGAATAGTAAATGGAAAGCTGTTAATGTAATAGCAGTAAGGGTAGCTGATTCTTCTACTATATTACTAACATATACAGCTACCACCACAAGCATTTTTGTATCACCGGGTGAAGAAAATTTAAATGTCTCTAACAACAAACCACATGCTAAGGCCATGGCTAGTACAATCAAAATCTCTTTCCCTGTTCTTATTCCGGCAAAATACGTGATTCCTATACCTACAATTAAGAATAGCAAATGCCATATATTTTTCGTTTTTCTATATTTCAAATCAGTGAATACATTTAGGAACATGTAACTTAGTAATAACCCTATAACATACAAAGACATTCTCTTCTCTCCTTTTCTGAATCCATATACAATTGTTATCTAAAAAAGGGAACCACTTCTAGAGTAGCCCCCTTGATTTTTACATTTATTTTTTGTTCCAAGAATCTACATCGGCATTGCTTGATGCTTTTGTGAATCGAGCTAGAATTGTATCATAACCACCTTGGATTGCTTTCCAAACGAACGGGCCAATTACTAACACAATGATCACCGCTAACGCGATTAACATACCGTTTTCTGATGATAATTGTGAGTCTTCATTTTTTAACCAATTCTTCATTTTTGCTAACATTGTATTTCTTCTCCTTTATATATAAATTTTAAGAATCTGCTAAAACAAGAACTTATCTATTTAAATCTTTTATTACTTATTCCAAGAATTCACGTCTGCATTACTTGATGCTTTTGTGAATCGTGCCAAGATCGTATCATAACCACCTTGAATTGCTTTCCATACAAACGGGCCAATTACTAATACGATAATTACCGCCAAGGCAATCAACATACCGTTTTCTGATGATAACTGTGAATCTTCGTTTTTTAACCAATTCTTCATTTTCCCTAACATGATTGAATCTCCCTTATCCATTTATTTGAGCTATACGTAATAAACATCATTGATTTAAAACTTCTATTACTTGTTCCAAGAATTCACATCGGCATTGCTTGATGCTTTTGTGAATCGTGCCAGGATCGTATCATAACCACCTTGAATTGCTTTCCATACAAACGGGCCAATTACTAATACGATAATTACCGCCAAAGCGATTAATATACCGTTTTCTGACGATAATTGTGAATCCTCATTTTTCAACCAATTCTTCATTTTTGTTAACATGTGTATTGCTCCTCTGCTTATTCAATTTGGGATATTAACTTCTTATATACTTGCAAATCCTTGCATTAAGGATTGAATAACAATAACCATTGGATAAATTACAATACATCCAATTACAACAACGTTAAATTTATTCATTTCCATTGGCTTATTTTGAATAAGACGGTTATAGTTCTCATGTTTTAGCTCACGCATCATTTTAATCTGTGCGTCCATAATACGAAGACTTTGTACCTTGTCCGTTTTTTGTGCTTGTTGTAGCGCAATGGTAAAAGTATTTACTTCTGGACTATTTAAAGCTGCTGCAAAGTTACGAAATGGTTCATCCGAACCCGCATACATTTCTAATTCCGCTGTAAGTGTAGATACATATGGTCGAAGATGTCTCCCTGCATATATCTGCGCCTTTTTTACTGCTTCTAATGTTGTATGTGTTTTTAACAGCTGCAGCATCGGAATTAGATACTCTGGTAATTCAAATTTCCTTGCTTCTATCGCCTGCTTGATTCTTTTCTTTAATAAATAATCAGGATAGAAATAAAGCAGTGGTGAAATCAAAACTCCCACTTTAAATAGGTAGTAATCATGAAACACCGTACATATCAAGAAAACAGAGGTGAAAATGATGGGATACGCAACTTTCATTTTCAAAAACTCTTCTGGTTTCGTATCCAAACCAGCTTCTTCTAATTTCTTCTGAATCTGCTCTTTCTTTTCTTCTGTCAGATACTTATGTGATAACGACTGAAAGGGAGCGAGCATCATTTGATTTAAATTCTTTTTTTCAATTCGTTTTGCATTTTCTACATAGTTTGTAAGTAGGCTACCGCTCTCTTTTTTACCTTGTAGAAAGGTAGAGAATACCCAGTACATGACAACGAATACTACTACAGCTAAAATCGCAGCCACTTTATTCCCCTCTTTCTGTTGGATTATAGTTTGCAATCTTTTCTACACGGGTTGCTAGGAAAAATACTATCAGCATATTTATCGCTAACGCGATCTTCCCCATCATAGAACCTGCTAAAAATCCATATGCTTCTTTTGACATCAACATAATAACAATTGGCATAGCGATGACGATTAAGCAGTTCTGTGCAAAAGCACGTTGTGCTTGCGACAAACTAGAACGCAATCTTGCCAGGTATAGCTTTTGTTTTTCGAAATCTTCTGCAATATCTAGTAAGACTTGCACCGAATTTGCTCCACCTTCTCGGCTACACACTTCCAACATTTCATGGAAAAATACCAACTCTCTAAAGTTAAACGTTTCATTAAATCCTCTAAATGCACGGTGCATCGTGGTTCCACCTTCTAATAGAAGAGAAACTTTTTCTATTTCTTCTTGAATGCTTTCATGCATCATTGGCTTGACTTGTACTAGCACACGTTTAGCGTTATTACTAATTTGAAGTGCATTCGCTACTGCCTTCATATAAATAGAAAGACGGTCAATGACAACCAAGTAGTAACGTTTTTTTCTTCGATAGAGGAGAAATCTCGGAACTAAAAATCCACATAAAACGGAAATCAGTGTAAAAGGATCTCTTCCAAAGGAGAAGTATAATATTGCTGCTATACTCATTCCTGAAAGAATCGTATATACCCAATACATGCTTTTCGTCAATTTCCACTCATACTTTTGGGCTTCTTGGATAACAGATTGTGGCAGATACATTCGTATCCCTTTAATATTTCTTAATTCCAAGCGCCTTTCTTCTTTCTCATTTTCTTGTACAAATTGTGAAAGAGCAGAGCCTTTAGACTTCGCAAAAAGTAATACAAGCATTACCACACTAATAAATATTAAGAAAATGCATCCATAGGCTAACAAACTATGCATACTGCACCTCCTGTTTTGAAAGGAATGGCGCATAAAGAGCCGGATTTACAGTAGAAGAACGGAATTTCTTCTCCATTTCGGCTGATATTTTTGCTGTAATGATATGATCCCCATGGATCTTTCCTACTCTCTCATTCATTTCATCGTATTCCTCTCCTGACGGAATAAATTGAGAAAGCTGATTGAACTGTATATCATCTTGATAATCCAATAATTCAATCATCTCTGTAATATAGCGATTCCCATCATCTTTCTTTTCTAAAAAGACAATCACATCAAATGTCTGAGAAATCAATTCATATAAATACTGAGCATCGATATTCGCACCACTTTGCAGGCACATAAGCATTAAACGTCTAACTGCTTCTTTTGCACTTCTTGCATGGACAGAGGTGAAACCAGGATGTCCTGTTTGGAAGAAGTTAATCATTTTTAAAGCTTCTTTCCCCCTCGATTCCCCTACAATTAATCGCTTTGGTCCTTGACGTAAAGCATTTGTTAACAATCTATCAAAGTCGATTGCATTTTCTTCTACTTCCGATGCCCTACACTGCATCGGAACAAAATGATGTTCTGGAAAAATGCGATGCAAATATAATTCAGGGTTATCTTCTACTACAAGAGTACGTTCTTTTTTCTTTCCCTTCGGAATGTGAGAGGCAAGATATTTCATAAACTCTGATTTTCCAGTACCTGTAGCTCCAGCAACTAAAATATTCATTTTAGCTTTCACGGCTGCAGCCAAAAAGTCCAACATCACTTTTGACGCTTGATTAGTAGATAGCATACGCTCTTCAGAAGCACGAAGGTGATCCGCATTCTTTCGAATCGTTATTGTTGTTCCGAGTCCCCCAAGTTCATCTAAAGCAATATTGATACGGATATATGGAAATACACAGTCAACATATGGCTTTGCTGTATTTAATGACTCTGACGTACTGTTTACCATCTTATAGGCTAAGGCCTTTACCTCTTCTTCCGTCTCAAATCGGTAAGGAAATGTACACTCTACCTCTCCAATTTTTTCGTAAATAATTTCTTTTGTGCCATTGATATAAATATCAGTTACATCCTTATCTTCTTTTAAAGGTTCTATAATCCCAAATCCCACAATATCGTCACATACCATATTTAGTAATTGTTCTGAAGGTACATCGGAAATGACGACTTGATTGCTTAATAGAAAGCTTTTTATGATTTGTTCTACAGTTGCTCTCTTCTCTTTATTCATAAAAGATTCGCTTAAAATATCACGATGGTCTTTTACTAAAAATGCACGAATTTCATCCGTTATATCTTTAATTTGTTGAGCTGTAGTTGTTCCTAACTTTCGAGCTGATTTGGAACGAATCATATAACCAAAGTGATATAAATCAACTCGATTTCGCCTTAAGGCGACTTGTTTTTCCTGTAAATAGCCCCACATACTACTTGCCTCCCTTTTAATTTCGTAAACCAAAGAGACCCTTTTTCATAGAGGATGTATGCTGGGATGGAATATCAAGACCAGCTGCTTCCATAATGTGATGGACCTTTGTATTAATTTGTGGGGAACCAAATTGCATACCCCATTCGTAACTTGTACGATCTCTGTCATATGGAATTGTTACTGTAATTTTTTGAGAAGAAAGTTTTTCAATATCTTCTACATAATTCTCATCTGCCATATTTAGTACATGAATCATTTGAGGTAATGTTAGCTTTGCTTCTTCTATCAACTGTAATTCTCGTTTAATGGCTAACGCACCACGAGGATTTCCATTTAACACATTAACAACAAGATCTGATTGATATAGGATTGGATAACTCAGTACCTCGGATAATTCAGTTGGTACTGATATAATGATATAATCGTATTCTGTATCTACAAGTGATTCTATAAATGTCGTTACAAGCAATTCTTTATTTTGAATCTCTGGGAATTGAGCTAATCTATAACCTGATGGAAACACCAGAAAATCCATCTTATCGTGCAATTTTTGCATCAACCTTGGATTCACTTTTTTCTCTAATAAATCTTGCTTAGTACAAATATACTGCGAGAGATTGTATTCATTTTCTTTTCTTACAAGTTCTAAGATATTTTTACTACTGTGGCTAAGACCAGTTCCAACTGCAAAGCTTGGTCTTACTTGGTCTGCTTCAACATAAAGCACCTTTTTCCCTAAATGAGCTAATTCATTTGCCATCGCAATACTTAATGTGCTTTTCCCTACATTTTCGTTTGTTGCATAAAAGGCAATGATTCTTACTTGCCGCTCCATCTTAATAACCCCTTTCTTACTTGGATTCGTTCAGATACTGCGCTACATACTCTTTTACATTTTTAGAAATTGGATTAGTCGAATGCTTCTCTACATAGTCTAAAATGTTCTTTTGATCAGATATTTCTGAGAATCCTTCAGCTGGTTCTAATTCCTTCCCTGTTTGCTCTACCTTTTGTCCAACTGCAACAGGGATTACATCTCCAAGTGTTTTTGCACGATTTAAGTATTGAAGTTGTTCAGGTGAAACAGCCAGTGTGTATAATCGTGTTACTTTTGGCTTCTGTTTTCCTTCTTGTTCCTCTTTTGATTCTTTCTTTTCTAGCACAAATGCATCTTCTGTATTGCTATCTTTTGCAGCCGTTACACGTACACGTTGGAACAGACCACCAAAGACAACCTTCTCATTGTCTCCTTCTTTCACAACTTGTTTGAAATACAAGTCCACATACGTATTTGGGATAATACTATTCCCTGAACTTGTTTCCAAATCAACGAGTAACGGGAAAGCAACTTCTCCATCTTTCAAATTTAAAATAGCAGAGTCCGGTAATTCTTCTTTCTTTACTACTTTGTTTTTAAAGAGATAGCTATTTTCTGTAATGGGCTGCCCATCATTTGTCCACTTACCTACAACCTCTTTTTTATTTAAACGTAATGCATTTGGTGGAATGGCATCACCAGGTAATGTTCGTTCCACTAACATGTCTTCTTTAATCTCTGTATGCTCAGGTATATCCTTTGCGGCTACAACAATCTTTGTTGGTTTTACTGCATTTTCTACTGCAAAATGATTGTATCCATAGATACCCGCTACTGTTGCAGCAGCTAGACCTACCGCAACAATCTGCTTCTTTTGAAACTTAGATGGCTTCAATGTTTGTATTCCTCCTTATGTAGCCTTTAAACGCAAAAAAAAAAGGACACACCTATGGCATAATGCGCCTTAGGTGTGTCCTTTTAGCTAATCTAAAGTCTATATGAAAATGTTGGATTTGGTTTCTTTAATATTACAATTTCAATATTAAGATATATAGAGTTTTATGTCAATCATTTCTAAAAAAAATATTTATTTTACCATTTCAAAGCTCTGATTTAAAAACTCAAAAACCCTTAAAAACGTTGTCACATCAATGTTTTCAAGCTATTAACCCACCCTTAAATATGGTATAATTAATATAACGCAACTGAATATTTCAGGGTGGCCAGTTGCTTTCCTTTCTCCTTTATTTTATGGAGAAAGGAGGTGACACTATGGACATTCTTTTCATGATAGCAATTGAAATTGTAAAAGTTATTGCTAGAGAAGTCGCTGTATTTGTGGCAAAACGAGTAGGGAAATCCCTATCAACGTCTTGGAAACAAACACAAAAAAAGCGACAAAAAACGAAAAGAACCACCCACAATGCCTGCAAGCGTGTGAAGGGCGGTTCTAAGAAAAAATAAACTTTTTTAGCAACTAGCCACCTTGCGGTAACAGTTACATAAGGCGAGATGTTGGAGCATCTCGTCTTATTTAGTTTATGCGAAAACTATCTTTATAATACTTCTACACATATTATAACACCAACTATCGTACATGTCATGTGTATTCATCCACTATAGTTAGTGAAATAACACAAAATATCTTTAATACGAAATCAATTTCGTTCCTGTTTCAAAATACTTTGCAGGAGCATAGCTTTTTCCATTCCGATCCTGAAATTCACTTCCAATATATAGCGAGATAATCATTACGATAACGCCAATAAAAATAGTTCGTTTTATACGTTGTTTTTTCTTTTTATCCATTCGAAAATTCCCCTTTCTACGTAAAAAAAGGCACACCCCATTAAGGGATGTGCCTTTGGTTTATCCATTCAGCTACTAGTTTAAGAAGGATTATATACTTTTATCAATTCCACTAATTATATAATACTATTTAACTAATTTTTATTCTTCATGTAGTACCAGTTTGATAAGTCTGTAATTATGTGTTCTTTTCCAACCCAGTTCCATCCAGGTGTTTGTACAGGGAATGGAAGGTCTGCAAGCACCCTTCTCTTCTTAAAGTCATCATACGCGACACCTTTAATTTCCACGTCATTTGTCAGGCACAAGCTCATTTCATTCACACCTGCTGGGTTTGTTTCAACATTGAACGAATATTTTCCGTCTTTCGTTTTTAATGGCGCATACCATTTGCGTTGGCCATCAATAATTTTTTCCTTCCCATCCCAATATAAAGACTTAGTTGGTCTTTTACTATCAAAGACATGTCCTGTTACTTCAGACAAATACATATTTTTAGGTAGGAATTTTGATGTTAAACCAGTATTAGAAACAATGTCTAATTCTTGTGTAGGTTTTAATCCTTCATCAGCAAAAGGATATTGTGCCGTTGCTTTTGTAAATACACCTGGATAATTAGCATTCCAATCATTTTTGTATTTTCCGTTTACTTCATAAGAAAAACCATACCCAGCATGAAGCTTAGATGGTGCTAAATTATCAATATTTCCACTTAATGACTCATAGAACATTTCTCCAACTGTATCATCTTTAGATACACGTTCATTTACTGTTTCTACCACACCTTTTACACTAGTTACTCCGCACATCCCTTTTTCATGAGATGGTGCATAGATAGCTGTTTTAATAGGGTTATTTTTGTATGTGGTTTCTTCTATATCTAAACGATTACCAGCAGGGTTAATTTCCGCCAGAATTGTTCCTTTCCCCTTATGTTGCCAGCCAAGGTTCAAGGTTTTCTTTTCTCCCTCAGTTAACCTTACCTTTTGTGATGCTACTTGTTGTCCGTTATGCTTGAGCACGACTACTGTTTCAGGATTTGCATATTTCGTTTCTAATGCATCTAACTTTTTAATTTTATTTTTCTCTTTTTCTAATTTCTGTCTAGCTGTATCTAACCTACTTGCTGCACTGTCCAGTCTATTTTCTTCCCAAGAGCAGTCTCTATCGTAATAGTGATGGTTCCCTTCTGCATCTACCTCATGAATTGGATTACGACGGCAATAACTTAGACTAGACTGCGCACTATCTCTATCGGATTCAGAACTATTTACTTCTTGCTGGAACTTATTAATATTGTTATTTACGTTTGCTCTATATTGGTCACGCTCTGGTTTAAAATTATCACGTGATACATCTATTCTTGTTTTTATATTCTTTCCTTCTCTTGCTGTTTCTCCTTCAATTCGGTCAGCAGAGAAATCAATTTTATATTTAAAATCATCTTCATTACCTGGATCTGGATTAGGTGTTACTTCTGTACCACAGTTACCATCTATGGTGAAATCAACAGTTTTCTCATTTGATTCCCTTTGAACAGCATCAAGGACTTTAATTTTCGCAGTATATCGGCCACACATTTGTGGCTGCCATCTTAATTCTTCTGACTTAAATTGCCCTGCATCACCTTCATTTGGTTTTTGATTATCTTTTTGCGGATTTGAGCGCAGATAATTTTCTTGATGATACACGGTTTCGCCATCTTTTGTAACATCTAACATCCATTTAACTCGGTTCCGTTCTCCAGCAGCTTTTTGATAAGGGTTTATTGTTGTTCCATTAGGATCTCGGTCATTGTATCCTTTATTTTTACTTACATATTCAAAACCGTTAAATGTAAATGTTACGGGTATATCTTTTTTCCCACTCGTAACTTTAAAATCTTTTATTTGAGGTTTACTTGTGCGTACATACCACAAGCTATACTTATTCACATCATTTACACCACCAGCCCCTGCATATCCACCAGAAAGATAGGCAATATCCCTAATCCAATAGAAATGTCCATAAGATTCAAAGGAAGCTTGATTTGTAATCTTATGTGGAATTAAATATTTTAAAACAAACTGAGAGTTACCCCAATATTTATCTGTGATTATGCTATTTGTAATTCTCTCCACTTCAGTTACCATTCTATCTCCTACTACAACTGAAGGGTTAATATAGCCGTCATTTGATATACGCACATAAGGTTCTGAATGGTCTTCATTTTGGATGAGGTTCTCCCTCGAATTTCCCCAATTAAAAGAGCCATTGTACACAGCAGGAAAATGTAAATCCCCTTTATACTCGAACTCTTTTGGCTTATATTTACTCCCAGACCTAAGAAGTTTTCCCTTCAATTGTAATTCGTCTGATACTAAAATCGTAGTTTCACTCCCATCATAAAATGGTACATCACTATTTCCCGCGCTTGCTACTGATGGTAATAACAAAATAAAAGAAGAACAGGTTAATAATATTTTTTTACTCAGTTTCATAAAACCCCTCCTTTAAACATAAAAAAGGACACACCTGTACCTTGGGAGGTACGTAAGGTGTGTCCTTTACGTAAATAAATCAAATTTATTCATTAATTGTTATATTACATATTTCAATATATCAAATGAAACATTGAATTGCAATGATATTATACACGTACTTGAATGTACATCATATGGTCAGCTGTAGAATGCCCTACACGAATCTTATATTTTCCTTTTTCGTAGTTATTAATTTCTTGAGCATCTACAGTTTCTTGAATTTCTTTATCTAGAACTAAATCAGAATTTAACATCGTAGTCCACTTTTTAGCTAATTCAATAGTTGCTTCGTTATTATCTAAGAAAATAATTTTAAAATCATTCTCACTAGTTGCATTAACGTAGACTTGTGCCCCAATTGTACCTTCTGGTAAATACATATTTTTATCAATTATTCTAATAGTTCCGTTTAAATCTGCATACTTAAGGTTAGTGCCATATTTAGCATTCACACTCTTGATAAGATTTTGTGCTTCTGTAGAAATGGATTTTTGAGCAATCGGGTTTTTCATAGCGTTTGGATTATACGTAACTTCCTCTGTAACTAAACTTTTATCTATACTTGATGGTAAATTTGTATCTGGTTTTTCTTCAGGCTTTTCTTCTGGTTTTTCCTCTGGTTTTGTTTCAGGTTTTGGGTCTGGCTTCACTTCTGGTTTTTCCTCTGGTTTTGTTTCAGGTTTTGGATCTGGCTTTACTTCTGGCTTAGTCTCTTTTTCTACTGCATTAATAGAGTTATATAAGAACTGGCTATATTGTTCACGAGTTACATGTGCATATGGTGAATACATTTTACCTCCCGTACCAATAGTAACGCCATTTTCTTCTAATGCACTAATTGCTTTTAATGCCCAAGAGTTTTTATCAATGTCAGTAAAGGATGTTGTCTTAGTAGATTTGAACTTGAAAGCATTTGTAAGTACTTGCGCCATTTGTTCACGAGTTAAGACATCATCTGGACCGAATTTCCCTTCACCATAACCATTTACCAGACCTGCTTTAGCAAGTGCTCTGATTTCTTTTTCAAACATGTGTCCTCTAATATCTGTAAATGGATTTTTGAAGCTAGCATCTGCATCTGCTGGTTTTACATATGCATAGATCATGCGAGCGACTTGTCCACGAGTGACATTGTCACCAAAACCAAAAATATTATTTCCGTATCCTGCTACTACTTTACGGTTTGCTAGATCATAGATAGCTTTTGTAGACCAATGATTTGCTGGAACATCATTGAATTTTAGTGAATCTGTGTTATCAGCGGCTTTCGCTGTAAATGCTCCTGCTCCTAATAAAGATGTTCCCATAATTGTTAATGCTGTTGCTGTTTTTAAAAATTTGTTTACCATTGTTTTTTCCTCCAAATATATTAGTTTTTTCATAGATTCCTTTATTGTACCGAATTTAAATATAAAATCTAGATAATTGAACATATAAATTTATAAATTAACATTCTTTTATAACCGCTGTTCTATATGGTAAATATTACCGTATAGAAATAGACTCGTAAATTATTTATATATATTTATTTATAAATATATATTTCTAGCAAAAAAACTACACTTTCCAGTATAGTTTTTTTACTTCTTTTATACATATTGATATTTTTAACGGAAATAGATTTGTCCCATTCCATCTTTGTTAGCCCATATTGGTGCTTTCACACCATCTATCCCTATCATTTTAAAAATAAAGAAGTGATGCTCAGCTTTTATCTTAAAATTCAATGGCTGATTATGATCTACGCGGTCTTTTGTATATTCATATTTCCATCCATCCATATTCTGCTCTTTCATTTTCTTCTCTATATCAGGAATTAGATTTACGTTCTTTCCTTCATATGTGTACTGAAAACCACCTGTTTGTTCTGCTAACTCTACTGTACTAGAAGCAAAATCATGTGCCTTTATTAACTGCATTCCATACAGTACACCCTCTGGTATAAGGGTTATCAATAATAAAGAAAGCGTTAGAAAAAGCGCTGTTGTTACTGTATTTTGCATTTCTTACACACCTACTTTTTCTTATTTATTTCACGTTTCCTCCAGCTTTCTTGTTGTCAGAATCTGCTTCATAAATAAATATGTGTTTTGCGTTACTTTTAATGCTGCCTTTCTTTTCATCAAATTGTTTAGTATAACTAGCAGTCTCGGCTTCTCCTTCAACCGCAATCATTGCAGGTTGCTCTTGTACAGCATGTACAGAAAACTCTCGTTTTGATGCCGGATCCTTAAATGTTGCATTTTGTTTATAAGACTTTTCAAACTCTTTCTTTGCGATTGCTGGTTCAATAGCAATTTCTTCTTGTGCCCGTAAAACACCTACTTTTACGGCTTTATCCATCGCTGTACTTCCAGCACGTTCTAATGCAGACTTATTATCTGCGTGTGTTGTATCGCCAATAATCATATCCGTCATTAAGAATAAACAGCCAACACATAATAATAATGAGGCAGCACCTATAATAAACTTTTGCATCGCTTTTCACACCTCCTTAATTTTCAGACTTCCGAAATCGAAAACCACTTAAAATGGAACTTTTCTTTTGGCTCAACAATTGTTTTGGTAGCAATAACTCTGCTATTTCCTTCATTATTCCTTCAAGCTCTTTATAATAGTTCCGACTAGATAGTAACGTACTACTATTTAATTGAGATTCAAATACATCTTCTATCCCATATGGCGCTAAAGCAGTTAATAACTTCTCTCCAAAACATTCTTCTACTACTTCATTCTTTAAAAGGGCAGAAGAAAACTTATTCCCAATGATTCTCGTTTTCTCTAAAGCTAAGTAAGAAACGAGCTTTCTCTCTTTTGATGTAAGGGGATGTGCTATCTTTAGCAATTGATGCAGATCTGGTTCCGCTACAAAGAATATATAATCTGCCATTTCGCATATTTCATGGTATAAATCTTTATCCCAATCGTAACCCGCATCAACAATAGATATAGGTGCTTCTTGGTTTGCCAATAAAACCTTAATAAAATGGTCAAAGTCATGCTCTGTTTCCATTTTTAGCTCTTGGTCCACTATAGGATTCTTTACGATATAATTTATTTTTCCTTGCTTCCATTTTGGAATTGATAATATATCAGATTCCTTCTGTAACATCTCTTTATATCTCTGCAACATAAATTCACTACGATAATTTTCTGGTGCTTCCGTATATCCCTTTAGTAACGGATACGTATAGCCATCATCATAAAGATTCTCTATATAATTCACATCAATCTGTAATTCATTTAAGTAAGCAGCTAAAAGATGTGAAACAAAAGTAGCACCACTTCTTCTATTCATGCTGGCCACAACAATTGTTCTTCTAGGAATAGCAATACCTATTTGTTTTTCATATACCGGCTCAAAAGCCAATTTATATTGTTTTTTTATAATAGGTGCTTTTGGCGTCTCCTCTGGGACAGACTTACGCTTTTGTTTGTTTTTAAATAATTTGTTGGAAATAGAGGCAGGTTCACTGTTGCCATCTTCCTCTATTTCACTTGATACTTCCTCTTCTTGCTTATCAGCAGGAACCTCAGGCAACTTTGTTTGTTGGGGTGCCTGACTTGCTCCTACAATTTCCGCTACATTTTTAATATCCGACTTCTGTAGCAGCTGCGGGATAACTTTATTATCAATATCAATTTTACGAGAGTTAAAAATGTCATAGATACCTAGATAAATCAGTTTCGCCAAAAACTCATCATCATTTTCACGCTCTGTAAATACCACAATACGAATATCCCGATTAAAGCGAATATCCCTTAACTTCTGTAAAATAATTAATTCCCGTTTATCTTCTTGTCCCGCATCAATATTTAAACGTTTGTCATTAATACATAAAATATTGGGTTGTTCCGTATCTAGAATTTCATCTAGATACTTGATGTGCATCACATCACTATCAGCTACTTCAAATCCCGCACCAATAAAATCCTCACGTAAATATGCCGTATATACAGTATCACTAATAGCTAATACAATTTTCTTCACCATAGCTAACCTCCTACAAACTCTAACGTTGGATTAAAATCATGTTTTCGGTTGGAATCTGTGCCTGAAGATGAACCTTCCCAATAATCTCGTTCAGTATATACTCCATTTCAACTTGTTCAATTGGACGTGGAGCCCCAAAATCAGAATTTAGTTTTACTCGTATTTCTAAACGATCTTGTATCTCATGTAAAGGCGTATCAATATAAAGAATGCTGTAGTATAAAACACCATTTTCAATATTTTTTTGAATCATATCCTTTGTTTGATGAATAAATGTAACCTCAGCAAGCTCAACAAAAGGATTATCGATTGTTACTTTGCTATTCCAATTTAAATTCCAAATCTCGCAATGTTCTTCCGCATGTACAACAACTCCATTAACAGAAGGCGTAATAGAGAAAAGACGATCTACAGGAACTTTGGTTAACGAGGTACTATTACCTTTCTTTAATTCAAGTCCTTTTTCCAATCGCTCATGTTCAAAAGCATATTCAGCACCAGTGAATGCAACTTCGCAAAATACTTGTTCTAACAATGGACGAATTCCCTCATATGTTCGTATAGCAAATACACTAAATTCCTGTGTTTCATCTGTACGAATGATTTCGTACAATTCATATTCAGATGCATTTGCTAAGGCAAAAGGAATATCTTTTATAAAATTCGGATCAGTATATAGATTCTCAGGAATTTGTGTTTCAGGATGATGTATAAACTCAAGGCATAATTGATATCCTTTTAAAAATGCATTCTTAACAGCTGCAGGGAATAGCGTTTCAAAACGTTTCACATTATTTTTAAACGTTTTTTCTTCAATTTCGTTATTAAATTCTCTTTCCTGTAAGATATTTGCCTTATTCCCTAGTAATAAAAAGTAGTGACTAATAATGCGACTAATATCCTCTTCAAATGCTGCATTGTCCTCACAATACTTTTTAAATCGTTCCTTACTCATGTTCACAATTTCGTTCATAGTTTCAAATTCTCCCTTTTCTTGTTATTTATACAAAAAAAAGACACACCGATGGCAGGTTATGTGCCTTCGGTGTGTCCGTTTAGCTAGAAAATAAATCTATTAATTTGTATATTTCTCTTAATTAATTGTCGTTCACGTATAAGAATACCCCTATGAATTTTAAAAGTCAATAGATTAATTAAATCCTTGGGATTTTATATTTAGTCCCTCTTTCTATTTTTCTATGTATTTAATCTAAAAAAATACAAGTAATTAAATATAAATAATCACAAGTATTTTATATACAAACAACAAGAACTATATATAGCTAAACTCAATTATTAATTATAAAGAGATATAGCAAAGAACTCTAAAGCCTTGTATTACATATGTTCCTTGATATTAAGCTAAATTCTCTATCGTAATATCCCCAATACATACAATCTCTACATCATAGTAATCACAAATTAAGAAGTTAAATACCATATTACTCAGAATTGACAAGAACAGAATAATATTATTAAGATAACCACAAGTATTGAATCGAATTTTTAACAAACTGAATCGTAACGAAACATAGCATAAAACGATTATATGCTTTCGTTAAAATGCTTATAGATATATTTCCCTAAATAAAAAAGCATGTCTTCTAAGTAAAGAACATGCCAAATAACCCTTGCTTTTATGTGAATTTTTAACAAGGGCTGCCATATATATTTTTTAAAAAATCACATGAATTCCGGATAAACACTATTCTTCTTATGATAATTTATCATTGCATCGTGTTTTTCCCCTGTAGACAAGTTTTTTTCCTTAAAACCTATCCAAGACTCTCTAAACTTAACACGCATAAATGCTGGAATAGAGAACATTTCTTGCTGTTCCATACAACTTTCAACTTGATCTAATGCATAAGTCATTGCGTAAATTAGTAATTCACTTTGTTTTTGTTTTGTTGGTAAATAGATCGCGATATCAACAATCTCTTGTCTAAATGCGGTCATTATATTTTCTTTATCTTTTTTTCGTAACGCCTGTCCCATGTGTTTTAAACGAGACACCGCTTCTTTTCTGCACTTCGCTACTGGTCTATGTAATTCTTTTTTATCATTCTCAATTAAGCAGTTTGAAGAAAATACAACGTTGAACTTCTCAATGATGATTTGTTTTACCTGTTTTCTTATACTTGTAATTCTTGTTTCATTAGATTTCTTCTCTTTAGAATCAATTGCAGTAAATTGCACAATGGGGTTAATAATTTCTATGTATTGTCTTACTTTTTTTGCATTACGATTTAATCTCTCTTTTAAGAAAGACATCTTTCTTGTAATCTGAAACTCCTCAATTCTATGTTTATAATGCTCCATACCCACTTTTCTTGAAAAAGTATTGATTAAATCTAAAAGAAATATAATACCTCTATTATCACGAGCCTTTACTAGACTACTCATTATAGTCGTTTGAATTAAGTGAAATGGAATACGGAAATACGATAGCGATATACCTGTCATATTTGCAGTTTCTGCTGTAGTGTGGTTATACAACGCATAATCTACGATTTCATATACGGTACGATTTCCAACAGGTGTTTCTTTTACGAGTCTACGCTCCAAACAAACTTGAAACCCTGTATAAATTGTTGTGTAGGGAATCCCGCTTTTTTTAGCAAGATCCATTATTTGAAATTCACGTGGTAGCATTCCTATATCATTGCATTCAAAGTGAAGCAAGATGTAAGTAGCTAAAGCTGAAGATGGTAACTCTTTTCTTTCATTTTCTAGTTTTACGATGTTTAATAGCCCATCAAAAAATTTAACCCCATGAATATTAAGACTTTGTTCAGAAAATTTTAAGTGCGTATTCATAGTTTCCTTTTACTCCTCTCCCAAAAATAAAAAAGACACACCATTGGCAGGTTATGTGCCTTCGGTGCGTCCGTTTAGCAAAAATTTCAATTTTATTTATTCGTATATAACCCTTTTGCAATTAATATTCATGTACAAGATTATCTTTATAAAAATTAAATGTCAATACCTCTTCACGTTTAATTTTTATAAAATAATCCCATAATAATTCTACATAACAACTGGATTTGCATCATAGATAACTTTTATAATTAATAATATGCATTTAAGTTCTTCTCTCTTTCATTTAGAGAACCCCCTAGGATAACCTTAATTTTCAGAAACTTACTTACAAAAGATCCGGAGTTTTTACATGAAAATCTTACAATCATTATATAAATTCGAATTCACATAACATTAATATATAATTCTCCATATTAATGTTATGTGCACAGCAAAATTACGTTTTATAAAATCGACTCACATTAATATATCAACCGACATTAACATGTAATCGAAAACTTAACAGAAAATATCAATGTCATATCAATATTTTCTAAGCAGCAAGTACACACATTCACTCAATATCATTAACATCCTATTAAAAATATAGATTCAAATTTTCCTCATCTTCATTTAAATAAGTTTTCTCCTATCAATCAAACAATTTTCAGCATATTGCTATATATAAGAAGTTGCTTAAATACGATCGTGTGGTTTCATACAAAAAAACTTAAAACATATATGTTCAATCAAATTTTCAAAACTAAACAATATCAAAAGCGATATTAATGTCATGTAAACAATTCAGGCTTTCTTTAGAAATTAATCACATTGACATATCAACCGACATTAACATGTTATCGAAATTCGCAGGAAAAATGTTAATGTCATATCAATATTTTAGGTATTTTGTATGCATGCTACCATTTGATATCGTTGTTATCCTTTTAAAGTAATACTTCTTAGTAGAACATATTATAAATAGCCAGAGAACCAGCAACTTGAAACTATAACGCATGAATTACTAAAAAACATAAAACTTCTAATGAAATACAGAGTTCCATCTATAAATAAACCTTTTAAAACTATAGTGTTAATATTTTAATCTTTTCGGTTGATATGCATTTGATAATAGGTATAATGGGCTTTAAAAATGTCAATCTTATGTTAATGATAATGTTAAAAGTCTTCTTAATCGTATCGTCCAATAGCTGGTAGATACGTTGATTTCATACTCTTTATTCACACACAATATGTATCCTTTCATATTGTGAAACAAAACCGCAAATATAAGTAGGACTAAATCAATGGTTAGTTAACAAGACATTGACATCTAAGTGAATTCCTTTTCTCATTATACTTTCTATATTAATGTTGGATTTCATGTTAATGTCAATTCTGAGTTAGAATTACCTCTAAACAGGAAGACACTACTATAATATGGAATATGTTGTTTAAAATTAGATGAATGATGTCTTTAGGACGTTTAAAAACACCAGAATTACCGTAACCACATAAAACCATCTCAAATATTCCATGCAGCATGGAGTGGGTATTGAATCTCATAGTTTATTTATGTTGATGGCGATCCTATATTCTAAATATATTTGACCTCATAACATACTACTAATTTAGTAATATTATTATCTTTATTTCTAACAATTATACACTACAATTTAAACTCCCTAGCTTAAATCTACTTTTTTCTTCACTATCAATGATTATCTCCTTATAACTTGTTTACAAAACAACTATATTTCCTTATCATTAGTATTAAGTAACGTGTTTTGTTAATCTCATAGCAACTATCATTGATCTCACTAATGTAAAGAATCGAGATTTTCGTTGATAGCACATTACCATTTATATACTTGAAGTTAATAATAACACTAATAAACCAAGCATATTCTCGCATTTATAGTTAATGTTCTGTCAACAAGAACATGCTAACATGTTAATTTCAGATTTCATATGAGTCACTGGGTGTATAGGGATTTATATGAATATCACCACAATACTGCCTAACATGTTAATTTCAGTTCACATGTTAATTTCAGATTGGGTGTTCATGCATTGATTTTTAAGGAGGTAGTTACAATGATTGAACAAAAAAACGAATCACAAGACCATCAAATTAACGATGATGATATATTAACTGATAATGTTTTTGAAAAAGCATGGCGAATAACTGAATTCTCTAAACTAGTTGGACGTCATCATAATACTGTTTATAATTGGTTCAATATTCTAGAGGAAAAAGGACTTCACGAAACGTTAAGAACTCAAAATACCAATGAAAAACTCTACAATGCATTAGATCTTGAAATCGCTCTATTTATTAAACTAAAAAGGGATGAGAAATGGTCTTTAGATGCAATTATTGACCTTTTACCACACCAATTTGATTTAAGACCTGTATCACCAGAGAATCAATCAAATGAGGTATCTACTGAATTAAACCTTCAGGCTACTGCAGAAATCATCGAAAAAATGGTATCTAAACAGTTAGAAGAGAAAATAAAACATATTGAGTCTCGTTATGAAGAGAGAATGGAGAGTATACTTAAACAATTGCCACAGCCAGAGGATGAAGAAACGATAAAATTGCGTCAACGTCAAGATAGACTTGATAATTTTATTATTGAGCACAGAGCACGACAAGAATTAAGAAAACAAGCAGAAAATCTGTGGAATAGTAAACCTGAAGAGGAACGTACTAGGAAAGCAGGTTGGTTTAAAAAAGAGGAAGATTTGAGTAAAAAGCAACTCTTCATTGAGCAGTACATACAAGATAATATTATTGATTATATAAAATCTCTTATGAATGCTGTAGAATAATAAAAAAGTCTGGATGTTTATCCAGACTTTTTTATTATTTTGTTGTACCAAACATCTTATCTGGATCTAGAAAATCTGCTAATTCATCATCTTCATTTATCCCAGAATTTTTATCTTCTTCATCACTCCCCATGTCAATAAAATCTCCAAACGCAAATCCTAAATCTTCATCCTCATCTATACTCTCTATTGTACTAATTCGGGACTTTGTATATTGAATTTGACTTTGTCTTTCCTTAAACTCATTAAATTCTTCTACTAACCCTTTAGATAACCTTGATGGTAACGCATCAGTTTTATAGAACGTATACACGCTTCCTAAGAAATCATTTTTACTTATTAGATATCCATTAAATACAGTACCATTTATAGGTAGATTATTTGAAACTTCTACTTTAGCGTCATCCATAAAGGAATCATCAATGTTTTTTTGCTCATCCAAAATAGCCAACATACCAAAATGATGTACTTTCGATGCTTCAACAGAACCATCATTATTTCTTTTCATTAAATCAATTGGATGGTGGAATGAACTTCCTCTTAATGACTCTTGGAACATATCTATAATCGCATGACTATTTTCTATTTGGTTCATATTACGAGAAACTTTATTAATTACTAAGCAGCCCGTTTTTTCTAGTAAAATACGTTTAAAGTCTTGAGAGTCCAGTATTACAGAAGTTCCAGAACCATTAGCAGCAGTGTTTAACTCATGAATAATCTCACTAATTCGTTGATTTGCATAGTCTCTGGAATTAGCAATACCTTTTTTCTCATTTTCATTTAATTCCTTAAATTCATCATAAAAGTGCTGGTTATCAGCAAATACTACAAATGCTACACCTTTAGATTTGTCATTCGCTAGTTTCCAAATCTCTTGTGAAAATTTATTTACTTGTCGTAGTACATCTGGCCCATCAGCTCGGACAGGAAGTGTCACCACAATTCCCATTTTAATAAAATCTTTACGCTCAATAGCATTTTCAAAGGCTATTCTTGCAAATTTTGCTTGATTTGCTTTAATCTCAGCCATTGGATATTGTTGTGCAACCTTTTGTAACTCTTTCCTAATTATCGGTTTGTTATGAAATGCCGAAAATTCTTCAATAGCCTTAATTATTGTAGAAGTTCCTGTTCCTCCACCTAATCCAGCAAAAAATAGAACAAGTTCATCCGATGGCCTTACACGTTCAGTGATAAAGTCTTTTAATTTTTCTTTTGCTTCCTCATTTGAATCTAGAACTTTAACCGCGCGCTCTGGGTTTTTACCTAAGCCACCTAATTTAAGTGAAACCTGATTGCTTTTGGGTACATTTTTTAATTCAGCTAGATCTCCGTCATTACTATTTAGTGCTAAGCAGTTATATACTGCTGTCCCATCTGTATGCTTATACTCCGCAAATTTGTCTACCATTCTAGTACCAGCTTGACCAAAACCAACCATCGTCATTTTAACTGCTACTTCATTCTTTAAGAAGTTTTTTGCCATTATTTTATCTCTCCTTATTCACTTTTTTTCTTTTCCCTAACTCAATAAGTACTTGTTGTCCTCTATAAGTAGAGATTAAAAATTTATATGGATGCATAGTCTTTTCATAAATTAAAGACATTGATGATAATGTACTTACACTTATTTCAGCTGAACGTCTTGATATATTTGTACGTTCAACCTCTAATGAATAAGATTTTCCTTTTGTTTTCTTTACTCGCCTGTCTATAACTACATTTTCCACTATTTCATTAATGGATATGCCCCTCATGTATTTTGTCTCTTGAAATTGTTTATTTACTACGTTTCCTATGTATAGAAATACACTATATAGTATCTCGTCTTGTTCAAGAATATCAGCAAACATGTTTACTACTTCATCTGTAAACTTAATTGTTTGATATTTTTCACTTAATGTTTCGTTCAAGTTGTCCCCCCCTAAAACATTGGTTAATTATTCCTAGGAACATAGTACATCATTATACACCGTATATCAAGTCATTCTATATAAAACGTATATATACACTTTCTATATAAGTTTTATATATCATCTAATAGAAACAATCTATATTTCCCATAGACTCTTCTATGCGACGTATATACAAAGCGTACATATGATATGTCAATTTGACACTTCATGTAATTTACATTTTTATAATATTTTTTTTACCATTATGATTACATGAAATAAAAACATAAAAAAAGATTTTATTTTATCATCAAAAAACCTATATATCATCTAATTATAATCTTATACACCTTACATACACAACTTATATATACATTGTATATATAACACTATATATTTCAACAACTAATACCTCCTTAATTGTCAATTATATATAAACAAAACATAATAAAGTGCATATGCAAAGCTTATATATAAGTTTTACATATAAGCTTTGCATATAAATGATGAAAAACGCCTGTATTTTAAGAATTTGCACTACACTCATGTATTTATGTTGATAAATGCTTATTCTTTTACACAGTTCACTTCTTGTTAAATCAGAGATTGTTAATGTTATGTTAATCGTGTTACTAATTCACCTAAATATATGTGTAATAAAAAAAGGGCGGTCTATATACGAACCCGATTTCTTATCAATTTCAGTAACTCTTAAAAGTTTATTAAGGACGATTGTTAACATCATATCCACAAAATCAACAGGTTATTTAGTTAAATACTTTATAGATTAAACTAATTGAAACTTTGCTTAGATCTTTCTAACATTCTTACTCTATCAATTTCATATAAACAAAAAAACGGTTCCTCAAGTTTATTACATAGGTTTACAATTTAGTGAATGAGAATTCTATAGAACTTAGATTAATATACACAACCTATGAATGTACTTGAAATGTACCATTGATAAGCTAGAAATAACATTAATTTTCCTCTTACTAAATCGCCGTTTCAACACGAGAGAGGGAAACTAAAAATTAAATTCCTAAGATAAACTAGTATTAAAAATAAACATCCAATCTAATAATAAATAAAGAAAATCACCCTTTATTCCCAAAATCCTTTTATAATTTTTGAATAATTGTAATCCATCAAAATTTTAATATCTTAATCGGCTTCGTGTTAGGACGGCATAGTATCACTTTATTAGTAACTTTTTCCTGAGTAATTGTTAGTTACCTAGTAGTACTTCGTCCTAACAATCAGGGGAATCTAGTAAACCCCATGAGCCTAATGATTTACTATAGATTTTGAAAGATCATTGTCACTCCAACTCTGGGGTACAAGAATAGGTATCTCTAGAAAAGAAATTCTCAAATTCATTTTTTTTTATTTTACAATCAATATTTAGATGTAATAGTATATAAAACACTACTGATTTTGTTTAAATTTAATTATAAATAAGGGGTGTATATAGTGCCGCAGAAAGTGTATAAATATAAAAGGGCAGGTACCCAGAAATATTTTTATCTAAAAGAAGCAGACATATTTGTTTTTACAGTTTTATATTACAAAAGAGCTCTTACAACAAGACAAATCACAACGTTATATAGTGCGTTTGAGAGAAGAGAATATTCAGAAGCCAGCATATTCACAAAGCTAGATCGATACTCAAAATACGGTGCTGTCCTAACTAAAAAGATTGATAAAAGGGAGGATAGTATAACAAAACGAGCTTCATTCTCTTTAAAAGAAAAAACTATTGAATTCTTACAAAAAATAGGAAAGCTTCCACCAAACGTTTCTAAAAAAAGATATTCACGTGTAATTACACTTCATACTTTATGTGCACGTGAAGTTTTTGTACGTACTCTACTAGCTATTACTAAAAAGACATTTAGTAATGAAATATTAAATGAGTTAGATATCCGTTCCTATTACCTAAAGAAAAACATGACAATTCAAGAGACTCAGTTACCTTTGATTCCTGATGAACACATTTCATATCATAATAAAAATATTTATATTGAGATGGATATGTGTAAAGAAACTAATGCTACTTTAGTTGAAAAAGTAGGAAAGTACATAGATTACGCGCAAAAAACGGATAAGAATGTAACGGTTGTTTTTGTTATGTATGACAAGTCGATGTTCCTTGCAAAAGATGGAGAACCACCATACGTACGTATGAAAAATCTCTTGTTTTCTATGCGAGAGTATCATGAACTTTTAATGAATCTACCAAATCTAAATATGCACATCTGCTCTTTGAAAGAAGCTGGAGATGTTATTTCAGATATCATTCTAGGAATAGATGATAATCAAAACTTTGAACAAGATATCCTTTTACCTTTATCTCAACGTGCAGTAGGCGATGCCGATTGGCGTTACGCATTTGTTGAAAAAGTTCAAACCTTTAAAGAAACAATAGATGGTGGTCTTAGACGCACGTATAGAAGAGATAAAGATGCTATGCAGGATTTCTTCTTTATTTTTGGGAATGAAAATGATTACCGCATGATTGCTAGATTAGACGATGTTGTGTTTTCTAGAAGAGAAGGTGATGAGGGAGTACCACTTGTTGTGATCTATCCAAAGCGTAAAAAGGCTAGAGATATACTTTTAATGGACACTTATGACAACGTATTACTGCTATCCCTCCAGAATGAAGATGTTACTCTCGACGCAGATGAACAGATTATGGCACGTACTGCAAATAACATTCATCCAAAAAGACGTAAACTTGTAGAATTATACTAATCGTTTATTTTTTATATACTTGTATACGATTTTATTGATTTTTAATTTTTAAGGTGTTAGAATAACGTTTGAACAAACATTCAAAAATACAATCAAATCAGAACATATGAATTTAAGGCAAGCGACACACGCTGTTTTTACAGTGGGTGTCGCTTGCCTTTTTTTATATGGAGAAAGGTGGAAAAAGGCAATGGTTATACAATTTGCAACAAATAATGGAGGAGTGCTGTCTGCTAGAGAAGCATTTAAAAACCCCGAACTAGTCCTTAATCATATAACAGAAGAGGGAGCAACGTTTAGTGTTTCTCTTCAAGATATCCAAATTCCAGGGAAGCCAAATTTCTATTGGTACGATGTCATAATTGAAACGGCAACGAATAAAAAAATTGAGGTGAATATCGCGGTACTTTCTCAAGAAGAATACAACCAACTCTGTGAAAGAGAGAGTATTGATTTATATTTAAAGCAAACTGAAGATGCTGCAAAATTCTTTCTCGAAAAATCAAAGGAACTATTCCAACCAGAATTCAATAATCGATTCCAGTTTAAACATAAAGCTCAACTATATCTGTAAGTAGTAGGTGAGCCTATATGGAGACATTTAAACAACGATTACCGTTATTTACTACAATCGGCTTAATTAGCGGATTTATTCTTTCGTTTGGATTCGGTTTAGTAAACTACACCAAGTTACTCTACTATGCATTTGAACCAGCGTCTTATCCTATAGAAATTACATATATACCGCTCGTTTTAATGTTCTTTTCTTTGCTATTAGGAGAGTTCAGCTTTAGGTTTTACAGCCGTATTCCTGCTTTGCATGTGAAAAATGGGAAATTAATAATTTTGATTGCTTCTCATATTGCAGTTGATATTCAATTTTTATGGTTTGCAACTGCTCCGATCCATGCAAAGGTTATTCCATATCTTACGGATAAATCAAAGCATTTAAATTTTGGTGAGTATGAGGCCTTAGGTCATGTTTTAACAGGGAATTTTCACACACTCACTATGATTTTTGTATTTTTACCTACAGTATTTATGATTTTATTTACACTTTGGTATAGTGGCCATATTGTCCGTTACCGAGAAGAGATATTAAAGTGGGTACAAAAATACGAATATAAAAATCATAAGTTACAAAAATGGTTTAATAGCCAAGAAGAACAAATATATCCTGATGTAGAAATTGGACCGCATATTGAACATAAAGAAATGGTCCGGATTAAAGGGAAAGATAGAACGTTAAATGGTATCATTATTGGTCCAATTGGTTCTGGTAAAACATCAAGTTTAATTATTCCTATGATAAATCAAGATTTACATTGGATGGTGCGTTTCATAAATAAGTTTGAAACTGCTTATAAAAAGAAGGATTATGATACTGAAGAAGTAAAAGGGACATTTTTAAATGGTGTCACTGTTATTGAACCCAGTAATGATTTATGTCAAAAAGTATTTAAATTGGTACAGGCACATAAGATTCCAGCAAGCTCGGTTTATTACATTGATCCAACTAATCCTGATACCAAAAATATAAACATTCTGCGGGGACCAGTTGATAAAGTAGCAGAGGTTTTTGCAATGGTTATTCAAGGTTTGTCTGAATCTAACAATGCATTCTTTGAACAAGCTCAACGTAACCACCTTAAACAACACATCTATTTATTAAAGCTTCATAACCCGCAAAAAGATGTCACTTTCGACGATTTGATTGAGATGTATGACGATGTAGAACGTGTTCACCGTATGCATAAACTATTAAAGGTACAGGTCGAGAAGTTATATGATTTTGTTCAAAGTGGAGCAGCTTCACGTGATCAAAAAAATGAATATAAAATTATAAAAGGTATTGATGAATGGTTTGATAATACCATTCGTGAAAAAATGGATTTTCAAGGTGAACCAGCGGTTTATAAATTAGGAAAACACCGCGGACAACCGATGCATTATGACAGAGAAGAAGAATATGTAAAAGGTTTACGCAACATCTTAAAAGATTTAGCTTCTAACGTTTTAATAAGACGTGTTTTATTTGGAAAATCTGATTTTGATTTTGATGTCCATTTAGAGCAGGGTGGCATTCTACTTGTTAATACTGCGAAAGGGGAATTAGCAGACCTTTCAAACGTATTAGGAAAATTTGTATTGCTTAGTATGCAGAATGCGGTATTCCGTAGAGAACCAAACGTCTCACCTTACCATCATATTATTGTCGATGAGTTCCCGGATTACGTTGTGCGGCCGTTTAAAGAATTCCCTGCACAATCTCGTAAATATAAAGTAATTCTAACAATTGCTAGCCAAACACTATCGCAATTAGCTCTCGACTTCACAGAGCAATACATGTTTACTTTACTAGGTTCGTTCCGTAACAAAATGATATTTGGAGATGTAACACCATATGATGCAAAAGTTTTCTCTGATATGTTTGGTGAAAAAGAGGAATTTAAAGAGGCAGAATCCGAACAGGGTATTTCTCCTATGCAAGAGAATCCAGTTAGTCGATTAGGATCAACCTACCAGAAAACAAAAGAAGTTGTTATGTCACCAGGGGATATCATGGCACAAGGTGCATTCATTTGTGCTGCTCGTATCGTACAAGATAATCATGTGCAACCTGTACAACAAATTACAAGTAACTTTGTACCAAAGGAAGAATTTGCCCAAGCAATCATTCAAGTAGATACAAAAACAGGTGAATATTGGGAAAATGAGCGTCTTCGCCTTATTAGTGAATCTATTGAAAAAGCAAATCCTATGAAGCATGTAGATGCAGAAAACATGAAGCAAATACAACCATTACCACCTATCCAAGAAGGTGAGGTTAAACAGAATAACTCCATGGAAACAAGCGGGGAGCAGCAACACATTGTATCGATAGAAGATTATAAGGAACACAAGTCTCAAAATGAAACCTTATCTAATGATCCCGCAGCTATGAACCAGCATGGAAATGCTGATGATGAATCTGAAAAGAAGTTGTATGAAGATATTAAAAAATTTATTATTGAATCACAACAAGTCTCGTCATCTCTTCTGCAAAAAAAATTCAAGATTGGCTATATGAAGGCTATGCAATGTATTGAGAAATTAGAACAAAATCAAGTTGTAAGTTCTTACACAGGGGATGGACCTCGTAAAGTATTAATTTCAAATAATAGTAGTTTGCTTGAAGAAACAAGTGTTAATACTACTCATTCATCTGATAATACAATTCCACAGGAAGTAAGGATTGGAAGCGAAGACCAAGGATCCGTACAAGAGGAGACTAGCTGCTTTAAGGATATTCTATACGACGATGTTTTAAGTTTTGTGAAAGAATCGGGAAGTGCCTCTATATCTGTACTACAAGACACATTTAAAATTAGTTATACACGTGCATCGAGATTAATAGAAGCTCTACAACGAAATAATGAACTGCCTGTTATAGCAGAAGAAACACATTTAGAAAGTATAAGCACTGAAATAAAAGAACCATTCGTGATAGAAGATAAAGAAGAAATCATAGATATAGAATTACCTCCTATGGACGAATGCTATGAAATAAACATGGAAGTAGCAGAAATAAACAAAGAATTATCTATTACTATGTTAGAGCAAGATTGGAATAAAGATTCCATTATTCATTCCGAGATTCCTGATGAGACTGAACCACTGTTTGAAGAATTCGCATCTGATGGACTTCCCGTTACAATAACAGAGTCGGAAGAAACACAAGTAGAAATCAACACAGTTCCAATTGAAGAAACGCTTAATCATACCGAAGAAAATAAGCTAGATGAAGATGTAGCAAAAGTTTACGAATCTATTAGTATTACGGTTCAAGAAAACTTAGAAAAAAATCTAGAAGAACATTCGAAAAAGGATGAGAAGCAATTAGAATATAAACCTATGAGTTATAAAGAACGTCAAGGGCACTTAAAATCTCAGCAAAAAAATAAGAAAAACACTTCGCAGTCTCTGCTTAGTAAAATCGAGAAACCAAAGCAAAAAACATCGAACGTTATGAGTAAAGAGTTGAATAATTTCTTTGATTAATAGATTGTAAACCTCAAATTAAATCTAGTAGGAATATCGCCAGTTTTTCGAAAAAAATCACGCTAAGCCATAAATACAATAAGCTGCCCATATAGGCAGCTTATTTATATAATTATCGTTGTAGGAAGTAAAAAATAAAGTGGAAATTGCATGATAAAACATTTTTACACCTTAGAATCACGTTATTATAAAGAAATTTGGTAGTCTTTAATTAGCCTTTAACTTAACCTCAAACTTAAGGGAGATGTATAGATGAACATTGGTAGACAAATACAATATTTTCGTAAACGGGATAATATGTCCCAAGAGAAGTTAGCAGAAAAAATTCATGTTTCCAGACAGTCTATTTCTAACTGGGAAAATGAAAGAAACTATCCAGATATTCACAATTTATTAATGATGAGTATTCTTTTTAATGTCTCCCTAGATGATTTAGTTAAAGGAGATGTAAAGATCATGAAAGAAGAACTTCAAAAATCAGCTTTCTTTAAGTGGAGTTACATCATGTTAGCATTAATGTTTATGCTTCCTATTTCTATTGCACCTGTATTTTACTTTTTTGGTTATTATGGTCTTATAATACCTGTGGTACTTACGATTTTGCTTATGTTTTCATCATCGAAGCTTGAAAACTTGAAAAAAGAGCATAATTTAAAAACTTATCGTCAAATAGTTGATTTTATAGAGGGAAAACCTGTAAGTGAAGCAAAGCCGAATATAAAAGACAAATTATTAAAAATAGGTTTGATGCTTGCAAGTGCTTTAATTAGTTATAGTTTGATTTATTTAGGATTGAGTGTATTTGGAAGATAACTTAGAAAACTATTAAAAGTCCTCCGGATTGTTTAACTGGAGGACTTTTGTGTTTACATAATTATAGTTCTCGAAAGTGGATCTTGTAGCGTTCTTTCTCGTAATTCACTATGTTTTCCAAAGAAAATAGGGAAAGGCAAGACAATGAATAAATTTATAAAATGACAAAACTGTAAGAATACACGAATGTTTGTAAGAAAGTTCGATGTTTTCCTTTTTCTTTTTTTATTATAGTGAAAAAGAAGAACGAAATATTCTCTTATGTAGGAAAGGAAGATAATAATGATTGATCTATTAAATAAATGGATGTTAGAAAGTACAGCCAATTTTAATATCGTTGTAGGACTTACAGCACTTCTATTTTTGGGTTCAGTAATTGCACTTATTATTATTTACAAAAAAATTGGTAAACAAGATGAAAGAACAAATGCTATTTATTTAAAAATTACTTCTCGTATGTTTACTACTCAAATTCTAATGAATGCTATATTTATTTCTCTAGTTGGTAAAGATATTGAGAATTTCCGTCAAATCTTTATATTGTTTGAAGCCTTTGTATTCTTCATTGGAGCTATTTATTCGTTTAAATTATATAGACAGGAATATAAATAATTCACTTATAAGTACATTTATAAATATACTTGCAAGTGTACCTATAGGGGTACCGCCACATCGCTATCAAGCTAAGTTTATACAATGTCAATTATAATAAGGGTTGTTTCTTTTTTCTAAAGACTACGTATAGGGAATTTAAAGCTTTGCATACGAAATAAACCCTAACGGGTTTCATTTTTTTTACTTTAAGCGACTTGATTATCAGACAGGGTACAATTGTAAACGACACCTAATATATCAAAGACTGTTTTCTTCTCATAACAATGTGATTTCTGGCCGTTTTGCTGTAGGAGATTGAACAGGCGAAGTAACACCTTTGATAGCTCTTGGGTGTCTTTTTGAATAGTTTGGAATAGAAGAAGAAAATAATCTTTAATCATATATATTGCTTTATACTCACTAAGCTCTCGTTTTTTCTTCATGAGGAGCAATTGGCGCATTTGAAACATGATAGAAGAACAGAGTAGAATGGCAATCAATTGACCATATAAATGGCACTCCAATCGTTCTGGTTTTATCTTTTTACAATGATGGATTTGAAAGAATGACTTCCACGTTTTAAATAAAATTTCGATTTGCCAACGCAAAGAATACCAGTCATGTACCTGTCCCATCGGGACAATATCTGTAGGGGGTGTTTGTCATATATACATTGATACCACTGAGTCGTTTACTACGAGAAGAATACTTCATTCCTTTCTTTTTTTCTCTTACAGCTTGATCTTGTAATCGTTTTTGTTGTTGTTCTTTGGTTAGTCGATGAACAATCACACGAGTTGAGACTTTATCATTCATTCCTACATAAGCGTTGAATATTTCACATGTTTGTCCTGGTTGAAAAGAGTTCATTAACGTTTCCATATCTATCTGTATATACTCTGTACCTTTCTTGATTCTGCCATCTTGAAAATAATCAGGGTCGGGATTTTTTTGATAAATACGTGTATTCGATTTGATACGTGAGATATAATATGCCTTTTTATCTTGTATATGTTGAAGATCTTTCAAGTGAAAATAACCTAAATCACGGATACATAAATCATTCGCTGTCACAGTTGGGGCACATAGAGAACCATAGGTTCGATCATGTTGTTTACCTGGGCCTGTATGAATATGTAGGAACTGCCCACTTAATAAATCATACTCAAGCTGAATCTTCATCCCAGTTCTTTGTACAATCCATGCATCATTTGTATCTACTAATTTTTCTAAATCATCATTGGTCAGCTTTTTTTCAGGTACATAGGTACCAATAGCTGTAATTCTTGCTTTTGATTGCATACATTTATCCCCCTTTACCATTTCAATACTTAGTTATATAATCAAATAATAGTACTAGATACTAATTATTGTCAATATTCAAACATTTTACTTCTGGAAATTAAACTAACTAAAATATCTAGCTATGGTATAAAGGAGAGACATTCATGCTCAATATTCAACAAATTGAAGAAATTACTCCCCATCGTTATCCCCTTTTATTAATTGATCGGATCATTGAAGTAGAAGAAGGAAAGCGTGCAGTTTAGATCCAAAATGTTGTAACTAAAGAAGGATTTTTTATCTGTCATTTTTCTAACTATTCAGTCATGCAAGGCGTCCTTATTGTAGATGCCCTTTTAACATGAATAAATAAGTAGAAGTTTATTGAAAAATTTTCTGGAGAAGAACAATGCTAAAACCCTGTATTGATGTAGAAAAAAAGAAATTCAGAATAATGTAAAGGGAGAAGAGTGATGATGGATATTTTAAAGATTTTTGCGGCCTTAGTTTTTGGTTATCTTTTAGGAAGCCTTAATACAGCGGTGATTGTAGGGAAAATATACGGCAAGGATATAAGAAGCCATGGAAGCAAAAGCGCCGGGCTTACCAATACTCTGAGGGTACTTGGGAAATCTGCTGCGGTGTTTGTTCTTGCGGGAGATATATTAAAAGGGGTAATTGCCTGTTATATAGGCTTGTTCCTTAGCGTTTACTTTTATTCGGGAGAGGCTAAAGATTGCGTAAGCCTTTTAGCGGCGGGCGCAGGGGTGGTTATAGGGCATAACTGGCCGGTATATTTTGGGTTTAAAGGAGGCAAGGGAGCACTTACAGCAGTGGCTGTACTGTTTATGATTGACTGGGTTATGGCCCTTTTATGCCTTGGCTTTTTTGTGATAATAGTAGCTTTAACCCGTTATGTCTCTTTAGGTACAATATGTGCTACATTGCTTGTCGCGGTCATTTCATTTATTCCTGTTTTTGAGAATACCTTATATTTTTATATATTTGCATTCCTAATGGCGTTTATGGTTATTTTCAGGCATATGGAAAATATACAAAGGCTGCTTTTAGGAACAGAAAATAAACTTATTTTTCCACAGCGTTGAGCATGTCGTCAAAATAGAAAAAATTGGGGTTAGTTAACCGTTTAAGAGGGAAGGCAACGATTCTTTACTTTTGGAGCCACTCAAGAAAAATGTACTTTATAATCCTATTTTTGGTATATCTCCTACCTTAGTAGCAATAAAAGGTTAATATAAGTCATCACATCATGCGTAAATATTAACGTACACATTGAATAGAAGAAATCAAAAAATACGTTATCCTTTCCTATGATTCTACAGAAAGAATAACGTATTTTTTATTTTAGGGGGGATTTTGTTTTATTAGCTTGATAGCGATGGGGTACCGCCAGCATTTCGGAAAAAAACACGCTAAGCAAAAATATACAATAAGCTGTCCATATGGACAGCTTATTTACATAATTATCGTTATTGGAAGTTGATTAAGGGGTTCAGTCCCGAAAATGCAGATTTACAATGCTAAGCTACTTACAATGTTAAAACCGTGTCTCAATAGGNNCCTATTGAGACACGGTTTTATACCTTAACGTTGTAAATTCGCAAAATCTTGACGCTACCCCATGGCTATCAAGCTAAGAAATGCAAATACCCCCAAAAACGAAAAAAGTGAACCTAATTATCAAAAATAAAATTGCTCTTTTCAATTCTTCTCATTTCACGTAAAGCAGCAGCTAGTTTATTTTACCTTGTTTAGGATTCTAAATTCCCTACGATAAGCGACCCAGACACTTTTCCTTCTCGATGGAATGGGGTAAACGGAGTACATCATCAAACTTTATTTTAATTCAACAGTTGGTTAAGATTTTAATACAAATCAAGTGATTTAAGGTTGATGTAAGGTTCTCTTTAGACTGGAGAAAGGTGGACGCATTACAGTTGAAAGAGAAGAAAAATATCTAAAAAACTTGAATGGAGCTGACTTTTCATATGAGTGTTTCGGCTATTGTACAAACTCAAAACCTGTCCAAAACGTATGGGGCTATTAACTGTGTAAATAAAGTTAATCTTCATGTTCAGGAAGGAGAAATCTACGGGTTTCTGGGTCCGAACGGAGCAGGGAAAACAACCACGCTAAAAATGCTGTTAGGACTCATCAATCCTTCTGAAGGGAAAATTAAAATTTTCGGGGAAAGCCTGGATAAACAGCGCTCATCCATTCTGCAACGTACCGGATCGCTGATTGAATCTCCCTCCTACTACGGACATTTGACAGGGCTTGAGAATATGAAAGTCATGCAGCGCCTCCGGAACGTTCCAGATAAAAATATACATGAGGCGCTTCGTATCGTACGGCTAGAAAATCAGAAAGACAAAAAAGCTGAACAATATTCACTAGGAATGAAGCAACGGCTGGGAATTGCAATGGCTCTGCTCGCCTTCCCAAAGCTGCTGATTCTCGATGAGCCGACGAATGGTCTTGATCCCGCTGGCATTGGTGAAATTCGGGAGCTTATTAAATCATTACCCGCACGCTATGGAATAACTATATTACTTTCCAGTCACCTACTCTCCGAGATAGAACAAATCGCTACCTCAGTAGGTATTATTAGTGAAGGAAATTTGTTGTTTCAAGGCAGTATGACAAACTTGCGGAAAAAAAATAGAAACGCCATCTTTATGAAAACTGGGAACAATGCCAAAGCTGAGCAGATACTTTTCACTCAAGGATATAGTCCAGTCAACAATGGTGGCCGGATTGAGTTGGGCAATCTTCCGGATACAGAAGTAGCGAAAATGAACAAATTGCTTGTTGAACATGAAATTGCTGTCACTCGGATTGAGGAGCAGAAAAAAAGCTTGGAGGATATTTTCCTGGAGTTTACAGGAAAGGAGCGGAGCTTGTGATCAAACTATTAGAACTGGAATATTTTAAAATCCGTCGAAAAAAAATATGGATCATGATTATACTATTTCTTGTTGTGGAGATGCTGTGGGCCTTTATGTCCATTAGTAGGTCTATTGCAAGCAATCCGGATAACCGCGTTTGGGAATCTATTTTTTTTAGTATATCTTCCATGAATGGCCTTTTTATGCCGATTATTTCGGCCGTTGTTGTCTCACGTATTTGTGACATGGAGCATAAGGGAGCGACTTGGAAAATGCTTGTTGCTACTAGTGTGGAACGTGGACAACTTTATGCAGCGAAGTATATATGCATTAATAGTCTGCTACTGTATGGTATCTTTGCACAAGTCTTATTCATAATATTATTCGGACTAATAAAGGATTTTCCTGGCACTTTTCCTATCGAATTGCTAATCTGGTTCATTGGAGGTAATCTACTAACGACTCTCGCTGTTACAGCACTTCAACAATGGATTTCTTTCTCCATCAAAAACCAGTCCTTTGCGCTTTGCTTGGGTATGTTGGGTGGCTTTATAGGAATGACCGCTGGGCTATTTCCGGCTGCTATTAGACATATTTTTATTTGGTCTTACTATTTGGAGCTCAGCCCGGTTACTTATCTGTACGCCGAGTCTACGGGCTCTTATATGATACAGCCAATGAACTTTGAAATTGTAGTAGGTGCGTTGATTATGACCGTCCTGTTTTATATCGCTGGACGCATCCAGGTAAGTCGACAGGAAATCTAAGGAGGGAAGTTAATGAAACGAAGTATTTCTGCTGAATGGCTGAAACTAAGCCATTCCCGGATTGGTCTTGTAATCGCTGTACTTCCAATCATAAGTATGTTGATTGGAAGTGCGAATTATTATTTGAACCAAGGCGCCCTGCAAAATGGTTGGTACAGCTTGTGGACTCAGGTCAGCCTGTTTTACGGTGTTTTTTTCTTACCTATTCTGATTGCCATCTGTTGTTCCTACATATGTAGGCTGGAGCATTTAAACCGAAATTGGAATATGATTATGACTTCTCCCGTGTCGGTTGCCAATGTGTTTCTTGCCAAATTGATTATCGTTAGTATTTTAATTTCGTTCGCACAAGGACTGTTCATGGGACTCTACTGGCTTATAGGCACCTTGTTCTCCTTACCTGGCCCATTTCCTGTAGAGACTGTAGATTGGGCGATACGTGGATGGTATGCTTCTCTGTCCATTAGTGCTTTGCAATTGGGACTGTCGCTACGGATTCGCAGCTTTGCTACACCGATTGGAATAAGTCTGTGTGGGGTTTTTATCGGTTTAGGCATGTATATTGGTAAGTTTGGAATATTATTCCCATTCTCATTGCTCAACATTGGTATGAGTGTCATGAGTCAGGATAAGTTGACCGACATGCAGAACTTTCTGTTTTGGGTGATCAATATGGCTTTCGTTATTATTTTTGCATCGAGGTCAATCCGAAGGTTAAAGAACAAAGACATTGTTTCATCCTAATTGAGCTTAGGAGGAATTTATAATGAAAAAAATATTGTTGGTACTAGGGTTCATCATAGTGCTTGGAGCATGTTTGTGGATGTTCTTCTTCACTCCGGAGAAGCTTACACCTGACAATCCTGCAGGGAAAACTGTCTATTACACAAAGATAACTGGATCTGGCGTTCAAGGTGAGAATGGCCGTTATGACTATGAGTTGATTGCTTATGATGAGAAAAAAAAGAAAGAAAAACTAAGTTTTTCAGCAGGAAAGAAATTGAGAGAAGGAGCTTATGTCCAGCTATATTATACAATGATTCGGGGCGTTACGTATTGGAAAGAGGTTAGCTTCGAGGAGCTGCCTGAGGCGGTGCAACAGCAGTATCGAGAATAATAATGATTTGAAAGAAGAAGGGAATGTCCTATAGCAATCAGGTTACGAACAATAATGTAACAAGAAAAAATTCCATCTTTATTCATTTTTACACTGAATAAGGATGGGATTTTTTGTGTTACCGTACAATGTCTCTTCCAAAGATAAACTAAATACTTTTCGCCCATAACGATTAAACAATGTCCCTACCAAATATCTAAACAAAATTGCTGTACTATACGGTTCTAAATAGTGAAGTCAAAAAATGAAACAGGAGGCTTTCCCAGCTTATGTGTTCGTTTCGCTTTAAAAAAGGAATCAAGGGGTGAATATGAATTGAAACACCAATAATTCCCTTTTTTGTGTATAATCAAATGAGGTGATGTAAAATGGAAAATTTAAAAGACAAAAAAATATTAATTGTGGACGATGAACAGGAAATCAGAATAATGATTGAAAGATTTTTAAGAACAGATGGATTTTTTCGCATTTATACTGCTGCTGATTGCGCTTCTGCTCTGTCAATTTACCACGCAAACAATCCAGATATCGTAATTCTGGATGTTATGTTACCTGATGGTGATGGATTTTCATTACTGTCTTCCATTAGGCAGTTCTCGGACACACCGGTCCTTTTTCTCTCCGCGCGGGGCGAGGATGAAGATCGATTACTTGGATTGGGCTTGGGGGCGGATGATTACATGGTGAAGCCGTTTCTGCCACGCGAGCTGGTATTGCGGCTCATGGCGATTCTAAAACGTGTATACTCATCCTCAGTAGCAGAGCGTCTATCTATATTCAAATTAGGAGAACAGATCGTAGACCTTGAAAGCGCTGTCGTACACAGGGGACAGAAAGAGATGCCATTGACGGCAAAGGAGCATGCCATTCTTGTGAAGTTGTATGAAAATCAGGGACGAATCATTACAAATGATGCCCTATGTCAGGCTGTTTGGGGAGATGACAGCTACGGTCTCGAAAATACATTGATGGTTCATATCAGGCGGATACGTGAAAAGATTGAGCTGGATCCTTCCAAACCAATCCATCTTCTCACCTTCAGAGGGCTTGGATATAAACTGCTAGTGAAGGAGATATATTGAGTGGAAGGGATTACTCGTATATTACGACGGTTTGTCACGACGACCATCCTTGTGTCGATATTTGTTCTTATTTTTAATTTCGTACTACTAGGCACTCTGGTGTTCAATGAAACTAATCAACAAATGTCTCCAGAAGGTTTACTTAAGAAGATTTCTCAAAGTCTAGACAAACAGGATAACAACTATCATTTGGACGAGAACACCGCCAAGATTTTGCAGCACAATCAAGCATGGGCTATGTTGATTGGTGAAGATGGTTATGTGCAATGGGATTATCATTTACCTAATGATGTTCCGAGATTTTATAATTTAGTCGATGTAGCTAAGTTCTCGCGATATTATCTTTTGCAATACCCTGTTTATACTTGGGAACATGAAAATGGCCTAATTGTGGTCGGATATCCAAAGGAAAGCCACTGGAAGTATCAATTTGCCTTTCTTTCTGATTGGTTAAGAGAGATGCCCTTGCGGCTTGGGGTACTGCTACTCTTTAATGTGGGGATAACTCTGCTGATTTCTATTGTGATTGGCACGCGTCTCATAAGAGGGATACGTCCTCTTGTGTCAGGAGTCCACAATCTTGCTAGGGAGGAAGTGGTTCAGTTGGATTCCAAGGGAATATTTGGTGACTTGGCTCAAAGTATTAATTCTGCGTCGACTAAGCTCCAGAAGAAAACGGACGCGTTGAAGGCACGAGATGAAGCTCGTTCTAACTGGATTGCCGGGATTTCTCATGATATCCGGACTCCACTCTCGATTATTCTCGGTTATGCAAGCGAAATGGAGGATAATTTTGACTTGCCGGAGGAGCAGAGGCAGCAGGCTGGTATCATCCGGCATCAGGGCGAGAAGCTACGCTCACTTGTAAGTGACCTGAATCTAGTTTCCATGCTTGAGTATGAAATGCAACCCTTGCATTTGAAGCACATCCGTCTATCAGTTTTGGCGAGACAGGTTGCCACGGATTTTTTGAATAATGGGTTGGATGACCATTATGACATTGATTTGAAACTGACTGTTGAAGCGGCTCAGGTCATTGGGGACGAGAAACTGCTTCTTCGTGCAATCAGTAATCTCGTCCAAAATAGTGTACTGCATAATCCACAGGGATGTGCAATCATATTGGAAACCTCTCTATCTAAGGACCGCTCCCAGTATCGCTTTATTGTAAAGGATAATGGACGAGGAATCCCAAAGGAGAATTTGACGGAGATTACCGAATTACCTTATTCATCAAGGAGAAAGCGGACTGTCCAGGAAGGTCATGGTCTAGGAATTCCGATGGTGGCAAGAATTGTGCAGGCCCATCATGGCCGTCTAATTCTTGCAAGCGGTGAGGACCAAAGAGGTCTAACAGCTGCCATAGAATTACCTGTACATTATGAAAAAAGGGATCCTGCTGCAGGCCCATCAAGCTAAAGAGAAATTGTATCCATAAAACGAAAAAAACGTTATTCTTTTTGTAGAAATATACAGAAAGGATGACGTTTTTGTATGAATTTATCGATTCAAGATGAGTTTCATTTGTTTGCTGAAGAACTACAGCGATATCTATCCCCACATATTCTTCAACAACTTGCACAAGAGACAGGTTTTGTAAAACGTAAAAGTAAGTATGGCGCACAAGATTTGGCTGCTTTATGTATTTGGATCAGTCAACATGTAGCAAGTAGTTCTCTTAATCGATTATGTAGTCAACTTTATGCAAATACAGCTACACTCATGAGTCCAGAAGGACTTAATCAACGTTTTAACCGATGCGCTGTTTTATTTCTACAGCGTGTATTTTCTCTTTTAGTCAAAAGCCAACTAAACGATTCTTCTCAAATTTCCAATCAATACACTTCTTATTTTCAACGTATACGTATTTTAGATGCTACTATTTTTCAGGTCCCCAATCATTTGGCTCCTATTTATCCTGGTTCAGGAGGATGTGCACAAACAGCTGGTATTAAGATTCAGCTAGAGTATGATTTACATAGTGGAAAATTCCTCAATTTTCAAATGGAACCAGGTAAAAATAATGATAAAACCTTTGGTACAGAGTGTTTAGATACCTTACGCCCAGGAGATTTATGTATTCGAGACTTAGGATACTTTTCTCTAAAAGATTTAGACCAGATGGATCAACGAGGTGTATTCTATGTTTCACGGTTGAAGTTAAATAATAGAGTATATCTGAAGAATGAATCTCCAGAATTCTTTCTGGATGGAACAGTAAAAAAGCAATCTTTATATGTTTTACTTAACCTTGAAGATATTATGCATCAGATAAAACCAGGAGATACTTATGAAATTCGAAATGCCTATATTGGACAACAAAAATTACCCTCGCGAGTTGTAATATACAGACTCACATCAACTCAAATTCATAAACGTAGGAAAAAGCAAACTTATGTTGAAAAGAAAAAAGGAGTTACATACTCTGAAAAAAGTAAACGTTTAACAGAAATCAACGTTTATATTACCAACATACCATGGGAAATTGTTCCGATGGAACAGGTCCATGATATCTACTCACTACGTTGGCAAATAGAGATTGTATTTAAAACATGGAAATCTCTTTTTGGTATCAATCATTGTCACAATATTAAGCGAGAGCGTCTAGAATGTCATCTTTATGGACGGTTAATCGCTATTTTTCTCTGTTCTTCCACTATGTTCAAAATGCGACAGCTGTTACTACAGAAAAAACAAAAAGAATTAAGTGAATATAAAGCAATTTATATGATTCAAGATCATCTGTACTTAGTATATGAAGCTGTACAAAAAGACACCCAAGAAGTATCAAAAATTTTCCTTCGTCTGTTTGACCTCTTACAGAAAAATGGACGGAAATCTCACAGATATGAGAAAAAGACAGTTTTTGATATTTTAGGTGTCGTTTATCGATGTACTGTATCCAATCTAAAGCAGAAAACTGCATAATCTTTAAAAATACACCTTATCAAGGTTTATTTGGTATGCTTATTTTTAAAAACAAATAAACAAAATATCAAGCATGTAGGCAACATGAACGGAAGTTCATAGGAAACCCAGCCTTAGCTTGATGGACATGTGACGCTACCCCTATGTTGGAGTTTTACTGTTATCTATTCATAGAAAGCACTTACTAAGAACAACACACTATAGCATCATCAAATGCATCTTCTGGAATATATACTTTATTGCCCTCTACTTTATATGGAATGTTATTTCTTTCTAGCCTTTCTGTGTTAACAGTTTCTATAGTGTCGCCCCATTTTACATATTTTCCATTGTATTCTTTTTGACAAGCAGACAATATGAATAAAATAGATAGACAAAAAATCAGTATCAAATTATTTTTCAAAGTCTTTGTCTCCTTTTAATTCCATTTTATCAGAAGGGATATTGTATAACACCATGTATATTCTATACATGTGAAGTTAACATAACGTAACATTATCGGTAGCAAGAAAAAGGCGAATCCCCACTTTCAAAAGGGAACCTCCTTTTTTTGTTCTATGGATCTATGCATTTTTTTATACATTCCTATCCTAGCACGGTGTTAGGGTTCGTGTTTGTTACTGGATTACCCGAAAAATTGTATAAAATTATGCATACTCTTAGCGTATTATCTTTCTGAAATGCTGGCAGTAGAGCCCAAGTAAGACTGTATTCTAGATTTTGATTCAATCTATAGCAAACTTATGATTTTAAAATTATTCTTGCATTTGAGTCGGAATACCATTATATTTGTATTAATAACTATATAAATAAAACATAATTTACGTGAAGGACACACCTTACGTACCATCCCAACGGTACAGGTGTGTCCTTTTTTACGTTCTAGGAGGAAATTATAATGGCAGAAGATAAGACAAACACTCAAACTGTAGAAGAACTTGGAATGGCTTTTGAATCAGAGACAACACAAGGTAACACACCCTCAGAAACAAACTTTAATCAATTTGAGCGAGTACGTGAACATGAACTAGAGGAATTAGCCCGTATGAAACGTGAGCGTACTGTAGGAAAAGGTTTGATTACAGTCGTATCCGAAAAGCTATTCCCGACTAAAAACGGAAAGTCTGAGCGTATACAAGTACTTACAATGCAAATTGGTACTCATACAACAGCGTATTGCCCTATTACAGAGGCAGGTATAAATGTTCCTAAGAACCCTCAATGGCTAGTGGGTAGAACAAAGCCTGTTATCATTGAACACTTCCAGAAAACTGAGGAAGGTAACTTTGCTGTTGTATCTATCACAGCAGGGGAATTGGCACTTCAAAAAAGATTATATGAAGAAGTAACAGCGCAAGAAGGGAATAAGGTATACACTGGAACCGTTTCAGGACATATTCCATCTGCACAAACTGTCCTAGTTGAAGTTCATGGCGTAACGGTAGGTGTAAGGTATTCACACTGGTCCTATACATTCGTTCGTCCGGAGGATATTATCATTGGTGATGTTATAGAACTTATCATCGATAAAGTAGGAGAAAAGAATGGCCGTTATGAATTTAGAGGAAATAAAAAGAAATTAGAAACAGATCCAATGGAAAAATTGTTAGAACTAAAGAAACGCCGTGACCGATTTGTAGGTAAAATTGTAGGGGTAGACGCTATTGCGGGTATTTTTGTAGAGGTTGCACCAGGAATTCAGTTTAAAGGACTTAAAAGTCGAAATCTTGCTAATCCAACGGTGGAAGATGCAAAAAATCAAACGATTGTTACATGTGAGCTGCTTAATATCGACGCCAAAAATAGAAAAGGAACAGTGCGTATCCTAAATTATCCGCAAGGACAAAGTAAAAAATCTAATTCGTCAATTTTCCAATTTTAATGGATGACCATGCGTACAATAGAGAAACAATTGTCTACTTATGTCCCTTCTATACCTCATTTATCAAGTGAGGATGTACAGGGACTTAAAATATATCGAATACATGAGCTGGATAAAACCTATGTATTCCATTCTTTTGACGAATTGGTTAAGTTTAAGCAGCGTTTGACAGAAGAACAGTATGCCGTACTTGCTTTCGTTGGTGTTCATACATCTGTTCGATTTAATCATTTATTATATTTATTCAAGAATAAATATTCGCGTAAGAAAATAAATGATGCACTTCAAGGATTACTTTACTACCGTCTAATTGAAAAATGGCAAGTGGAGAGTTTTGATATGGAGATCTTTGAAGAAACATATACGTTATCCGACAATGGTTACAAGTTTTTAAAATACTGGCAAGGAAATATGTTTTTCTTTGCTCCTGAACGTATTGATAATCACGGTAAATATGTTCATCTACGTTATTGGCACGATATAGATTTAATCTGCCATCTACGTTATACTCCATCGTTTTTAGGGCATATCATGCATCCATCTATTAGTAAAGGGATTTTTACCCCTCCTTTAAGTTTTGCAGTGCAAGGCGGAGTAAATCATAAATTTAATTTCGTTGTATACTCCACTCTATTAACAGATAAAAAGGATCGTTTAAAACGAATTATTGCTCGATGGAAAGATTTCGTAGAGTCAGGAAAAGATGTTATTATGCAAGATTTAGGAAACAATCCTACAGTCTTAGTTATATATGTTTCTACTGAAAACCAAGCAAAGCAAATTAATAATGAACTATTACTCGACCTGCTCCCTGGTAAAGTATTGTTGTGTATAGGAGAAACCTTACATATACAAGGATTACAACATGCATTTTACCAGCCCCTTGCAGAAGGGGAGATTAAACAATTAAATACAAAGCTATTCGCAACACACTAGGCCACCCTTACAAGCTATTAATTTCTTTTAAGGGTGGCTTGTTTACTGCTTTGTATTCGCTGCTTAAACTCCTTTGGTAAACAGTTATTCTCTTTTTTAAACAACTTATAAAACTGTGACATGTTTGCAATTCCAACTTCACATCCAACATTTGAAATACTAAGGTCACTTGTTATTAATAAACTTTCTGCTTGTTTGATGCGCTTATAATTTACATAATCCAAAAAGGAAATACCCATAATTCTTTTAAAGTATTTTATGAAATAATGATAGCTTAAATTTATTAATGCACATGCTTTGGTTACGGTTATCTTTTCTCCTATATGATCTTCTACATAATCAAGTACGGGTTTTAAACGAGCCAAGTCGTCTTGTTCACTATAATTTAAAATGTTATGTGTATCATTTCTTACTAGTATTAAAAGTAATTTCTTAATGGCAGCACTAATTGCGATTTCATATCCGTTTATTTTCTTTTTTGATTCTGTAAAGATTTCTATAATAAGAGCATAAGCCTCATGTTTTACCACTTTATTTTGTTCAAAAATATAGTTTAACTCATTTAGAGATTTTGTTTGTTCTGAAAAGCAATGTAAATATTGTATAATGCTTCGGTCAAAGTGTTGTTTTAAATTTACTTGAAACACAATGTAGTGTAACGAATCTGCAGAAGTTTTATGTGACCGATGCAACTCAGATTTCCCCAAAATAAAAACATCCCCAGGGCCAAGAACAATATATTTATCTTTATTTTGTATACCTAAATATCCTTCTATAATTGCTAAAAACTCAATCTCTTCATGATAATGCCAAGGGGCACTCTCAATTTGATCATAATAAGAAGTTTCCATAACAATGTCCCATACCTTTAAAAATAGTAATGGATTTTGATAAGTGACCTTTTCTTCAATTGCTTCAGTAAGTTTATTATAAATCCCTTCTGTCATAGACGTTTACACCTCCTTGTTAGCAATATAACACCTTTATCAAAATACGATAAGTAAGTTGTCTTATTTCTAATAGAAAAAGGCAACTTTTGATATAAACATAACGATATATGGCATATTTTTTAAGTAGAAAAATTTCTATAATAATTTCAAATCGAGCAAAAGGGGGATATGATAGTGAATATTTTAAAAGTAGGTGTTATTGGCTGCGGAAGCATCGCGCAGTATCGTCATTTACCAGAATACCAAGAAAACCCATATGTGCAGATTGTAGCTGTTTGTGACAGTAATAAACAACGCGCAAAAGAAATTGCCAATAAATATGGTGTAAATATGTACACTGACTTTAACGAGCTTATCAATTGTGAAGAGTTAGATGCAGTCAGTGTCTGTACACCAAATGATTTACATGCATCAATCTCTATCGCTGCTTTACAATCAGGCATTCATGTACTATGTGAAAAGCCAATGGCGACGTCAAAAAAAGACGCGCAAAAGATGATTAATGCTGCTGAAAAAAACGGTAAAAAGTTAATGATTGGTCATAACCAGCGCTTTGTCGCTTCTCACCAAAAGGCAAAACAGTTGATTGAAAATGGAGAAATTGGAAAAATATATAGCTTCCGTACAGCATTTGGTCATAGTGGTCCTGAAAATTGGAGTGTAGACGGAAAAGAGAGCTGGTTCTTTAAAAAAGATGAAGCGTTTCTTGGTGCAATGGGTGATTTAGGTGTACATAAAGCCGATTTAATTCGGTATATCCTGAATGAAGAAATTACAGAAGTTGGCGCCTTTGTTGAGACGAGCGCAAAAACATTTTCTAATGTAGATGATTGTGCAGTATGTGTGTTGAAAAGCGAAAGTGGTATTATCGGATCACTTGCAGCAAGTTGGTCTTACGTTAGCAAAGAAGATAATTCAACAATTATTTATGGTGAAAAGGCCACTCTTCGCCTAGAAGATGATCCAACTTACTCACTCATTCTTCAATATAAAAATGGTGAAGTTGTAAAATATGAGCTTGATAAAATTCAATCGAATGCTGTAGTTAGTCAAAGTAATTCACATGTGATTGAGCGGTTTGTAGAGTCCATTCTTTCTGATAAAGAGCCGTTAATTAATGGCGTAGAAGGAATGAAATCGCTAGAAGTCATTTTGGCAGCCATACAATCAAGTGAAACAAAACAAATTGTTACAATTCCATTATGAGAAAAGGTGAAGACATGAAGAAACTACGCATTGGAATAATAGGGACCGGAGGAATTGCAAAAGGTCGCCATATCCCTGCATTTGTAAAGTTACATGAATATTGTACGATTACGGCTATACATGATAGAAACATAGAACGCGCAAAACAAACCGCTAAAACATATAACATTCCTTATGTATTTGAAACGTATGAGGAAGTCTTTAAAGAAGTTGATGCTGTTTGTATTTGTACACCAAATAAGTTTCATGCTGAGATTTCTATCGCAGCATTACAAGCAGGGAAACATGTATTATGTGAAAAACCAATGGCTTTAACAGCGACAGAATGTGAACAAATGATAGAATCTGCCAAAAACAGCGGTAAAAAACTTGCTATCGCTTATCATTATCGCTATATGAAGGAGTCACAAGTTGCAAAAAAAATGATGATAGATGAGATTGGAACGCCTCTTGTTGTTCGTGTAAAGGCACTCCGTCGCCGAAAAGTGCCAGGATGGGGCGTTTTCACAAATAAAGAATTACAAGGTGGGGGAAGTTTAATAGATTACGGCTGTCATCTTCTTGATTTAGCACTATGGTTAATTGGAAATCCAAAACAAACAGAAGTCATTGGTAGTGTCTATAATGCAGTTAGTAAGCTACAAAATCAAATAAACATGTGGGGGAAATATGATTATAAAACATTTGAAGTTGATGATCATGTTACCGCATACATAAAATTTAAAAATGGAGCATCATTAATATTTGAAACTTCTTGGGCAGCAAATATTAAAAATGATGAAGAACAAGTAAGTATCTCCGGAGTAAACGGTGGAATGAATGTTTTTCCACTTGAATTATATACAACAAAACATAATATGCTATTAAATAGTGAACCTATTTGGATAGGATCTAACAGTGATCCTGGAATTTTGCAAGCTGAAAACTTTATAAAAGCTTGCTTATACGACGAAAAATTAATTGTAAAACCTGAGGAATCGCTGCAAGTATCACAAATTATTGATGCAATTTACGAGAGTAGTAACACACATGTAGAAAGGATGGGAAGATAAATGAAATTAGGAGTATTTACAACACTTTTTTCTCATATGGAGTTTGAAGAAATGCTAGATTATGTACAAGCAGCTGGTTTGCATGCTGTAGAAATTGGTACAGGATGTTATCCTGGAGGATCGCACTGTAACTTAGATTTATTATTAGAAAGCGAACAAGTCAGAAGCACATATATAGAACATATACAAAAAAGAGATTTAATCGTTAGCGCTTTTAGTTGTCACGGAAATCCTTTATCCCCGGATACTGCTTTTGCAAAAAAATCCCATGAAACATTGTTAAAAACCATTCAACTCGCTTCACTACTAGACGTACCTGTTGTGAATTGTTTTTCAGGTGTAGCAGGTGACCATGAAAACGCAAAATACCCGAATTGGCCTGTTGCACCATGGCCAAATGAATACAACGATATTTTAAAATGGCAATGGGAAGAAAAGCTCATTCCTTATTGGAAACAAGTTGGTGAATTTGCAAAAGAACATGGTGTGAAAATTGGTTTAGAACTTCACGGTGGTTTCTTAGTACATACGCCATATACATTACTAAAACTACGTCAAGAGACATGCAATGCAATAGGTGCTAACTTAGACCCTAGCCATTTATGGTGGCAAGGAATTGACCCTATCGCTGCTATTAGGTTATTAATGAAAGAAAATGCAATTTATCACTTTCATGCAAAAGACACTTACATTGATCAAGAAAATGTGAATATGTATGGTTTAACAGACATGCAGCCCTACGGTAAAGTGAAAACAAGAGCTTGGACGTTCCGTTCTGTTGGTTGTGGCCATAGCTTAGATGAATGGTCGCAAATAATGAGTGTACTTCGTACATATGGATATGATTATGTTGTAAGTATTGAACACGAAGATCCACTCATGTCTATTCAAGAAGGATTTAAACGTGCCACAAAGAATCTTCAATCTATTTTAATTGAGGAAAATCCTTCACAGATGTGGTGGGTGTAACTTTGTTTAAAAAGAAAGGAGTAACATTTTATCAGAGAAGCTATTCGTAAAAGAATATGAGCTTCTCTTTTTTTTAGAAATGTTTAAAAAAGGACGCCCTATACCAAAAAAACTTAAGAAAACTAATAATCCTGTATCTACCTCTATACAAAGTACGGATTTTACGAAATAATATTCTTTGACACCTTTATACAGAAAAAAACAATATATATAAATATTTTTATTTCGCGTAAAGGAATATATAAGAAAGGGGTAACATATTGTTACGTATACAAAGAGGCTACATGTACGATCCAGATGATAATGAGGTCATTGTGAACGAAATTTTCTACAAAGCTGCATCCGAACAAAAGCTAGGAAGTAAAATGAGTGTGTTTGCTGCAGACAAGCTACCTACTTCCATTTTTGAAAAGATCCAAGAAAACGAAAGTATGTCTTATATGGAAAGTATGGAAGTAGAAGAAGAAACTATTCAAGAAATACTTTGCCATTTAACCCAAAATCAAAAGCCAGAAAAGCTATATTTTGAACTGCAGTACATGAAGTAACATCAAGAACTGAAAATAAGAAGGGATTTTTAGTAGGGAAAACAAGAGCACTATTCTTCAATACATATAATAACTACATAGAAGGTCCCTTCTTATCTTCATTCTATTAAAAACAATTGAATATCATATAAAAATAGATTAATATAAACGTATATTTATTGTTTAATTGATTCCGTTTATTCCCACACCTTATTGTGTTGTGGTTGAGTTGTAGAAGCAAGTTGCGTCTTGTTTCATTTATGAGAGGGCTTCTTTGAGCCGATTATTGTATATAGCTTATTTTGCTATGTACATATTTAATCGACTTAAAGAAGCCCTTTTTGTGTTGTCTTTAAGTTAGGAACTACGTGTATTAGACCATCTAGGCTAAACGAATAATAAGAGTGATTAATGCACAATTATAAGGTGCTTTTTTCTATATCTAAGGGGGAAGTAAAAATGAAATTTTATGAGGTTAGTTATGGAGAAAGACTTGCTATAAAAATTATTGCAGCCAATAGTCCATATGAAGCAGTAGGATTTTATTTAATGGAAGCGCAAAGTGATTATGGTGAAGTGGAGTACGTTAATATTAAACAATTAGGTTTGCGTGAGCGGGTAAAGGTAGATTATGGACATATAGCAATCTATGATACCGTCGAAGAAATTTATCATCGTCAAAAAATTGTAGATTTTCCATGTGTTATAGCAAATTTACTACCAAAAATTTAATAAAGCAGGTGTATATTATGAATGTTGAAAAAGAACTAAAAGAGATTTTACATTGTAAACAACTTATGAGGGATATGTTCTCTTTATCAATTGAGAGAATTGAATATTTAGGTAAAGGAACAGTTTATATGTATTTTGCAGTAGTTTCAGAGCATGAACCGAATGTTTTCTATCGTATAGATAAAGATCTTGATACATTTAGGTTTGAAAAAGACTCCTGGGTCTATGCTATTACACTGTAAAAAAAAACGAATTTAGAGAATGTCGAATATTAAAAGCGGTAAGAAATTACTACCAAATCCAGGGCTTTATTATATCCTACTTTTGTTAAGAATTTCTGAACTCTCCGTTTTTAAGAACAATTCATAAAAGAGACATAGTACAGTAGATATAGAATGGAATGCAACTATAGAAAATATGAGATTTATATATAGGTAAGGAACTTGTTGCAATGCTAAAAGCACAAGGAATTAGAAAATGTAAACCTGAGAGGAGCACTACAATATGATTACAGTTAACCGAGGATATATGTATGATCCAGATGATAATGAGGTCTTAATTACCGAAATTTATTATGAAGCTGCTACAGATACTAAATTAGGAAGTAAAATGGATAGCTTATCTTACTCAGCCATTCCTAATGAGATTAAAGAAAAAATAGAAGCAGCTGCTTCATTATCCTATATGGAAAGCATTGAGATGCCTCAGCCATTAGCTGGCGTATATCAAAATGAAATTAGCATATATGGAAAACCAGAAAAATTATACTTTGAGTTAACTAGTATATAAGAGGGAAAAAAGACATTGGACGTATCTGTTCAATGTCTTTTTTATTAGTTTGTAGAGGAGAATATAAAATGAATAGTGTAACTGAAATAGAAACAAGTCTTTGGACAATTTGTGTAGGGGATATTTTTAGCAATGGTCGTATGCCGTACCATCTAAAAGTTGTAAAAATTGAAGTAGAAGATTTGACGAAACCAGACGATGCGAAGATATATAGTATACCTGTTCATCCTAAAAATCATCGAAGATGGATGAAAGAGTGATACGGTTGTTTCACTCTTTTTTACTTGCATTAAAAATAAAGATAGTTTAATATACGGATATATTTATTGTTTAATTGATTCCGTTTATTCCCACACCTTTTTTGTGTTGTGGTTGAGTTGTAGAAGCAAGTTGCGTCTTGTTTCATTTATGAAAGGGCTTCTTTGAGCCGATTAGTGTATATATAGCTTATTTTGCTATGCACATTTTTAATCGACTTGAAGAAGCCCTTTTTGTGTTGTCTTCAAGTTTGGAGTTATTGTATAGCCAGCACTTTAGGCAATTATTTTATTAATTAGGGGGAAACATCATGAATTTAGTCATTGAAAAATCACAAGGTAAATTACAAAATGATGCTCATTTACATGACATTATTGAAGAAATTAAAGAACTAGCTAATCCTTGTTGGATCAGTTCTGTATCAATGCTGCAAGCGCACAATCAAAACTTCAATACGAAAGCTACGACATTTAAGGATATTACCATTTCTGATTTAAGAGATTTGAAAGTAAGCTTAAGTCTCATTTATGCAGCAAGGAATATCAGTTGTAAAAGTATAGAAGATTTGAATAAGCGCCTATCCATTCAATCAGGAAAAGATATTACTTCCTATGAGGATTGGCTGCTACATGAAAACAGAGGAATTATATGTGAAATGATTGATGAATTTCGAAAGAAAGAGTGAAAACACCCAGATTCGAAATAACAAGTAATACAGGAGGATTATTATGACGAATATAATGGAAAGTTTACAAGCTGAATTTCCATTCGAACAATTAGGGTGGAAAATTACACATACATTTGAAAGCCAAGGTCGTTTTTTTGCATATGTAGCTCCATTTGTTGACGCACGTGCCATTCAGGACCGATTTGATGAAGTCTTTGGTATTGATAAATGGCAAGTGTCTTATGAAAAATGGGGTGAGAAGGCAACAAAATGTACCATTTCAGTGTTTTTGAATGAACGTTGGATATCAAAAGAGGATGGAAGTGAAGAATCTGATTACAATGCTGTAAAAGGTGGATTTTCCAATAGCTTAAAAAGGGCAGCAGTCCTTTGGGGTGTGGGAAGATATTTATATAATATAAAACCACATAAAGTAGAGCTTACTACAAATAGTAAGGGGAAAAATGATATCTATGTTTCTTACCAGAAGAAAGGGTATTATTTCACACCACCTACTATGTTACAGCAAAAAAATAAACAAGGAAGTTTACAGAAGGAACAATCGAATGGCCAACCAAGTCTAGGATTATTAATTCAAAAGATCCAAGAACTTGCAAAGCCATTAAACATCGCCTCTAGGGATATTCTACTTGCCTATAATCACAATTATAATGCGCAAGCGAGAACATTTGAGGATACAACAATTGGTGGTTTAGAAGGAATGATAACTAGTTTACAGTTGATTCACGAAGCAAAGAATATTCGTCCTGGAAATGAGAAACAGCTTAACCGTTGGTTATCTGCTCTTATACCTGGTGATATTACGACCTTTAGAGAATGGTTACTTCAAGAACATACAGAAGCCATTCATCAACTCATAGAACAGTTAAAAAAACAACAAAGTGCGTAAAGCTTTGTTTTATAGCAGGAAAACGAATGAACAGGATATGAGGTCTGTTCTTTTTTTATTACTTTTTGGAGGGATTTATTATGAAATTTACTATTAACCGTACATTATTTATCGAAAAATTAGAGAAAGCTAGTGCTAATGTAGACGTGAAAAACCCAATGCCCGCATTACAAGGTGTTTTATTAAATTGTAATCAACAGGGAATGATTCTAATGGGTTCAGACGGTACAGAAACAGTAACATTAGTAACTCGCTTTAACGTAAACAGTGGGGATTGTACTGAACCGGGCAAGGTGCTTTTTGCAGCTGCTCCGGTACTTAAAACGATTAAGAAATTCAAAAGTGAATTCATCGGTCTTGAACATAAAAATAATGAGCTGAAAATTGTAGAAAGTATGAAGAAACAGTTTAGCTTTTGTACCATGGATCATGAAGAATATCCTGAAATCAAAATTGAAGCAGGGGAAGACTGGATTTCACTTTCGCAAGAACAATTTATATCAATGGCCAACGGAACATTACATGCTATTCCTGCAATGGATACACGTAAGATCCTAACAGGTGTGAACTTAAAATCAGTTGATGATAAGTTCTTTAGTATAGCAACTGATGCTCACCGTTTAGCCCGTTTACATTTTGATTGTACAAAGATCACTATCGCAAAAGATGGTGAAGTCGTGTTACCAATTAAGTCTCTTAAAACAGCTCTTAAGCTCTTTAATCGTGAAACAAATTTACAATTAAAGCTCATTAGTGATACACAGCTGTTAATCCGTGGCGAAAGTATTATCTATCAGTCTAGATTACTAGCTGGTACATATCCTGATACGGCACGTATGGTACCCGACGAATTTAAAAGTGAAATACAACTATCACGTGAAGAATTTAAAAACACGTTGGAGCAGCTTTCAGCATTTTCTTCCTTAATCGTGCTTACGTCAGAAGGAAAAGAAAGCATCCATCTTAAACCACAAAATTCTCAAGTAGGTACTGCAAGTGTAGAAATTCCATGTAATCAAGTAGAAGCATTTACATTGGCTTGTAATGTGGAATATCTGCTGCAAGCACTACAAACGATAACTTCTGAAACAATCGCGATAAAAATGATTAGTAATCAGAGACCTATCGTTGTAGTGGGAGCAGAGGATACAACTCACTCTAATCTGCAGTTAATTCTACCGGTTCGCGTGTAAGGGGGCATCCAAATGAGTATGAATCACAGTGACTTCTTTGACTTTTTACAGTCAAAAGAAGTCCTTCCTAATAATCAAGAACTTCGTCAATCCTTTGAATCGATTATAAATGGATTTATTGCGAACGAAATGCCTGATTTAGAAAACATACCATTAGAACATATAGATGAATTTGAAAAGCAATTTGAACAGCTACGGCATTATGTCACGTTTTATAGTGGAAATTCATTTCGTATAAGTGGTCCAGATTGTGTATTAAAAGAAATGCTACATTTACATCTTTTCACTGAACAACTAGAAGATGTAGAAAAGCAGGGGCTAGAAGATGAGATATTTATTTAATCAAGGAAATGAAATGAAAGTATACATTCGGATACTACGTATACAAAAATTAATTCGTAAATATAACACCCCATTCTTAATCAATATCAATGATTTTCACAGGGACAAGTTGCATATCACAAGTGAACTATTATTCGAGTCGCTTGCGCGTTTTAACGAGCAAACACGTATATTTTGTCACTTTGCCTTTGGAACTGAAGAAGACCTGTTAGATGGGACGTTATTTAGCTCAGAAGACATGTATTTGAATTTTGCTTCAGATATTAGTTCTATGGCTGCGGAAGGATGTTACTTCGATACAGCTGGTTACTATTTATGTATAGGCTCGGAACATATAACACAATCTGATTTTCAATTCGTGTTACATGAATTTTCGTTTAACACCTATCAAAGTGAAGCGTATCCCAGTCATATTTTGATTGAATTTCTAGAGGATGGTTATGAACAGTACTCATTTGATGAATGGGTACTTTCTTATTATGAAATTATAATCCGTCTTGCAGCAATGATTCGAGAAAAGACGAAGGGGAACCAGGTATGAAATTATTATTTACATACAATCACCAGAAAGTAAGAAAGTATCTACTTTCGTTAAAAATGCAAAAGAATGCTCACTTACTGCATGGATTACTTGCAGATAAGAAGCATGAAGAAGAAATCTATATATTAGATTGTTTAGAGCACTCAAGAGAAATAGACTTTAGTAAGATTTCAGAACGATCCATTCAACAAGTAATGGCTACTGTTTCTTATTTAGAGGAAGACTCCAATTTCCCAATTGATTTAATTGATTCGAAAACCTTACTTGAAATAATTATGATTGCGGAAAAATCTTTAGATACTGATCTTTCCTGCTTCTATACATCGCATTTGTATCTTATGGAGATATTTATGCGTATGTATAGATTGGGTATTCCTGTAAAAGATTATTACCCAACTTATTTAGAACAAGATAATTTCGAAGAATACGATTGTGAGGATTCATTTAAAAGCTGGGGTGATGACTTACTTCGAGATATGAAATTACATCACGAAGAGGTAGATAGCGACGATAAAGATACCTTAATCAAATATTCGAATCTATTTCATATATCCATGGATGAGATAAACCGAATTGTTGAGAATGCATGGAGTCCAATTGGTGAAATGCTCTCTAATATCAAGATAGAGGAGCAAAGTTTCTTTCATTCAATCCAGAATCAGTTTGATATACGTATGCTTTACCAAGCTGAAGAGGAAAAACTTTACCTTTTCTATGATGATGATACATATTTTCCAGCAATTAAACGAATTGAGATGTTACTTCGTATCTTTGAAGAGATACAGTTAACAAAAAATATAGCAAGTTAGTACAGAGGACCTAAAAATGAAGAAATTATTTAGCTATTCATCTAATGTAGCGATGTCAAACTACTTATTATCACTTAAGTTAAACAAAACTTATAGCATCGTAAGTTGGGAACAAATTAAACAAAGATATCAAGAGGAAATATATATATTAGAAAGCCTTTCTAAAGATATAGAAATAGATTTCAACAAAATCTCTCATGGAGCAATTGGTAAAATCCTTACTTGTGTGGATTTTCTAGATGAAAACCAAACAATAAGGTGGGAGGACATAGAATCAACAGATACGATTGTCATCTTCTTACTTTCCATGAACCTATTAAACATAAATCTATCTAAATTTTATTCATGTCAATTTCATTTCTTACGTTACTTTAAAAGCATGCATGCGCTTTCGATTGATGTAACACAGTATTCTCCCTCGTATTTAGAACGAGAGAATATCTATGAATTAGACCATGAAGAAGGATTTATAGAATTGGGTACGGACATGATCGAAGAGATGGGCTTAGAAGCTTTTCCAATTGATGAAGAAGAGTATGAAAAGCTCTCTACACTATTCGACATACCATTAAAGGAAATACAGGAAGCAGCAGAGGACACATGGGGTGCTATAGCTGAAACAATAGACGGCATATCACCGAAGCATAAAGAAAAAATTTCTAAATTACTAGATTGTTATCCAGTGCAGCATTCTTATCAAATTGATGAAGAATCTCTGTATCTCTATTATGGCCAAGAACCATTATACGGACCATATAAATTTGAGATGTTACTAGATTTAGTGGAAACAATCTATACGCAGGGGGACATAACAAATGAAGACAGTAGCAATATTTGATGCTTTAGAGCCAAAAGGAATTGTAACCATTCAGCAATTTAACAACGAATTATCACGTGGAGAAACTGCCGTTACTTTTAAGGACTTTTATTTAGCTTTAAAAGAAGTTATGGAGCAGGGTACACAAGATAATACTCATTACTCTAGTGGCGTACTCCCAAAAGGTTGTATAAAACACGAGGTGTTATCTAAGAGTGGAGATAAACAAGCTGTTTGGATTGAAGTACCAAAGGCTCAGTGGGATATTCATTTTTTTGAACGACCGTTTCAACAAGTAGGCTTTCCACGTCTATTATTTCGTTATACGGTGTACCAAAAACGAGTTACGAATATCTCTGTCTTTGCTGTAAAAGAAGACATGGAGTTAGAAGAAGGAAGGAAGTTATATCAATTCCCTTACTCTAATGTTCATGCTAATGGATCTGTATGTACGGGAAGAGTTGTGATTCCTGAATTTCGGACTTTAAAAGATTTAGAAACATTTCATGTTTTATTCTTTGCAAGTTCATTCAACCATGACCTTACACATACTCACACGGAACCAGTAGGAGAGTTATTTAAACGATTTGAAAACCAAAGTTTTGATGATTCCATTCTAATAGAATCAGAAATTACCTTTTAATAAATAGCAGGACTATATAAAAGCAAACATACTAGGAGGATTTTTTATTATGACAGACTTATTCGGTTTTTTTGATATGGAAAAACAAGTAGAGGAAACAACAGTACCAGTGAAAAAAGCTGCTTCAGAGCAAGCCACTGCTAAGAAGGAAGAGAAAAAGGAAAAAGCAAAAGATAAGACAAAGAGTAGTAAAAAAGCTAAGGCTACAAAAGCTACAGATTGTCTAGATAAAATCAATACAACAACGGTTGTTCGTCATGTAGTATTTGGAGATATACTGTTAGTAGATTGGTTTACAGAAGAAGAAATTACACATGGAATTGCCGTTCAGAATGGAGATTCCACAGATGTAAGAAAAATAGAAGCAGAGGACATTCGCGTAAAATTAGAGCAACGTTATCCCTCGTTTGTTAAAGGCTTAACTGTCATTAAATTTGATGAGGATACAAATGCACTACTTCCGATTTTAACTGTCGGCGCAAAAGGGGCAAGTATTGTAGAGGGACAATCCATTTCAGATTGTCCTTTTTCTTTTCTTAGTTCTTGGCGGGATCACTTTTTACCTGGAGATTTTATTCCGAGAACTCTATTAATGGACTTTATTATTATTGCACAGGCCATTTCTCGTAAATGTGATTGCGAATTACATGCTGATATCTATTTCAATAAGGAACGTGGTTATTTTATGGACTTTCCACACCAGCAGGTATCAACTGAAATTGTAATTCCAGAAACGAATATAGAGATGCAGTCTATCGCTATGAAAGTTATGGAGATACACAGTCATCATCGTTTCTCAGCTGAGCCAAGTAAATTAGATGATCAGAGTGAACGAGCTCCTATTCTTTATGCAATTGTTGGCAGAATAGAGGATGTTTTCCCTGACCTACGTGTACGCACTTGTATAGATGGAGAATTTCATTCTATTAACCCTAACTTTATATTTGCAGGAGAATATGCAACGGAAGGGATAAGCCAAAATTACGATTTAAGTAGGATCACACTTTTAAAATAAATACACAAGGGGGGCGTAGAAGAGACATATTTTTATGTCTCTTTCTTTATTATGACAACATTAAAAACAATTCACGTTTCAATGTTTACAAAGATAAAGCATTACATGTTAGTTCTTACAAAGAATAAACAAACAATAGAGGAATCACATGATGACTATAAACTATTTCAATTTATGTGCAAGTTAGAGATGAATCACATATATGAAGCATTAGAAGGACAGAGGAAGAATACTCATATTGATTTAAACACACATCAAGAATATGTAGATACGCTTGTTGTGCAGTTGAATTTACTTCAATATGTTGTAGGCATTGTGCAAGAGGAAGGAGTCATTTATGCTGCATCGATACTAGTGATGCATTCATTTGACTTGTATACCGTGCATAGGATGACAAATTTATCGATTTCATTTCTACGAAATTTAAAGAATACACTATCAAAAGAAAACTAGGGGGCTATAAAAATGAGTATTGTTATTGATATTGCAGAAGGAAAGAAGATTGTACCACATATTGTATTAATAGGTGCTGGAGGAAACGGAGGATTAATTTTACAACATATTGCTCAAATGATGAGTATTTTCCAATTAAACGGTGAAATAGTAGTTGCCGATCCGGATATCGTAGAAACCAAAAATCTTGGAAATCAACTCTTTATTCGACCTGATGTTGGTAAATACAAAGCAGAAGTACTGGCTCGTCGATATAAAGCTGGCTATAACGTTCCTATCTCTTCCTTTACGTCACAGTACATAGAAGACATAGAAACAATGCAGCAGTTGTTTGGTAATAAATATGATTTATTAAAAAAACAACATAAAGACGACTACTTGTATCTGCCAATTGTAATTGGGGCAGTAGATAATATGTTTTCTCGTGAGGTCTTTCATCAATTCTTCCATCAATCGGATAATCTTCTTTACATTGATGTAGGGAATACAGCTGTAACCGTTCCTGATAATTGGAGAGAAGTAAATAAAAGACATTGGACACCTCAACAAATAGCTGATTATAAAAACAGTGGTTATAACGGACAAGCAGTATGTGGAGTTAAATTGAATGGCGAGGTCATTCTTTCACCGCTTGGTGATTTATTTCCGGATGCTTTTACGAAAAAGGAAACGGCTCCGAGTCAATTAAGTTGTTCCGAATTAGCTGCTTCAGAACCACAGCGCGTTATTACTAATAAGTTCGCTGCCATGACTGTTGCTCAATTCGTCAACGAATTCTTTGATGAAGGTACCGTATCGAATCACTATATCATTTTCCAAGCTCAAAAGGCTTTTATGAAAGCTGCACCAATTGAGGGGTAATGATATAGGAGGGGACAACATGAGAGTGTATCAATTAGATTCCACTCAATTACAACACAGTTTAACACCAACAAACATGTGTAATGGTGTTCTACAATACTACCAATATAAACAGTATACCGTTGTATCTGTACTTGATTTATCAAAGCAAGATTCCGAAATGATACCATTGCTTCTGGCTTGTTTAGCAGAGGCTTTGATACATTTCAATCCGGATTCTTTTTTAGCGAAGGATGAATCTAGCATTTTATATTGGTGTAGAAAGAACTTTAAAGGATTTCATAGGATCTCTGACGATGGATTTCTACAAGATTTCAAGCTGATATACGAATGTTATCAAGCATTGCAGAACGTTGGGAAACAAGAGAAAAATATAAAAATAAATATGTAATAGCAAGGGGAAGGGAAACGTATGTATAATATACTTAAGCGTCAATTTAATTACATTATCCGAGGGGTGATTCGGATTAACGAAGAGGTACAAAGGGAATTGGACCTATTGGTGCAAAAGATTTGTGAAACTGTGTCTTCTGTCCAAAAAATCATCCTTTTTGGTTCTCATGCATATGGTACACCAAATGAAGACAGTGATTTTGATCTCTGTATTGTTGTGGAAGGTGTAGGAGAAAGAAAAAGGGAAGTCATTAATCGTATCAATTGGGGGATTTACGATGTAATGGAAACGCCAGTTGATATTTTAGTGTATGGTCCAGAAGAGTTTCAAGAACGTGCTAGCCGTAATGTAACTATGGAACATAAGATTGCACTAGAAGGGACGGTCCTATATGAAAAATATTGAGGATCTAAAAGAGTGGGTATTCATTGCAAAATCTGATTTAGATTCTGCTAGTTACTTAACTCACATGAAACCTTTCCCTACTGCAATTATTTGTTATCATAGTCAACAATGTGTGGAAAAACTTCTAAAAGGGTTTCTTGCACTAAACGGTAGAACAGTCCCAAAAACTCATAACCTTTTAATGCTGCACAAATCTTGTCGGAAATTAGATGAGGAATTCTCATTGATTTTAGAACAGTGCGTGCAGCTGAATGGTTATGCTACAGACATTCGTTATCCGTATTTTGAAGCACTTACTGTTCAAGATGGATTAATCGCTATACAACATGCTCAAAAAGTAATGAGTTTTTTTATGGAAAAGTTAAACAAGTTGAATATACATGAAATCACGGTTGATTAAAAATAGAGGATATACATAAAAGAGAGTGCCTATTAAAGGGACTCTCTTTTTCTATCTAAAAAAAGAGGAGGAATGCTCCACGGCAGTATGAAATGATACTTTGCTATGGGGATAACAATATAATGATGGATATATATAAAGAAATTAAAGAGGAAATGAAAAAAGTCTATTTATCTCGAGATTGTTGTTTTGTAGGTTACAGTGGGGGAAAAGATAGTTCTGCCATGTTGACGTTACTATGGGATGCAATTGCCGAGCTACCAATAGAGGAACGTACAAATCCAATTCATATCTTAACTTCCGAAGTTGGAGTAGAAACACCTGCTATGACGGCTTATATCTCACGGACATTACAAAAGATCCAGGAAAGTGCAAATGAGCAAAACCTACCATTTGTCGTCCATGGTGTGCAACCACTTATGAAAGAATCATATTGGTATAAGGTAATAGGCAGAGGCGTTTTACCTCCGAGCGGAAACAGTAGATTAAGATGGTGTACCGACTCTCTCAAGGTCAAACCGATGCAGCGAAAGATGAAAGAAATCTTATTAGCATCTCAAACTACTACTGCAGTAGAATGCTTTGATGAATATGATGGTGTGCTTATGCTGGCCGTTCGTAATGAAGAGAGCGCGCGAAGAAGACATAGTATTCAAAAGCATGAGATAAGTAATGATTCCTTATTTTCACGTCATAATGACATGAAGAATATCCTCTGCTTTAATCCAGTTAAATTTTTAACCGGTGATGAAGTATGGATGTTACTTTTAGATAGAGAAATACTGCCTTTTGGTGTGGACGTGGAAGAAATGAGCATACAGTATGGACAAGCTATGTTTGAATGTGGCATAAAAACAGGTGGGAAACAGCAGGGAAATGCTTGTGGAGCTGCAAACTCACGTAGTGGATGTTGGACTTGCTTAATGATGAATGGTGAGGATAAAATGCTAACCCAGCTAATAAGTGAGGGGTATACGGACTATGCTTATCTACAATCCTGGAAAAGCTTCTTACGTTCCATTAGAAACGATATTCGTTATCGGAATGTAATGAATAGGCGCAGTCTACAAACACTCCTTAGAAACGAAAATAAAAGGGATTCAGACTTATTTTCAATTCATTATCATGCTGAATACGACTATATTATGTTTGATCGCACAGAAAAAGGAGATTATGCACCAGGAGGACTTACAGTAGAAGGTCGAAGAATGCTTTTAGAGTATTTACTTTTTACGCAGCAAGAGATGAATACGATTCTTATATCTGAAGAAGAGATCGAAGCTATTCTTCAAGCTTGGTATGAAACAGATGAAATTAGAGTATATCGAGATGAATTGGAACCTGTATACCACGCATATCTAGGTGAATTGGTTTTCAAGCCCGATTGTACAATAAATGAGGAAAAAACAACGTCACCGTTTCCCGTATTTTTTGTAGAAATAGATATTCATCTAGGAAAGCAGGAACTATTTCGTTGGATTAAAGAACGGCAAAGAATTACACACCGAAGCTTTTTCTTCTTTCCTTCCAATTATTCAAATGAAGTAGCAAAATTAACTTGGAACAAGCTAACCTTTGTTGTATCTAGAGTTGATGTAACAGAAGCAAGAGACGCTGAACGAATTGTCCGTCATTGGTTAGGGATGGATATGTACCATGGAAAGAAAAACGAACAACATAAACAAATGCTTATTCAGATCTTAATTCAATCCATGAAGAATGAACAATTGTTTAAAGAAGATGAAAAAGCTAGTACGAAGCTTTTGTATGCTGCAGAGTTTACAAATAGACTTTCTAGATTAATAGAAACAGATGAAATGCTATCCGAAGAGACAAACCATCTCTTTGCAAAAGTACTTAAGAAATTAGGAAACGAGTCATTTCCAATAGATTAATATATAAATGGGAGATATATTTAAAGAGAGTACCATTAAAATAGGTACTTTCTTTAAATTAAAAGTAAGAAGATACAATGTATCAATTAATATATAGAAAATATAGGGGATGAATAATTATGCGCCTATACATATTAGAAATTACTACGGAACATAAAATTAGTTTTATTAATGCGACATCAATAGAAAAGGCCATAGAAGCATTTAAAAGGATATATAAACATTATGAAGAACAAGTACCATTTTACGTTAGAGAGATACATCCGAGTGAAAAAATCATAATGGATACAATAAGCGGTGAAATACATTGCATAGGAGACAATAGCGTTCTAAAGAAATGTTTGGAGAATCTTATGCACCTATATACTCCAATTGATTGGGTTCCTACACTTTTACTATATCAAGATGTAAAAGCTGATCCGGTTTCGTTTACTATACATAAGGCATGCCTTATAAAAGGAAATCCTGAATATAACGAGGTTGGGATGGATGTTTGGAAAAGCGCTCTCCAGGTATCGTTAGTGTACGGAGATAATAAAGTTGTTTAATTTACAATAAAGTCGTTTAAAAACAAATAAAGTTGTTTGAAAAGCTAGAGTGAAATTGGTTTTTTATTCCACCTCTTATTATGTTTTTGTATAATAAAAGTATCAATATTTCGATATTCATTAAGTGTAATTAGGAGGGATTTTATTGGAAAATAAAAAATGTGAGAAATGTGGAAACAATGAATTTACAGAAGCTACAGATTATATACCTGTCAAGCCAAGTAAAAGCTCATTTAAAAGTTCTAATAAGATTTACACATTTTGTTTGAATTGTGGGGAAGTGGATTCAATTCGTATAGAAAATACAACGATTTTCAAAAAGTAAGAGGCTATTCTTAACGATTCGCCTTCCGTAATTAAACCACTGTATTATCTCTAAAAAATCATAGAATGGAAGAAATACTAGGGTTTTTAAATGTCTTTAGTAACCATCTATCAGTCATTTTTGATAGATGGTTACTGTATTTCTAGATACAAAATTAAACAACTTTATTATTTTCACACAAAAGCTGTTAAATAACAATAAAGATGGTTAAAAACGCAAATTATCTTATTCCATTAAACGACCATATTTTTTAAGAATCAAGGCAAGAAAACTTAATTAAAAAGGCTATATGATCTACAAAAACATATAGCCTTTTTTAGTGTTGACTCTTACCTTAGAGGATACTTTAGTATAAAGAGCATGGAAAGGAGGAAATAGAGCTGTATACCGTTAATGAAGTTGCAAAACTATCCCATACAACAGTAAAGACGTTACACCATTATCACAAGATAGGTCTTTTGATTCCAGAGCAAACGACAGAAGCTGGATATCGTTTATACGGAAAAAAGGATTTAGAACGACTACAGCATATTCTTTTTTACAAAGCGCTGGATTTTCCTCTTAAGGAAATTAAACAATTATTAGATGGTAATATCGACAGAGAGAATACGTTGATTAAGCAAAGGGATTTACTAGAGCAAAAGATCAATCAATTTAAAGAACTAATTGATACGATCAATTTCTCCATCAAAAATACTAAAGAAGGAGTCGATTTAGATATGGCATCAATGTTTAGGGGTTTTAAAACTGAAGGAGAATGGCAAGAAGCATTAAAGGGTCAAAACGAACATTTGAAAAAAGAATATGATTTTGATTTGACGAATCAAACTATTGATGTAGAATCAATGAATGATTCTGCCATTGAAGCAAAATCATTTAATGAAGATATGATTAAATTCTTACAAGAAGGTGTCTCCGCAAACGACCCAAAGGTTTTCGAACGGGTGAAAAAACATCTATCCTTTTTAGAAAAAGATGGTCATCCATCTACACCATACGATTTCTTAAATCAAACTGAGCTATTTATTGTAGACGATTTTCACAGAAACATGTTTGAACAATGGCAAGTAGGTTACACTTATTTTCTAAACAAAGTGGCATCTAACTATTTGTCAAGTCAACAATAATGGTGATAACGAGTAAATAAATTAGAATATTTCCTTCTTCCATAAAAAGACGAGATCGCGGTATAAAGAATGAATTTTTAAACAATTTTATTATTACACCCATTAGTTCCTAATCAGTGATTGTACAAGAAATTAAACAACTTTAAAGAGCCTTGCTACAATAAAATGTGCAAGGCTCTTATGTATTTCATAACAAAATTCAATAACTTTATTATCGCTTTACAGTTAGATGACCACTGAGAGGTTTGGAATGCCCTAAAGACATTTTTACACATCCAGGTACTTTCTGTATTCGAATTAGAACAAGTAATCAAAGTTAATGAAATAAGGTGATAATAATGGAATTCGAAGAACTTATACAGTTTGTAGAAGAAAATAAGCAAGAGCATTTTCAAGATATAATCAGTCAGAACGAAGCTGCAATTAAAAAGATAGATGAGGAAAAGTAAGAAGTAATCAAAGAAAAGTACATTAATAAGAAGACGTATTCTATTTATAGAACACGTCTTCTTATTTTAGTATGGTTAATATAGGTCACTGTAAATATTGATAATATCTTTTTAAAGATATTTTAGTTTTGAACCCCATCCTACTTACCAACTCATCTTCAGTTAATCCTTGCTTAATTAGACGGAGAATAAAAGTGTTTCTCATCTGCTGTGCAGAGATACGCCTATTTAACTCCGCACGTTTCACTTCAAGTCGTATCATCTTTTGTATAGCAACTTCAGACAAAGCCTTTGGTGCATCATTTTCGTACACCCATCGATACGTACCTCGATTAAAATCAAATGCCACAAATAGGGGATTATCTGTGTGTTGTCGAGGCCTTACGGGGTCCGGAATAGTCGTATAATACTTGTAAAGCTGCTGCTTATCTTCCATAGTTAAAGAGACAGACCTCGTTGCTCCATTTTCTTCAGGTACAATTAAGGTATTTGTAGCAAACTGTATATGGCTCATATTAAGCGATACAAGCTCTTGTAAAGACAAACCGTAGTTTACTATTAAATTAATTATACAAGCGTTTCTATCCATGATTAGAGGCCGATATTTAGCTTGTCTTTCTGTTAACCCCTTTGTGGATAGAACAGTTTGTTTTAAAAGCATTTCTTCTAATTCGGTAATAAAATCATTTTCATCTAGTGATTGATCCGGAATTAAAGAGAGAGGAATACCATCCAATGGACTAACTATACCTAAAAACATGTGTAACTTCTTTAAAACCACCCATATTCTGTGTCTTGTTTTCTGAGAATATTTACGCTTGTTTTCTAACTCAGAGAAATACTTCTGATAGTCCGCTTCAGAAAGTTGACTCCATGATTTGATATGTAGAAGTTTCTCATTTGTTCTTAGCCACTTATAAAAATCTTTAATATCGTAAGTATAACGTTCAATCGTGGATTGTTTCCGTCCTTTTTCTGTTAAATAAGCAGAAAAGGCTGCTAATGTTTCTTCTAAATTAATGTTTTTGTTCATTATAATCACCTAATTTCTTAGGAATTATTATAACAGAAAATAAGGGAAATACCTGCTACCGCCCTTTGCTACGCACGGTTGCTGGCATCTCCAAAAAGGCACTACAAAAACTAATCCCCAAAAAACTCCTTTGAAAAATCCAATCTCGTTATAGTTATTCATCTCTATGTAAGTCGTATCTTTTAGTACAGTCATGTTTGATCCTCCTAATGTAAAATTGTTTATTAAAATGAAAAAAGGACAAACCTCGCCTTGGTAGGGATACGTAGGTTTGTCCTTTTGTATGTGGGTAATGATATGTTTAATTAACATTATTATAACGGCATTTATAAATATTTCCAATTAGGTCAGACATCTTATTAACAATCATACTATTAATAATAAAATCTATTATAAATATATATCTTATATATTAAAAAGAAATAAAGATAAAACTATTATAGGTTATCAAAAATAGGGGAAAGATCTACTCCCACAAGGGAAAATTTGATGTTAGAACGTAAAAAATCATAAATAGTAGAAAATGTATCCAGAAATTCAATGATTATTAGACTATCAATTCTACAAAAAAGCATAAAGGGAATCACATGTTTCTACATGAAATCAGAAAGAAATTGATACAAATTACTTTATATTTATCCAACTATGGAAATAGACTTTAATTTCTTTATTTTGTTAAATATAGCAGTATCTAGCGTTCAATTACCCACATTTTATCCAGATTAGGCTGCTATTTTTTAACATTACTCAGTATTTCCACATAACTCACATTATTATTGATGATTTTTATTAGATATATTCAACGACACTAGTATTCTCAAGGCTATTGGGAAAATATTATTCACATTTGATTATATTTGTCCTCATATCCACTGTTTTTATAATTTTCTTTCTGATTTTTTGTAGGTATTATGGGATAGGTTTTACTACATAAGAAGAATACTCCCTAGCGTTGTGTGGAGAATTATGTATAGGTAGAAGAGAATTTGTATAGAAGTGCATAAAAAAAGACTTCATTTTACATGAAGTCCTTCTGATTTGGTATTTATGAATAAAGTAGTAGAAAAGGATTGTTAATGAAACAAAAACGAATAGCCCTCTATTTTCGATTTTTTCAAAAATAGAGAGCTCGTTGCTATTATTTTATTTCCATTGCGGTTAGCACCTGACCTGGAGTTGTTATTGTTATACCAGCACGTACTAAATGTTCGAAGGTACGCATAAACTCTAGTAAATTAAACTGCTTTGGTAGCTCAATCACACGAAGTTTTTCTTGTGGCAGCTTATCAATAGCCTCGATAAACCATTCGCGCACATCACTTGGAATCGTGCGTTCTTTATGACCACGAACTTTTAGCTTTTCACGCATTTCAATTTCTAAAGCGATATATGCATGGAGATTCACACCTTGATCGTATGCATATTTTCTAAATAACGTTTCTTCCTGGTATTTTAGATAATTACGGTGATAAGACTCTTCCGTCACTGGTACAGCAAACTTCTGCTTCAGTAGTGCATGCACATTTTTAAACATCTTCTTAATGTTATGAAGAGAGTACATAGAGTAATGTAGACCAAAATTAAAGACAGCTTGCTCACGGTCACTATTTCTCTCTTTTGGTATATGTTGCGCAATAAGAGGGTAGATACCTTCTTTCGCAGCTGCATCAAGGATTTGATATTGAGATGTTTGATGTAATAGTTTTTTCAATGTATATACAATTTTTGTTGGATATCCTTCTTTTCTATCAATCATGTCACGAAGTCCGCGAATTACACTACGGATTTGACGATGACACGTATGCTTTAATACATGAATGAATTTATTCATGTCTGCAGACAGTTCACCGATATTCATCTCTTGTAGAACTGCTTCGATAAATTTCGCCTTACGAGCATAGGTAGCTTTTGGTGTAAATGGATCCCTGTGTTGTTCTTCTCCAGCTTCTTTCGAGCATAAGAAGTCCGAATGGATAGATAGATATAAAGTTGTATATCGTTTTGTATGTTTTACCCCTTTTTGCATTTTGCAAATTTTGAATAGGGGATTCCCCGTACATGGTAATGCCGTTGTTAATTCGTCGATAACGGCACGGATTTGATGCGGATATTTTTTATGTAAGAAACGATACATCCCACCGAAGTGAGTTTTGTTGCCTCTTTCGTCCTGCTTGTCCAATGAACGCTTTAATGTTGTTTCTGTATGTTGTTGCATGGCGATGTCTAAGAATAGTTTCTTAGCCGCTACAGATAGCTTAAAGAAAGCCTTTGTAAATACAACGGGACTAATATATACGTATGGATTTGCTTTTTCTGTTTCCTCATTCATAAAATGAGGAAGTTTGATTGTATATCGGCCATCTATGCCATTTTCGATAGAGATTATGTTATGTATGCTTAATTTCTTTAATGCAATATAGAATTGAGAGTGTTGGATATAAGCAAATTCTTCTTTGTATTGCTTGTAATCTTCCCACATCATATGTATTGTTACATTAGGAATGACACCATTAGTAAAGCATTTTTTATGTAGGTATAAGAACACTTCAAGATCTGCATTCGTAATACCGTATAATTTATGTTTTCTTCCGGTTTTTTCTGCAATTGCAGACATTGCGCGACGTGAAAAAGATGGCTTGGCTTTTTCGACAAAGCCTTCTACGTCAGCAATACGTTCTTCGTATGTCATGTGCTGCAGAATATCTTCTAAATATGTATCTTTATAGCTGTAGTATTTCTCCTCAAATGTTTCCACAAATTTTTGCCAAGATTTTATGGTTACTAGCACAGCATTGGTTGTTTCTCCATTTAAACTACGTTGATTTCGTATTACAAATGATTTCCCCATCTTTTTCACCTCCGTTCTACAAATTCAGAAATATATGCCAAAAGACTATAAAATATTCCAATTTTGATTATAGCAAAATGAAAATTGCTGAAATGTGCTCCTTTAAGAAGAAAAATAGCAACTTGCAACAGCTTATAAAGCTAGTCGTATCAAGGGTTAAGAGAATTTCTTAATTTTTTTTTGTGTTAAGGATACCGCAAACGTGTTGCAAGTTGGTTATATGTATATGAATAAGCAGAAAAAGCATCTAAACCCTTGATATATAAGGGATTAGAGTGAAAATGGTAGGGGAGTTAGGGAAAGGATACCGCAAACGTGTTGCAAGTTGGTTAGCAGGATCATTAATAATGAATTGCAATGATTACCCTTGATATAAAAGGTTTTTTGGCACTTATAGATTGAAAGTAGGGAAAGGATACCGCAAACAGTGTTGCATCTTGGGTGAAAAATAAGGGTATGAATACCGCAAACGTGTTGCAAGTTGAAGGATACATAAAGGATTAAGTAAAAAACCTTTAAACCCTTGGTATATAAAGGATTAGATAAAAAGTGGTAGGAAAGTTAGGGAAAGGATACCGCAAACATGTTGCATTTTATGTATGTAACTTACTCAAAATATAAGAAAAATAGCTTGAAAATTTTAAAATTACTAGGTTGAAAAATAAATTATACTGTTGCAAGTTGAAAGAAATAGGGAAAGGATACTGCAAACGTGTTGCAAGTTGATGAGTTAAGGAAAGCAAAGCGCAAAAGAAATGCAAGTAAAGAAGAAATAGGGAAGAGAAAAGGCAACCAT
>NZ_NVEC01000018.1 GCF_002571225.1 Bacillus sp. AFS059628 | reverse complement strand
TATTTCATTGGGTCACTTCAGAAATATATTCACTCTGTGGGTGTTTTCATTTACAGGTTAGACAAGTTCTTTTGATACAACGAATTTACGATATGCACCGTGATGTGTTGGACCTACGTATTCGTTAATCTTGAATGAATAACGGATAGCAGCTGTGATAAATTCTTTAGCAGTTTTTACTGCTTCTTTTACAGGTTTTCCTTTTGCAAGTTCTGCTGTAATTGCCGCAGAATATGTACAACCTGCGCCATGTGTATTTGTCGTATCAATCTTTTCTGATTCTAGAAGATCGAATGTTTCTCCGTCATATAGGACGTCGATAGCAGTTTCTGTACCAAGCTTGCTACCGCCTTTAATTAGGACGTATTTCGCACCTAAAGCGTGGATTTTTTTCGCTGCTTCTTTCATGTCTTCAAGAGAATTAATTTTTACGCCACTTAATTGGTAAGCTTCAAATAAGTTTGGTGTTACAACTAATGCTTTTGGAACTAGAACGTCACGTAAGCAATCATTCGTTTCAGGATGTAATGCTTCATCAGCACCTTTACATACCATAACAGGGTCCACTACTACATTTTTGAAATTATGTTTTTCGATTGTTTCTGCAACCATTTCAATAATTTCTACTGATCCGAGCATACCTGTTTTTAAAGCATCTACTCCAACACCTTCAATTGTCGTTTCTAATTGTGGTTTTAATGTAGAAGCTGGGATTGGGAATACGTTATGTGCCCAACCGTTATGTGGATCCATCGTTACGATTGTCGTAAGAGATGTCATTCCGTATACACCAAGTTCTTGGAATGTTTTTAAATCTGCTTGTATACCAGCACCGCCACTTGTGTCAGAACCAGCGATAGTAAGTGCTTTATTTAATGTCATTATGAAAGCCCCCTCAGGTGATATAATGAAAACTATGTTTTCACCATTATATCAATGTTACGAATAAGTACAAAGTGAAAAGTAGATGATTTATGTTAGAGGCTATGTAAAATCTTGTATGTAGGAGACGAATTATGTTTCAAGAGAATCGTACAAATGAATTAGTTATATTAAAAGAAATTGCAGAAACACTAAATACATCAAATGATACATATCATGTATTGCAAGCAGTACTAGAAAAATTACTTAGTGTAACGGGTTTAACGACAGGATGGATTTTTCTGGCGGATAAAAATGGGAGATATACGAAATTAATCGATTACCAGTTACCAGAGGCACTTACATATGAAAATAAACGCCCGATGTGTGAAGGGGAATGTTGGTGTTTACGAGGCTTTGTGGATGGAAAATTAGAGCGGGCTGTTAATATTATTGAATGTAAAAGAATTAATAACGCAATTGAATATAATTGGGGAGATACGGAAGGGATTCTTCATCATGCTACCGTTCCTTTAAAGGCTGGAGGAGAAAAATTTGGTTTGTTAAATGTGGCGAGCCCAGGTAAAACACATTTTTCAGAAGAAGAGCTAGTGTTGCTCCAATCAGTTGCTTTTCAAATTGGAACGGCTTTAAAACGAGCGAAGTTATATGAAAATGAGAAGCGAAGAGCGCATTATTATGTGAAGTTAGAACGGTTCATTCAAGCTTTAAGAACGATTCATCAAATTAATCTATTGCCTGAAAAAGTTGTAAATCAATTAGGTGAAGTGTTTCAGTGGAATCAAATCGCATTCTTTATTAGGGAAGAAAAAGAATTATCCTTGCGGGCATCTTATTGCCAGGAAGAATTACAAGAGGATATAAAAGAAGCAGCGAAAGAAGCGTTAGAAAAAAGTGAACCTATTTTATTAAATCATCAAACCCATCATAAGGTAGCCTTTAATAGAACGGTTATTGCTACACCAATACAGATTCAAAGTCATATATTTGGTGTTTTATGTGTTAGTTCAAATAATGGTGAATTTGATGTGAATACGATAGATGTACTTCAAGCAATAACAAATCATATTTCCTTTGTAATAGAAAATATAAGATTAAATGAGCAACGACGTGAACTTGTACGAATGGAAGAAAGAAACCGATTAGCAAGGGATTTACATGATTCTGTTTCACAAAAATTATTTTCATTAACCTTTATGACAAAAGGTGCTGAGGCGGTTTTAAAAGGTCAAAATGAAAAGGTAGACCAATCTTTGCATGAGATGCGTGAATTAGCGCAAGGAGCTTTAAAGGAAATGAGGACGTTAATTTGGCAATTACGTCCAGCTGGTTTAGAGAAAGGATTACTACCAGCTTTAAAGCAGTACGGTGAAAACTTGGGGCTGAAAATTAGGGAACAAGTTACAGGTGTCCGTGATTTGCCACGCGTAGTAGAGGAAGCGCTATGGAGAATTGGACAAGAAGCTTTAAATAACGTAAGCAAACATGCGAATGTTAGAGAAGCGACGATTTATTTCAAAGTGACGGAGAAGAATGTATCATTGGAAATAGTCGATCAAGGAAACGGCTTTGTAGAAAAGGATATAAAAGAGAAGAAATCACTTGGCATGACTACGATGCGAGAAAGAGTGGAATTAGTCGGTGGAACAATTAAAATTATAAGTGGTAAGAAAAGAACAAGTGTAAAAATAAGCGTACCATTATGATGTGAAAATGAGGGAAGTTTGTGAATATAAAAGTATTGTTAGTCGATGATCATACAGTTGTTTTAAAAGGATTGGCATTTTTCTTAAGTACGCAGGAAGATTTAGAGTTAGTTGGAGAAGCAAGTAATGGGAAAGAGGCATTAGTGAAAGTAGGGGAGACAAATCCTGATGTTGTACTAATGGATCTATACATGCCTGAAATGGATGGTGTTGAGGCGACAGCGTGTATAAAAAAAGAATATCCAAATGTGAAAGTAATTGTATTAACTAGCTTTTCTGATCAGGCGCATGTTTTACCAGCATTAAGGGCGGGAGCAAGTGGCTATATTTTAAAAGATGTAGAACCGGATCAGCTTGTTGAAGCGATTCGAAGCGCATATAAAGGTAATATTCAATTACATCCCGATATAGCGAATGCCCTTCTCTCTCAAACGTTACCTGTGGAAGAAAAAGAAGAGGAACCTTCTATTCAAGTAGATGTGCTAACAGCAAGAGAAAATGAAGTGTTGCAACTCTTAGCGAAGGGGATGAGTAATAAAGAAATCGCTTCTGTTTTAGTTATTACAGAAAAAACGGTAAAAGCTCATGTCAGTAGTATTTTGAGTAAGTTGAATTTATCTGATCGTACGCAAGCGGCGTTATATGCAGTGAAAAATGGAGTCGTATAAGACAAAAGTCGTAAGACCTAGTTCGCCTTTAGAAGGTGGACTTTTTTTATGGAAAAATACGTCTATGTGAGGAAGAAATTGTCTTGATATAAAGATAAAATATGTTTGTAAGCAACAAAACAACAATTACAAGGGATACCTTTTTTGACAGCATATAACAACATAAGAGTGAGTAGTAGGAGGAAAAGGCAATGACAACAGTTTTATTTGTAAAAGCAAACAACCGCCCAGCGGAACAAGCAGTTAGTGTGAAATTATACGAGGCATTTTTAGCAAACTATAAAGAAGCACATCCAAATGATACAGTAGTAGAACTTGATTTATATAAAGAAGAATTACCATATGTAGGCGTAGATATGATTAATGGTACATTCAAAGCAGGTAAAGGATTTGATTTAACGGAAGAGGAAGCAAAAGCAGTAGCGGTTGCTGATAAGTATTTAAATCAATTTTTAGAAGCTGATAAAGTCGTTTTCGGTTTCCCGTTATGGAACTTAACGATTCCAGCAGTATTGCACACATATATTGATTATTTAAACCGAGCTGGTAAAACGTTTAAATATACGCCAGAAGGCCCAGTTGGTCTAATTGGAGATAAGAAGATTGCATTATTAAACGCGCGCGGCGGCGTATATTCTGAAGGCCCAGCAGCAGAAGTAGAAATGGCTGTTAAATATGTAGCAAGCATGATGGGCTTCTTCGGTGCAACAAACATGGAAACAGTAGTTATTGAAGGACATAATCAATTCCCAGATAAAGCAGAAGAAATCATTGCAGCGGGTCTTGAAGAAGCAGCTAAAGTAGCAAGCAAATTTTAATTGAAAACAGAATCGTCACTCAAACAAAGTAGCATTAACAGATTAGCGTTAATGCTACTTTTTTATATTTTCAGTTCGTCAGCTAGTTTTTCCAATTGCGTTCGATCTTGTATGTAATAGGTTCTTCCGTCTTTTTTTAAATAATGTTGTTGGCAAAACTGGTTTAATACATATAAAAGATGGCGGTAGCTGACATTTAAATATTCCGAGACCTCGGTATGTTTTTCTGTATAACTGTTATTTTGTTCTGTTAATAGAATAAACGCTGCTAAACGGTTTTCGAATGGGTAACTATTATTTTTAGCGTAACTTTCTGTTCGGGTAATTGTTTTTTTACCGATAAATTTGCATAGTTTCTGTAGAAAGATAGCATCTTGTAACAAAAGATGCTGACAATCTTTAAGAGGAAGCGCTAAGCATATACAATCTTCGATTACTTCCACCGTTTTCGTGACGGATTCCACGCCAATTAATCCTAATTCCCCAATGAACGAAGGTGCTTGAATAAAGTTAATTAAGGAGATCTTTCCGTTTTTGTGACTCATATATATTTTTGCTTTCCCGGAAATTAAGTAATAAAGATAAGGAACATGAACCCCTTCATTACATATCTTTTCTCTCTTCTGAAAGGAATGTAGTTCAGCATACGGTAAGATGTCAAAAGAAAAGAGAGTATGGAAATTGTAAGTTTGTATGTAATGAGAGATTTCTTCGCTATTTTTGCTGACTTTCATATTTTCACCTCATACTTAGTATGAGATATCTCCTATTATTTTTACAAGAAAGAATGATACGATTTACTTAAATTTGTTTTTGTAGAAAAGAGAGTGTGAGGGGTTTATGAAAAAATACAAAACACTATTATTTGATGTAGATGATACATTGTTAGACTTTCAAAAGGCGGAGAAAGAGGCGTTACGTATGCTGTTTGAAGAGAAAGGGATTCCTCTAAGTAGAGAAGTTGAAGCGCAGTATAAAAAAGTTAATAAAGGTCTTTGGACCGCTTTTGAAGAAGGTGAAATAAATCGTGATGAAGTCGTAAATACACGATTTTCAATTTTGTTTAAAGAATACGGGGAAGAAGTAGATGGGATATTATTCGAAAATAATTATCGTAACTACTTAGAGGAAGGGAATCAACTCATACAAGGTGCATTTGAATTTATAAATCAAATGCAAGGGGAGTATGATTTATATATAGTGACAAACGGTGTTTCTAAGACGCAAGATAAACGTTTGCGTAATGCAGGATTACATTCAATGTTTAAAGATATTTTTGTTTCTGAAGATACAGGCTATCAAAAGCCAATGAAGGAGTATTTTGATTATGTTTTTGAGCGAATTCCTAATTTTTCTCCTGAAGAAGGGCTCATTATTGGGGATTCGTTAAGCGCTGATATAAAAGGTGGATATGTAGCGGGAATTGATACTTGTTGGTTTAATCCAGAAAAGAAATCAAATAATAGCGAGATTGTGCCAACATATGAAGTACAAAATTTTGAAGAGTTATACGCGTTATTGAAGCAACGTGTGTAATAAAAATAGGCAGTGGAACTTTTGTCCCTACTGCCTATTTTTATTCGTTTGTAGCTTCGTTATTTTTAGGAAGTGGAAATGCATTACCAATCGCTGCCGCTCCAAGCATCGGTAATAGTAAATTGAGCGGGAAAAACATGAGTAATAGTAATGTTATAGCAATTGGTTTTCTTAATGCATAGCTTGAAATTGCTGTCGTGACGATGGCTACCGAAGCGATTGGATCTATCGGGATAATGGAAGCTATAGCATATCCGATACTAGATCCAGCAAATATAATGGGGAAAATGTGTCCACCGCGCCAACCTGTATTTAAACAAACGGCAGTAATACATAATTTTAAAACCCCTGAAAGAAGTAGTACCCAGAAGGATAAATGGCTCCATTCAACGACTAAATCTTTTAATTGATGTTCTCCTGAGAATAACGTGTACGGGAGAAAAGTTCCTGTAATTCCTAATAAAATACCACCGATAATTCCAAGTGATAGTTTGTATTCTTTTAAGGGATGGATTAATTTCTCTAATGTGAATTCTAATTTGAAATAAAAGAAGCCAACTATAGCACCAATACTAGCAAGTGGTAGAAAGGCAATCCATTCATTAAGAGAAAGGGAACCTTCTCCAAAATCAACGATAAAGGATCCGCGATTATCGAATTTACTAAGTAATAAATAAACGGAAAAACCAGCGAAAGTGGTAGCTAAATATACAATTGCTTTTTTTCCTTTAGAAAATTCGTTAATTTGCTCACCCTCATTTTCATTTGGAGCTAAATAACCGAATAATGGTGCGTTAAAAATTACACTTAAAGTAGCACCAATTCCAACCTCTGTTAGTTCATTGATTCCTTTTAAGGCGAATGTAAAGCGATCACCTACCCATGTACAAAGTCCACCGATAATTCCAACAAGCGCTGCTTCGGGACCTAAGCTAGCACCAAATATTAAAACGATAATTGCAGTTAAAGTAGCTTTATGTACAAAACGGTATTCAATTCTACCTGTTTTTTTATATTCACCCATCACTTCCGGCATAAGACGTGGATATGTGCCGAAGTATTTTTGGGTTAAACCAACGAGAATACCACCGATAGTTGTTACACAAATAGTGTAATACGGGGGAGAAGAGAAGATTGTAGGTAAGTATCCCCAAATAAAGTGAATGCCGATATTTATTGTAACTAAAAATAGCCAGACTGTTGCTCCTACTATAGAGCCTAAAAGAATGCCGTATAGGACGAGTATATAGTGCATGTCCTTTGTGTTTGTCATGTTATACCTCCGTTATGTAAGTGTTTATGCTACTGTGAAATGAATATGTATAGTATCTTTTTGAGAGGTTGGTTTATTCAATATATTGAGGTCTCTGAGAATTTGAAATGTATACAGTTAAACTACTTACTTAATTCTATATAGTAATCGTGGGTTTTAAAAGGTCTTTTTCAAATGAATATGGGATATATTTCTTTTATTATGTACATCAAATTCTTTGTAGTTAATTTAGAACATTCAGAAAAACCGATTGACATTAGGAAATTATTGCTATAAAATCAACGGTAATTGCATAGTCTTATCAAGAAAAGGTGGAGGGACAGGCCCGATGAAACCTTGGCAACAGCCGTATAACGGAATTGTGCCAAATCCTGCAGGTAATAATCCTGAAAGATAAGAAAGAGCCTTTAGAGCGTGTTTTCAAACTGCTCCTTTCTTGTTTTCAGGAAAGGAGCAGTTTTTTATTTTGTATAAAAAGAAAGGAGAATGAGAGATGGGAGAATCATGGGGAAAAGGAACAATTTGTGTGCAAGGTGGCTATACGCCAAAGAATGGTGAACCGCGGGTTTTACCGCTTTATCAAAGTACAACGTATAAATACGATACTTCGGATGATTTAGCAGCCTTATTTAACTTAGAGGCGGAAGGGTATATATATACGCGTATTGGAAATCCTACTTTAGCTGCATTTGAGCAAAAGCTAGCGGATTTAGAGGGTGGTGTAGGAGCTGTTGCAACGGCTTCTGGGCAGGCTGCTATTATGCTTGCTGTTTTAAATATTTGTAGTAGCGGAGACCACTTGCTTTGTTCTTCCACAGTTTATGGCGGGACGTTTAATTTATTTGGAGTGAGTTTGCGTAAGCTTGGTATTGATGTTACATTCTTTAATCCGAATTTAACTGCTGATGAAATTGTGGCCCTTGCTAATGATAAGACGAAACTCGTTTATGCAGAATCGCTAGGAAATCCAGCGATGAACGTTTTAAATTTCAAAGAACTTTCAGATGCAGCGAAAGAGTTGGAAGTGCCTTTTATCGTGGATAATACATTAGCAACTCCTTATTTATGCCAAGCATTTGAACATGGAGCAAATATTATCGTTCATTCTACGACGAAATATATTGATGGTCATGCGAGTTCGTTAGGTGGCATTGTCATTGACGGAGGGAACTTCGATTGGACAAACGGGAAATATCCTGAACTAGTTGAACCGGATCCAAGTTATCACGGCGTAAGTTACGTTCAAAATTTTGGTGCAGCAGCTTATATTGTGAAGGCACGTGTTCAATTATTAAGAGACTACGGAAACTGTATGAGCCCATTTAATGCGTATATTAGCAATATCGGTTTAGAAACACTGCATTTACGAATGGAGCGTCATAGTGAAAATGCTCTTGCAGTTGCTAAGTGGCTTGCTAACCACGATCGTATTGAATGGGTGAATTATCCGGGATTAGATAGTAATGAAAATTATTCGTTAGCACAAAAGTATTTGAAGAAAGGTGCTAGTGGGGTTTTAACATTCGGCATTAAGGGAGGATTAGAAGCAGCGAAAGAATTTATCGCAAATGTAAAACTAGCAACTCTCGTAACGCATGTAGCTGATGCGCGAACTTGCGTTATACATCCCGCTAGTACAACGCATAGACAATTAAGTGCTGAAGATCAACGTCTAGCTGGTGTTACATCAGATTTAATTCGTTTATCGGTTGGTATAGAAGATGTTTCGGATATTATTGCCGATTTAGAAGCAGCGTTAGTCGGAGGCAAACAACATGCCGATCATAATTGATAAAGATTTACCAGCTCGCAAAGTGTTGCAGGAGGAAAATATTTTTGTAATGACGAAGGAGCGAGCAGAGACACAAGATATACGGGCTTTGAAAATTGCTATATTAAATTTAATGCCTACAAAGCAAGAAACAGAAGCGCAATTACTTCGTTTAATTGGCAATACACCGTTACAATTAGATGTTCATTTACTTCATATGGAATCACATTTATCCCGTAATGTAGCACAGGAACATTTAACGAGTTTTTATAAGACATTCCGTGATATTGAGAATGAGAAATTTGATGGACTGATTATTACAGGAGCGCCAGTTGAAACCCTTTCCTTTGAAGAGGTAGATTATTGGGAAGAGCTTAAACGTATTATGGAGTATTCAAAAAAGAACGTAACATCTACGCTTCATATTTGCTGGGGAGCACAGGCTGGTTTGTATCATCATTATGGCGTTCCAAAGTATCCTCTTAAGGAAAAAATGTTTGGTGTATTTGAACATGAAGTTCGTGAGCAACATGTGAAACTGTTACAAGGGTTTGATGAGTTATTTTTTGCCCCGCATTCTCGTCATACGGAAGTACGAGAGAGTGACATTAGAGAAGTGAAAGAGTTAACGTTATTAGCAAACTCTGAGGAAGCGGGTGTTCATCTTGTTATTGGGCAAGAAGGAAGACAAGTGTTTGCGCTCGGTCATAGTGAATATAGTTGCGATACGTTAAAGCAAGAATACGAACGAGATCGTGACAAAGGGTTAAATATTGATGTGCCGAAAAATTATTTTAAGCATAATAATCCAAATGAGAAACCGCTTGTAAGGTGGAGAAGCCATGGAAATCTATTATTCTCTAATTGGCTAAATTATTACGTGTATCAAGAAACCCCTTATGTATTATAAAAAAAGATTGTGTAACACGTGGCAACGTTTTCTTTGCAATGGTTAACTTGTATTTTTCCGAATGTTCTAAAAACATTGTTTTTCAGATTTTTTACTCATATAATTTCATCTAAACACAATTTTTGAGGGGTGGACAGTATTATGAAAGAAATTCAAGTTGGTTTATTAGGTCTTGGGACAGTTGGTAGCGGTGTAGTTCGTATCATTACAGATCATCAAGAGCGACTCATACACCAAGTAGGTTGTCCTGTAAAAGTAACGAAAGTACTAGTACAAAATATTGAAAAAGAGAGGGAAGTAGAGGTACCTTCTACTCTATTAACGCAAAATGCAAATGAAATTTTAGATAATCCAAATATTGATGTTGTCATCGAAGTGATGGGTGGCATTGATGATGCAAAATCATATATTTTACAAGCTTTACAAAGCGGGAAGCATGTTGTGACTGCCAATAAAGATTTAATGGCGTTACATGGAGCGGAACTCTTAGCGGTAGCAAAAGATAATAAAGCAGATTTGTTTTATGAAGCAAGTGTAGCCGGAGGAATTCCGATTTTACGAAGTATCGTAGAGGGACTTTCTTCAGATCTTATTACGAAAGTAATGGGAATTGTAAATGGAACGACAAATTTTATTTTGACGAAAATGTCAGATGAAGGGAGAGCATATAACGACGTGTTAAAAGAAGCTCAGCAACTTGGATTTGCAGAAGCAGATCCAACATCAGATGTAGAAGGTTTAGATGCAGCAAGAAAAATGACGATTTTGGCTACCCTTGGTTTCTCTACAAATGTAGAGCTTGGAGATGTGAAGGTAAAAGGAATTACTTCTATTACAGAAGAAGATATTGAATACAGTAAGAGTTTAGGATACACGATTAAATTAATTGGTCTTGCGAAGCGAGATGGTGAAAAATTAGAGGTTACAGTTGAACCGACACTACTTCCAAATACACATCCTCTTGCGGCAGTACAAAACGAATATAACGCTGTATATGTGTATGGGGAAGCGGTCGGAGAAACGATGTTTTATGGACCAGGTGCAGGAAGTTTACCGACAGCAACAGCTGTTGTTTCCGATTTAGTAGCTGTAATGCAAAATATTAGATTAGGGGTAACAGGAAATAGTGCTGTAGTCCCGCAATATCAAAAAGTATTAAAAGAGCCAGACGAAATTGTTGTGAAGAAATTTTTAAGATTTCATGTGAAAGATGAAATTGGTGTATTTGCAAAAATTACTTCGTTATTCTCTGAGCGTGGCGTTAGCTTTGAAAAGATTATTCAAATGCCACTTGAAGAGAAAGGAAAGGCTGAAATTGTCATTGTAACGCATCGTGCGTCTCTTGCTGATTATGATTATATTCTACATACATTGCAATCGTATGAAGAAATAGATTGTTTGAAAGCAAATTATCGAATTGAAGGGGATGCGAAGTAGCATCTCGTATCATAAAACAGAAAGGGCCTATTAAGCAGCTTGCTTAATAGGCTCTTTTCTATTTAAAATCTTCGTACCAACTTGAATAAATGCTTGGATAATCCAGCCTGTTGTAAAGGATAAAATGATTGTTCCAAAATAGATAGGTCCATCTAATAAGAAGCTTAATGTTAAAAATAAGAATGCTAACGAAATTTCTGTCCTTCTAAATGTCCATTTCTTTTTCTCAGCAACTGTTAAAACGAAAGCTTCTTGAGGTGCTGCACAAAGGTTTGTAGAGACGTAAAGACCAATTCCAGCTCCAACGAATAGATTTCCGCAAATAAGTGTTATATATTTTGGAAGAGAACGGATAGCGTCCATAATAGTTGTAAGGGAACCGATCCAATCAACAAAAAGAGAAATAAGAACCATTGTTACAATTGTACCGATCGTAATTTGTTTTTTATTCCAAAAGAGTACGATAAGGGTAAAAGCAAAGTTAATCATGAAAATCCAAAAACCGATACTTATCCCGAAATTTTGATATAGTGCAATAAAGAAGGAATCATAAGGGCTAAGTCCAAAGGAAGTAATTGTCGTCATCATATTAATGCCGATGGCGAGAATGAGTAGACCGCCAATGAAAAATATATATTCTAATTTGAGTCGAAGCATAGTTGTATATCCTTTCAAAAAGTATTTGCTAGGAAAGGATATATTGTGGAAAGCTTACCAGGTCAAGGGAGAATTTTTGCAGGGAAGGGGAAAATGAGATGACGAATATAAGGAAGATTGCTGAGCTTGCTGGGGTATCTGTTTCAACTGTTTCACGTGTACTAAATAATCATCCATATGTGAATGAACAGAAACGAAAAAAAATTTTAGCAATTATAGAGGAATTAAATTATACGCAAAATGTGAATGCAATTCATTTGGTGAAAGGAAAAACGAATGTAATTGGCGTTTTATTACCGCACGTAAATGATCAATATTATAGCGCTATTATCGAGGGAATATCAAAGGAAACAGCAAAGAATAATTATAATATGATGCTTTGTCAGACGAATTATAGTGAGGAAAGGGAATTAGAAATTTTGAATATGTTAAAAATGAAAAAACTTGATGGGGTTATTATATGTTCGCGGGCAAATAGTAAGGAAAAGCTTGAAGAATATACGAAATTCGGCCCTATTGTTATGTGCGAAGAAATCGACTCGAATTTCATTTCGAGTGTGCATATTGATTATTATAAAGTGTTTTCGCGTGGAATGAAAAGCTTAATAGATGCGGGTCATACAAGTATTGGGTATTGCATTGGAAGAAGTAATAGCATTAATAGTCAGAGAAGAAAACAAGCATATGAAGATTCCCTTCAACAAATTGCTGTAACACCGATAGAGGCTTGGAAGTTTAAAGGCTGTTTTACAGTGGAAGATGGGCGCAATGTGATTAGGGAATGGACACGTATGTCAGTAAAACCAACAGCGTTTCTTGTATCTTGCAACCATATTGCCGCGGGGATAGTAACGGAAGCGAAAAAACAAGGCATTCGTATTCCGGAAGATATTACGATTATCGGTTGTGATGATCAAGATGTGGCAGATATTTTAGGCATTACGACAATTTCGTATTGTAGTAAAAATGTTGGCGCAACGGCATTTGAATTATTATATGAAAAGATTAATGATGAGCAAATCGATGTAAAGCACGTAGAGTTATTGCCAGAATTAGTACATAGGGAAACAACATAATAGATAAGGTTTGAAAATCGCTTTTCAAAATTGCGTTTGGTATAATTATGGACAATCTATGAGGGCTAAAAGGGGTTTTGATATGAGATCAAAAGTAGTAAAAGTAATTCTACTCATTACAATTGCATCTTTCTGTTTATTTGCATATGGCTTTGTTTCAGGTGTAAATGATGTATTAAATCCGAAAGCTTCAAATTTAATTAAAAAGACCGATGTAGTGGCAAAAGAGAAAAAGAAAACGGGAACATTACAAATCGTTAGTTTAGGTGATTCATTAACACGCGGTGTTGGTGATAAAGAAGGAATTGGTTATGTTGGACGGATGAAAGAAGATTTACAAAAAGATTTACAAAAAGATTATAAGAAAAAGGTTGCTTTAACTAACTTAGCGGTTAGTGGTGCGAAAATGCCTGACTTATTAAAACAAATTGAGAGTAGTGGCGCTCAATATTCAATTAAGCAAGCAGATGTAATCGTTTTAACGATTGGAGGAAATGATTTATTTCCAGGTTGGGACTCGCTTGGAAAGATAGATTTAGAAACATACCGTCCTGATACAGAAACATTCCAGAATGAAGCGAAGAAAATTATAGAAGAAGTTCGTAAGTTAAATACAGATAGCCCAATTTTTTGGCTAGGTTTATATAATCCTTTTGAAGATGTAGAAGATTTAAAAGGGTCTTCAAACATTGTTGTAGACTGGAATGCATCTTTAGAAAAATTGGCGATAAATAATAAAAATGTATATATTACACCGACATTTGATTTATTCCAAAACCGTGGGAAAGAGTTATTATACTCCGATCATTTCCATCCGAATGAAATAGGATATACATATATGGCGGACCGATTAGTTCAAAATGTTGCGAGTAAATTAAAACTAGAACAAGGAGGGGTAAAATGACAACGATACTTTCCGTACGAGACGTGAAGAAGGTAATTGGAAAGAAGACGATTGTAGAGAATATTTCCTTTGATGTAAAACAAGGAGAAGTGTTTGGCTTCCTAGGGCCGAATGGTGCCGGAAAAACGACTACCATTCGAATGTTAGTTGGATTGATTAAAGAAACAGAAGGCACGATTTCTATCGGCGGTTATTCTATTAAGGAAAATTTCAGAGAAGCGATGCGTCAAATTGGGAGTATCGTTGAAAACCCAGAACTGTATACCTATTTAACGGGATGGGAAAATTTAAAACAATTTGCCCGTATGTTAGGTGGTATATCAGATGAACGTATTATTGAAATTGCTCAAATGGTTCATTTGGATGAAAGAATTCACGATAAGGTAAAAACATACTCACTCGGTATGAAACAGCGTCTTGGTATTGCGCAAGCGCTTCTTGGAAATCCCAAATTGCTCATATTAGATGAGCCGACAAACGGTTTAGACCCAGCTGGGATTAGAGAACTTAGGGAATTTATACATAAGCTTGTGAAAGAAGAAAATATGAGTGTGTTTATTTCAAGTCATTTGCTAAGTGAAGTGCAAATGATATGTGATCGCGTTGCTATTATTCATAAAGGAAAGATGATAACAGTTGCCAAGGTTGAAGAGTTAATTCAAACAGCAAGTGATCGCGTAGAATGGATTGTTACACCAATTCTTAAGGCAAAAGATATGCTAGAAGATGCTGAGGAAGTAAGAGAAGTGAGTATAGAAGGTGATCGATTACTATGCCGCATGAATATCGCATCTATAAGCAATTGGAATAAACATTTTGTAGAAAACGGGATAGATGTACATAGCGTTAAGGAACTTGTATTTACGCTAGAAGATTTATTTATTGAACTCACAAGGGGTGAGCAGCATGAGTGAATTTGCGAATCTAGTTTTAAATGAATCAGAAAAGATTTACCGCAAGAAACGTATTTTTGTTGTTATGCTTATTTTAGCAATCTTGATCCCACTTTTTGTGTACGCGCAGTATCGTGAAATAGAAACGACACAAAAAAGACTCGGTACAACTGATTGGAAGGTTTCATTACAACAGCAAATTGTTGATTCTCAAAATCGATTGAACAATTCTAGGTTGCCAGAAGAATGGCGTGATTGGTTAAAGGTAAGAGTTGAGCAACAACAATATTATTTAGATCATGATATTAACCCGATGGCACCGGGTGCACCGACTTTTGTCAGGGCATTTATTGAGCAAGGAATTACGTTATTTATTCCGCTTCTCGTAATGATTGTCGCCATTGATATCGTTTCAGGAGAACGAAGTGATGGGACGATGAAGATGTTACTTACGCGGCCGATTCGGCGCTGGAAAATACTCCTTAGTAAATACGTGACGATGTTATTTTTCATTTCGCTCATACTGTTTCTTGTAGGTTTGTTTGCTTACATACTATCAGGGCTTGTATTTGGGTACTCGGGATGGAATTTACCTGTTTTAACAGGATTCGTCATTGATAAGGAGACGTTAAATACGAACTTTGTGCACCTTATTCCGCAGTGGCAATATATCTTAATGGCGTATGGACTAGCCTGGTTTGTTGCTATCGTTGTTGGAACTATATCATTTATGGTCTCTGTTTTAATTCGTAATACACCAGCTGGTATGGGCGTTATGCTAGCTGCATTAATTGCAGGCGGTATTTTAAGTTCGTTTGCAACATCTTGGGAAGGCGCAAAATATATTTTTAGTGTGAATTTATCATTAACGGATTATTTATCAGGAAAATTACCTGCATTACAAGGTTTATCGATGGGATTTTCTTTGATGAATTTAACTGTATGGGCCGTTGTGTCCCTAATTATTTCGTTTGTAGTATTTACAAAGCAGGATATGGTGAATTAATTGGACGGGAAGTGAAAGTATGAAAAATGTTTTAAAAAATGATTGGGGGCCATTATTGGCACCGGAATTCGAGAAAGAATACTATCTTACTTTAGCTAATTTTTTGAGAGAAGAGTACAGCACACATGTAGTTTATCCGAAAGTAGAAGATATTTTTAACGCTCTAGAATATACAAGTTATGAAAATACAAAGGTCGTTATTTTAGGACAAGACCCATATCACGGACCGGATCAAGCACATGGTTTAAGCTTTTCAGTACAACCAGGTATTAAAACGCCACCGTCATTGCTAAATATGTATAAAGAACTTCGAGATGAATATGGTTATGAAATCCCGAATAACGGTTATTTAGTAAAGTGGGCGGAGCAAGGAGTTTTATTATTAAATACTGTACTAACAGTTCGACAAGGTGAAGCAAATTCTCATAAAGGGAAAGGATGGGAGCACTTCACGGATCGCGTAATTAAGCTATTAAATGAACGTGAAAAGCCAGTTATTTTCATATTGTGGGGTCGTCATGCACAGGCGAAGAAAAAGTTAATTACGAATACGAAGCACTATATTATCGAATCTGTACATCCAAGTCCACTATCAGCAAGACGTGGTTTCTTTGGGAGTAAACCATATTCTAAAGTGAATACGATTTTAGCTAATATGGGTGAAAGAGAAATTGATTGGGAAATTCCAAATCTGTAAATAAAAAAGGTAGTTAACAGTCGTTAACTACCTTTTTATTATTGTTGTTCGTTCTTTAATTTAGCATCTAGAACAAAAGTACCAAATGGGATAACTGATGAAACGAATGCTCCAAGTGCCCATAAAATTGATTTACGGTGTGCGATTGTTACTTGAATTACTGCAAAGATGAATAGAATAAATAGAACACCATGAGCCATGCCTGTAATTTTAACAGCTGTTGCAAATCCTGCGAAATATTTTAATGGCATTGCTACAAATAATAGTAATAGGAAAGAAATACCCTCAACTAGTCCAATTGCTCTTAATCGTCCGATTGGTGTAGATAACATAAAGTAACCTCCTTTAACGTATGCTTGTATATAGTAAATTTGTATTCTTTTTCAAAATAAAATAGTCTATTTTGTTTCATTATATACAAAAAGAAAGTTTACACTACGAGAATAGTGCAAAGTTCAAAATATAGTCACAAAAGCATGAGAATTTAAAGAAAAACCTATTTGAAGTATTTGACTTCAAATAGGTTTTATGGGTGAAAATATTAAACAAGCGCTTCTCGTTTTAGTACGAACTTCTCTACAACTTTTGCAACGCCATCGTTCATATTTGTATCTGTTACGTAGTTTGCAATTTCTTTAATATCATCAGGTGCATTACCCATTGCAACGCCAAGACCAGCAAATTCAATCATTGCTTGGTCGTTATAGCTATCGCCCATTGCGATAACTTCTTCACGCTTAATGCCAAGCTTTTGGATCAGTTTGTTTAAGCTCGTTCCTTTTGTAACACCGGCTTCAGTAAATTCTAAGAAGAATGGTTTAGAACGCATCACGCTTAATTGGCCTTCTAGTTGTTTTTGTAGTTTCTTTTCAACTTCAACAAGACGTTCAGCTTCCTTATTCATTAATACTTTTACTACAGGCTCTTTAACAGCAGCTTTAAAGTCATCTACTACAACAATTGGCATACCAGTAATATCGCCCTCAATTTCAGTATAAGGATTATTTTCTTCCGTTACGATATCATCGCCCATATAAGTATGAATCCATACATCTTCAGCTTTACTAATTTCAAATAGGTTGTGAACGATTTCAGGAGATAGCGTACTACTAAAGATTTCTTCGTTTGTTTTACAGTTAATAATTTTTGCACCATTAAAAGATAGAATGAAACTGCCGTATTCTTCTAAACGAAGTTCTTTCGCTACATTGCGCATACCAAACGTTGGACGCCCAGAAGCAAGTACAACTTTTACACCTTGCTCTTGTGCGGTCATTAGAGCCTCTTTCGTGCGAGGTGAAATAGTATGGTCATCACGTAATAAAGTATCATCTAAATCTAAAACAATCATTTTATAAGTCATATTGAAAATTCCTCTCTTTGTTGAAATAGAAATAAAGTTTTATGAAGATATTGGGTAATATATAGTAAGACATCGAACCTCTTTATCCTGCATTAACAGCCCGTAAAAGTCCGATTGGTGAGGGCTGATAATCAGTGGGGATGAACAAAACCCATACTGATTAAAGTTTCACTTTATGTGAAGTTAGGAGAAGTTCTCTATTGTTAGTATAAATTACCATGAGCGTGTTGCCCATGATAATTTATACCGTTAACTCCTGATTAGCTTTTAATTTATTATTATCGTAACAACTCTATAGGTAGAGTGCAATAATGGAAGTTTTCCAATTTACGATCGTTGTTTTTCTGTTGAACGAGAAAATAGTATTTCGAGCAAAATTGCCATTACAGATCCAAGAACGAGACCGTTACTTAAAAATGATGCTAGAAATGGTGGGAGTGTAGAAAATGCTCCTGCTGGAACGAACATAACGCCGACGCCTGTAAAGATTGAAAGCCCCGCTACTTTAAATAATCGTTCTTTATTCTGCACCGTTTCGTATTCGCGGAAGGCAAGACCAATCATGCTTGCAAATACAGGATAAATGGCAGCATATCCAACTGCGACAGGTATCGCCGCAAAGAATGAAGTAATCTTTGGAAATATACTAACGAGAATAATAAAGCTTGATCCTAACATAAATGGGAGTCGTTTATAAATATTAGTCGTTGCAATAAAGCCTGCTGATCCAGAAATAGCGACAGGTCCAATCGCTGAAAAAAGACCTCCTAGCAATTGATTTATTCCCGTTATAATGCCGGCTTGTTTGAAACGATCTGGTGCCGTATTCTCTTCATATTTAGAAACAACCTTTTGCACAACACGAATGCTTGCTAACATATTTGTTAGAAGTAATAGTGTAACGAAAATGACCGTAATGGCCATGTTCCACTCAATACGAGGCATCCCGAAAACAAATAGAGACGGAAAACGGATTATATCTGTCACAGGCGTTACTGGATTAGATAATCCGAAATATGCAAATAAAATCCAGCCGCAGACGATACTGAAAAGAACAGAGTATTGTCCGATAATAGGTAGCTTCATGATGAAGAAGGATAGTAAAATAACAATCAGTGATAGAATAAATACGTCAGCTTGTACTTCTGTATGTTGTCCGTCAAGGCCAAACATTCCCTTTAAGAAGGACCCACTCAGTTGTGCGACAAGCAGAAATAAATATGTTCCAATGACTGTCGGTGTAAAATAACGAACTAGTTTATCAATAAGTCCAAAAATGCTAAGAATAATACAAATGATGCCGCTTAATAAGAAAGCGTACTGAAGGACCTTAAGTGTTTCATTGCTGGATCCAAATAATACGACACCTAAACTTGCATAAAGGGAGAAAATTCCCCACCAAAGCCCTGCAGGACCTTCTTGAATAGGAAGTTTATGCCCAAATAAAGCTTGCAGTAGGCCAGCAAAACCAAGAACAAATAATGTTCTTTGTACGAATGCAATAGCTTCAGCGCCATCGAGACCATAACTAGTTGCGACGCTAATTGGTACGATAAGGCTTCCAGCTAAAATAAAGAGCGCCCATTGTAAGGCGGAAAGAAATGTTTTCATTATATCAACCTCTTTCATAGATTCCGTATCTAGTATATATGTATTTCATTTCCACTGGCAAAGATTGTAGATAGAGAAAAGAGTTGAAACACGATATGAATGCACGTAAGCAATTATGGATAGCAGTTATATGTATGACCTTTGTTGTAATTCTAGGAACGTTAGGATTTATGACGATTGAAGAGATTAGTTTGTTTCAAGCATTTTGGATGACGATGATTACTGTATTAACCGTTGGATACGGAGATGCCATTCCTGTAACACATGCAGGAAAAGTTTTTGCACTTCTTATTATACCTGTTGGCGTCGGTATCGTTACATATGCAATTGGTGTAGTGGCAGCTATGATTATTGAAGGGAATTTATTTCATGCAGTGCGGAGGAAGAAGATGGATAAACAAATAGCGCAGTTACAAAATCATATTATCGTATGTGGTTGTGGTAGAGTCGGGCTTCAAGTTGTACATGAATTACAAGAAAAGAAAATCCCATTTGTCGTCGTGGATAAGGATGAAAGCATATTAGAGAAGGAAAAACTTTTGTATGTACATGGAGATGCAACGGAAGACCAAGTGCTACATCATGCCGGAATTTCAAAGGCAGCGGGTTTAGTTGCTATCGTCGCAAATGATGCTGAAAATGTATTTATTACATTAACAGCTAGAGGATTAAACGATGCAATTAAAATTGTGGCAAGAGCAGAAAAACCAGAAACTGAAGACAAATTAAAGAGGGCTGGGGCAAATAAGGTGATTAATCCATCTAGCATGGCAGGGATTCATATTGCAAAAGGTATTGCGAATCCGCTAACAGTTCATTATATTGATACAGTACTATATGGCGTGGAGCAGTCATTTGTAATTGAAGAGATTGCAGTCGGTGAGGGCTCTATTTTAGCTAGTAAATCATTACTCGAGAGTGACGTGAGAAATCAATTTGATGTAACAATTTTAGCGATTTTGAGAAATGGGAATGTTATACATAATCCAACGGGGCAGGAAAAACTACAAGAACATGATATGATAATAGTATTTGGTTCAGTAGAGAAGCTGGGACAATTTGAGAAAGAACTACAAAGTAAGAGGTGAAAAGGAATGCAAATATCGAGTGATAAAATTTTAAATAAAATGGCGAATGAAATTGCAAAAGCAAAAAGTAGTGAAGGACAAAAATCAAAAGAGCATGTATTAGTTGTGCGTGCTTTATGTGATTTACTATTAGATGAACAGGTTGAATCTTCTACGTATAGAGAGCCACAAATTCAATCACAAATCATCGGATCACAACCCATAACAATGCAACCAATCACACCGATTTCTGATGAGCCAGTATATATAAAAGAAAGTGATGCAAACGGTAATTCCTTATTTGATTTTTAGAAGATAAATCGTTTGGCTTATATGAAAAAATTGCTTATGATAAAGGTAAAAAAGGGGAATTAAGATGAAAATTTTCTTTTTACTAGGTTGTATTGCAGCAGGGCTATCTGTTGCTTTAGGGGCTTTTGGAGCACACGGTTTAGAAAATAAAATTTCTGCAAAAATGTTAGAAGTTTGGAAAACAGGCGTTACATATCAAATGTTTCACGCAGGTGGACTATTCGTAGTTGCTTTATTGATGGATAAAATTCAATCATCACTTTTAACTACTGCTGGCTGGCTTATGGTGGCCGGGATTATTATGTTTTCAGGCAGTTTGTATGCATTAAGTACGACAGGTATTAAGTTCTTTGGCCCAATTACACCTCTTGGTGGCGTAGCGTTTATTGTGGCGTGGATCTTAGTCGGAACTGCAGTTGTAAAAGGGTTATAAAAAACAAAAGCTGGCATATGCCAGCTTTTTTTATGGTCTTGGAGCATAAGTAGCTTGTTGACTAGGTAAATACGTAATTTCTTCTGGGAATTCCACATAGTCTAAGTAAATCATTAGTAGTAAATAACGTTTCCCTGATTGTGGCTCACTAATTACAATATGATCACGACCAGCGGCTTCGATAATACCCGTGTACGATTGTGTACCAAGTGAGCTACCACGTTCATAAGTCATTACAACTGTGGCTTGCTTGCCTTTGTTCAAGCGGAGAATATTTTCAATATAAGACTGTTCTAATGGTAACATGCCTTGAGAAACAGCAAATTGAGCTTGCGCAGCTTGTTGTTGCATCGCTTGTTGCTGTTGTTGTTGCTGTGGGGTCATTTGTTGCGGTTGTACATAAGTTCCAGACGGTTGATAAAAACCTGTTCCATAATACGGGTTTTGTTGCTGTGCCATTCAAAAATCCCTCCTTGTTTTCATCCCTTAATATACGCTAGGGCAATCCCCAGCAGATGGCTGGAAGAAGCAGTGCTTCTTGAAGCGACCAGAGTTTTGCTGGTTATACCAAGTTGGTGGACATGCACCTTCAGGCCTAAAAAACCATAAGGCAAAGTTGGCAGGCCAGAAACGTTGTCCTTGAATCGTTCGCCTTGCTAAGGCGATATCTTGTTCTCTCGCACGCTGATAAAAATAACCTTTTTGTGTTGCTTCAAAACCGCCAGGGTTTTGATAGACCATTTGACGTAAATTACGAATACTTTTAAAATCTAAACAATTTCCGCGGACACGATTTACTCCAACGTTTCCGACCATCAACATTCCCTGTTGACCTTCTCCTTCAGCTTCAGCACGCATCAGTCTAGCTAATAACTTTACATCTTCTTCGTTATACGCGATAACGCCCATTATGTGTCACCTCTCTTTTTGGAATCCTTTGTGGAAAGAGGTTTATCTCTAGATGAAGTGTGTAACAATTACTAGTTCATACGTATGAGAAAAAGGACTCAGATATGACAACCAAACGAAGTTTTACATTGAGGGAAGAAAATAAAAAAAGCTAGCGTGAGCTAGCTTTTCATCATTAAAATACTTTAGACCATAAGTTTGAGAAGAAATCTCCAATAGAGCGCATTGATAACACAAACCAGTTTGCTTTTTCAACTTCTGCTGTCGTTTTTGCGGTAACTTTCATACTTTTACTACCATCTAAGAAACCATATTTATCAGTTGATTCTAAAGTAATCGATCCTACTTTGGCACCTTTCTTAACAGGGGTAACTAAATGTCCATCTTCAGCGAGGGATTTATCTACCTCAGTCCCAATTTTATAAGGATTTTTACTACCTTTCTTCGCAATTACTGTTATTTCTTTTTCCGGTGTAACAGTGACTTGGTCTTCTTTCCCTTTTACTACAGAGATTGTATTGTTTTTATCCACTTTTAGTTTTTGTTTTTCGAAATTATTAAATCCGTATTCAATTAATTCACGGGATTCAGTGAAACGCTCGTCCATTGATTTTGTTTTTATAATTACTGAAATGAGGCGTAAGTCACCACGTTTTGCTGTAATAGTGAATCCGTATCCAGCAGTATCAGAACTACCAGTTTTTAAACCATCTGTTCCTTCATAAGAGAAAGCGGCACCTGGCAACATCCAGTTCCAGTTTTCCATACGAATTGGTTTCGGATGATTATCTGGGAAGTTTCTAAATCTTTGTTTTGTATCCTCTAGCATTTCTGGATACTTTGTAATCATTGCTTTTGAAAGCATACCCATATCGCGAGCTGACATGGAATTTTCTCCATTCGGATCAGTTCCTTCAGGATGTTTTCCTTTTAAGTCAGCGTTATTTAACCCAGTAGCGTTTACAAATTTATATTTCTTTAACCCTAGTTTTTTTGCATGTTCATTTGCAAGATTTAAGAAGTTTTTCTCACTGCCTGCAAGAAGTTCTGCTAAGGCAATACTAGATCCGTTTGCAGAGAAGATAACGATAGAATGATATAGTTCTCTTACAGTATATTGACGTCCCTTTTCGAAGGGAACGTTAGAGAATTCATTATTACGTGAAACTTCATAAGCGTAATCAGAAATGTTTACCTTTGTATCCCAAGTGATTTTTCCTTCTTTAATTGCTTCTAACACGGCATAAACAACAATTAATTTTGACATACTAGCGATAGCTAGTAATTCATCTGGATTTTGTTCATGCAGTATTTTTCCTGTATCTGCATCAAATAGAAGTGCAGCAGCTGCCTCAATGTGTATTTTTTCTTCGGCATGGGATGTTGTTACTCCTAAGGAAGAAATTGACAATAGAAGCATTAGTAAAATAGATAAGATTTTCTTCATATAGATTATCACCTTCGCATCGTTATTAGCATATAGCTCGTACCATTTTAGCATAAATTTGGATATAGAAAGGTTACAATTTTGTAAGGGATTTGAAAGGTATTTGTCGATTTTTGTTCAAATTTGTGGAGAAAAGAAGTTTTTTGAAGAGAAATATAGAAGGTAATAAAAAAAGGAACGAATTCCGTTCCTTTTTTACGATTTTATATGTGTAAAAATTTCTCTACTTTTTCGTCTGGTAAAATGTTTCCAACAAAAAATGTTCCGAATTCACCATAACGAGCGCTTACTTCATCGAAGCGCATTTCATATATAAGTTTTTTAAATTGAAGAACATCGTCAGCGAATAATGTTACGCCCCACTCAAAATCGTCGAATCCAACAGATCCTGAAATAACTTGGCGCACCTTACCTGCGTACTGGCGACCGATTTTACTATGACTGTACATCATTTTTTTACGTTCTTCCATAGGAAGCATGTACCAGTTGTCATCACCTTGGCGACGCTTGTCCATTGGATAGAAGCAAATGTGATTTGCTTTTGGTAACTCAGGATATAAGCGAGCTAAGATTTGTGGATTTTGGTATGGATCTTCATCAGCTGGAAGGTAGTTGCTTAGTTCAACAACAGATACGTAAGAGTATGCAGGAACCATATATTCAGCTAATGTTGTTTTATTCAATTCTGTCTCAATTTCATTTAACTCTTCCATTGTTGGACGCAAAATCATAAGCATAATATCAGCTTTTTGGCCAACAACTGTATACATCGCATGACTGCCTTTTTTCGCACTAGCTACTTCATTCCATTTTTCAACGACATTTAAAAATTCAGACACAGCTTGTCCGCGTTCGTCGCTAGATAATGTTTTCCATGCAGCCCAATCAATAGAACGTAAATCATGTAAACAATACCAGCCATCTAACGTTGTTGTTGCTTCACTCATTCTATTCACCTCAGTTAATGATAGTTTTACACGTTAACTATAGCATATATAGTTTTAAAATCATCTATATAAAGCCTTGGTGCATAAAACTGTCACATTTAAATTTACTTGAAAATAGGAAGAGATAAGGGTTAAAGAGGATTTATTTCTATGCTGAATTTTATGAAAATATAATCATTTTTATTTTATCTATTTTTTGGGAGCTATAAGTTTAAAATATAGAAGAAAAGCAGTATTCTTAAAGATAGAGTTTTTTTAACATATGTAGGAGGGTTTATTCGTGAGCAACTTATTTACAACAGTAAAAGAAAAAGTTCAAGGAAAAGGCATTTCTATCGTACTTCCTGAAGGAACTGATGAAAGAATTTTAGGCGCTGCAGAGCGTTTAGCAAAAGAAGAGTTAGTAAAACCAATCTTAGTTGGTAATAAAGAAGAAATTAGCGCAAAAGTTGCTAGCATGAATTTAACATTAGCAGGCGTTGATATTTACGACCCAGCTACATACGAAGAAATGGATGCAATGGTAGCATCTTTCGTTGAACGCCGTAAAGGTAAAGCAACTGAAGAAGACGCTCGCAAAATCCTTAAAGACGAAAATTACTTCGGTACAATGCTTGTATACATGGGCAAAGCACACGGTTTAGTAAGTGGTGCAGCTCACTCTACAGCTGATACAGTTCGTCCAGCACTTCAAATCATCAAGACAAAACCAGGTGTTACAAAAACTTCTGGCGTATTCATCATGGTACGTGAAGAAGAGAAATATGTATTCGCTGATTGTGCAATTAACATTGCACCAAATAGCCAAGATTTAGCTGAAATTGGTATCGAGAGTGCGAAAACTGCTGAACTATTCGGTATTGATCCACGCGTTGCTATGTTAAGCTTCTCTACAAAAGGTTCTGCGAAATCTCCAGAAACAGAAAAAGTTGTAGAAGCAACTCGCATTGCAAAAGAAATGGCTCCTGAATTAGCTTTAGACGGAGAATTCCAATTCGATGCTGCATTCGTACCATCTGTAGCTGAGAAAAAAGCTCCAGGTTCTACAATTAAAGGTGATGCTAATGTATTCGTATTCCCAAGCTTAGAAGCTGGTAATATTGGCTACAAAATCGCTCAACGTTTAGGTAACTTCGAAGCAGTAGGACCGATCTTACAAGGTTTAAACATGCCTGTAAACGACCTATCTCGTGGATGTAACGAAGAAGAAGTGTACAAGTTAGCTTTAATTACAGCAGCTCAAGCACTTTAATTCTATAATGAATTGAAATAAAGACCGTCGCTATTATAGCGACGGTCTTTATTTTTCTAAGCCAAGTGCTTTATTATTACGATCAATAATACGCTGTAAATTCGTCTCATATAAAGGTATTTCATCTATTGTTAATTGAGATGGTGTTAACTTTGGAGCGAATTGCTGTAATGTTTTTAAAAGACGCATCATTAAATCTTGTACTGTAATGGTTTCGCCAAGTAATTCTGAAAGTGAGGCCATCGTACTCGGTACAATTTCAGGATACGTAAAGCGTGTTTCCTCTCCTTGAATGGCTAGGTTGTAGAAATCACGAACGAGTGCGGCACGTTCAGAACCACTTCCTGTAGCGCATAGATAAATTTGGACAGCGACACCGCCGCGAATACGGCGCTGTGAAATACCAGCAAATTTTTGATCGCGAATACTTAAATCGTAGCTACCAGGGCAGTAAGAACCAACGATTTCTTTTGCCTCGATTGTAACATCGTAATCCTTTAACATTTCTTGAATTAAATGCCACATTGTATCGTATCCAAGATCAATATCGATACCCTTTTCTGTTTCTTGGAATAACAGTGATACGTTTAAAACATCTTCATCAAGTACGACTGCAAGTCCGCCAGAATTACGAACGATAACATTGAAGTTGTTTTCTTTTAGAAAAGAAATACCTTCTTCCAAGTGCGGTAGGCGTGAATCTTGAATGCCAAGAACAATTGTATTGTGATGAACCCAAGAACGCATTGTTGCAGCTGATTGACCATTTCCAATGCTTGTGCATAATGTGTCATCCATGGCGAATGACTGCAATGCATGGAATGTTGGTCCCAAACTAGACTGATCTACAATACGCCACTCTGGCTGAGATAAAATGGAACGGGAATTGCTCATATAACTAACCCCTTATCTTTAAAATGACAATCTCTATTATAGCAAAAAATGAAGAATGGGGTTTTCTCATATATAAAGGGAAAATTTAAAGGTGAAAGACTAAAAAAGGATGCATTATATGCATCCTTTTTATTCTGCAATTTTTTCTAAATTACCGTTTCGATCCATTCGGAAAGATGTTTGAGAACGTTCCTCGTCATCCATGACTGCCAACTTACGAGCGCGGTTCATAATATTCATAAGTGTTTCGTAATCTTCTTGTACAGTATGAGATTGCTTTTCTAATTTTTCTAGTTTCTTTTCCAGTTCTTCATTTCGAAGGATTTGTGATTTAATTTCTTGTTTCAATCTCGTATTCTCATTTTCAAGAGCTGTCACTTTTATATTGGAAGATCCGACTGTTTGTAAAAAATAAATAACATCTTGCATTGTCATAGAGCTTTTTGCAGTAGGAACGGTAGTTTCTTTATATGGAATAGCTTCTTTATATTGTACAATTGATTCCTCTTGTACAAATTCTTCATAATCAGTTATTGAATCTGAAGCTGGTGGTGTATAAAGTAAACGTTTTTTCGCTTGTTCACCGCTTGCAGCGCGCATTTTATCTTTACGATGTTTTTTTGCTAGTTGAAGAGCTTGTTCATAGCTATAGCGAACAACAGCATTCCAACGGAAACCACAGGCAGCCGATGTACGATTCAACCTGTCTCCTACTTCTTCAAATGCATTTAATTGCGTACTTCCTTCTCGAACGTGACGAAGTACAGTTTCAGCAAGTAATAAATCATCCTCATCCGTCCAAGCATCTTGTCTTACTTTCATAGATTCAACTCCCTTTCTTTTTATGAACTTCCTATTTTTATAATGGGCAAAAAAATGAGCTTTTATACAAAGCTTTTAAAAATATGGTAGATTTCGATGAATTTTGAGGTAGGGGTCTTACTGCCCATTAAAGCGGGATAAATTTTGCCAAGAATGACGGAAGCTTCTGTAGGAGAACATATAAATATGTAGCATTATATGAGGAAAGAGCGTCGAAAGGAAACTTGCAACGAGCTTCAAAGAGCGGTAAAATACCATTTAGTGTTTATTTTTAAATGTACTTGAGAAAAGTTTAAAATAGAGGAAGTGTTATATAATGGGAAACGAATTTCGTGTGTGTGATGATTGTCAGGCAACAAACGTTAAAACGTTGATTCCAAAGCTAAAAAAAGTAGATTCATGTGCAACGATTGAAGTTGGATGTCAGTCTTACTGTGGTCCTGGTCGTAAAAAATCATTCGCATTTGTAAATAACCGTCCAGTTGCGGCACCGACAGAAGACGAATTAATTGTAAAAATTGAAGCAAAGTTAAATAAGTAAGGAAAAGAAGAGTGAACAGATTACTCTTCTTTTTTTATGCCCATAAAGGGAAGGATTTATTCTGTGGAAGCTTAATTGGTGCTGATAATAGATAATGACAGATAGGTGTTATCTATTTATTAAGGTCTCAATCTATATGAATTTGTATTTCAAAATAATAGTTGACAGTCTTTGGAAGCGATAGGTAGAATAGAAGGTGTCTGATTCTGAGAATCATTATCAGGCAAAGAACGATTCATTTTATTTTTTTTATTACTATTTGAGAATAAATTTCATTAAATTAAACATATGTTGTTGGTTAGGATGGTTGAGGGATGGAAGCGAGCGCAAGGAGTATAGAACAGCAAGATGTGAATGTTAAAGAGATTAAGAGCAGGCCGCTCATTGCTTCTATTATTTTAGTAGCAGGTACAATTTTGTTAGCTTTAAGCATGGCATTGTCTATTTCGTTTGGTGCTGCAGATATTAGTTTAAAGACTGTATGGCAAGCTGTGTTTCAGTTTGATGGTTCTATTACGCATCATAACGTAATTCAAGAACTTCGTATGCCTAGAGCGATAGGGGGCGTAGTAGCAGGTGCCTTTTTAGCAGTATCAGGGGCAATTATGCAAGGTATGACGCGAAATCCACTTGCTTCCCCATCGTTAATGGGGATTACAGATGGGGCTGTATTTGGAATTGCAATTATGTATGCATTCTTCCCTAATTCACCTTATTTAATGTTCGTTATCGCATCGTTTATTGGTGCTGCGTTTGGAGCGAGCATTGTATATGGAATTGGATCTTCTTCACCAGGTGGATTAACGCCTGTGAAATTAGCTTTAGCGGGTGCAGCGATTAGTGCTTTATTAGGGGCCATTTCATCTGGAATTGCGCTATATTTCAATCTTGCCCAAGAGGTGAGTATGTGGAATGCAGGCGGAGTTGCTGGCGTGAAATGGGAAAGTATTAATATGTTAGTACCGATTGGTCTAGTTTGTCTCTTAATTGCAATTATGATGTCGAGGTATATTACAATTTTAAGCTTCGGTGAAGAAATTGCGATTGGACTTGGTCAAAATACGACATTAATTAAATTTATCGGAACAGTACTTGTTCTTGTGTTAACAGGTTCGGCAGTTTCTATGGCAGGATCGGTTGGATTTGTTGGTCTTGTCATCCCACATATGACTCGTTTCCTTGTAGGCTCAGACTATAGATGGGTTATTCCATGTTCTGCGGTCTTAGGCGGGCTGTTAATTGAATGTGCAGATATGTTATCTCGCGTTATTAATCCGCCGTTTGAAACGCCAATTGGAGCAATTACAGCGCTAATTGGGGTTCCATTCTTCCTCTACTTAGCACGTAACGAAGGGAGAGGGAAAATGTGAGGACAAGTGTCTTAACAAAAAAGAACGTTTCGGTTTTAACAATTTTAGTAGGATTAATTGTTACTGTATTTTTAGTAAGTTTAAATACAGGGACATTTAAAATACCACCAATGGACGTATTAAAGTCATTGGTTGGACTCGGGGCTGAAGATCAGTCTGTTATTTTATTTGAATTCCGTATGCCGCGTATGGTCATTGCTATATTAGTTGGATCTGCTTTAGCGATGTCAGGTGCGATTTTGCAAGGGTTATCACGTAATCCACTTGCTGATCCAGGTATTATTGGTATTAACGCTGGAGCGGGGTTAACAGTCGTTATCTTCGTTTACTTTTTCTTCGGGAAAGTTGGAACTGGTACATTTTTATCTGTATTTATCCTTCCTTTCTTTGCGTTAGTTGGTGCGATATTAGCAGCGGTTATTATTTATTTATTAGCATGGAAAGACGGCGTTTCATCAACGAGATTAATACTTGTCGGTATCGCTGTTGCAGCCGGGTTTGGTGCTGTTAGTTTAATTTTTTCTATGAAGATGACATCTAACGATTTCCGTTTTGCTACGATTTGGTTAGCAGGAAGTCTATGGGGCACAGATTGGAAGTTCGTACTAAGTGTACTTCCATGGATGGTTATTTTCTTGCCACTTGCTATTAGTAAGGCTCACATATTAAACGTAATGAACCTAGGCGACTCCACAGCAGTTGGTCTTGGTGTAAATGTAGAAAAAGAAAGACGTAAATTATTATTTATTGCAGTTTGTTTAGCTGGTGCATCTGTTGCTGTTGCCGGAGGAATTGGTTTTATCGGTTTAATGGCTCCGCATTTGGCAAGGCGCCTTGTTGGCGGTAAACATCAAATTATGCTGCCTACCGCTGCACTAATAGGGACGTTTTTACTTTTATTCGCAGACGTAATTTCAAGAAGTGTGTTAACAACTTCAGAAATACCGGTCGGTCTTGTTATTTCTGTAATTGGTGCACCATATTTCATATACTTACTTATGAGGACAAAATAAAGGGAGGCTTTTTGTATGGCAACTTTAGCAGTTGATGCGGTATCTGTTGGCTATAATGAAGGGTTAATTATTGATGGATTAACAGTTGAAATTCCGGAAGGGAAAATTACAACAATTATTGGACCAAATGGTTGTGGGAAGTCCACATTATTAAAAACGGCTTCTCGTATTTTGAAGGCGAAAAAGGGTACTGTTTATCTTGACGGAAAAGCAATTGAGAAACAGCCAACGAAAGAAATCGCAAAGAAAATGGCAATTTTACCACAGACTGCAGAAGTGCCAACTGGCCTTACTGTGTTTGAACTCGTTTCATATGGACGCTTTCCTCATCAAAAAGGGTTTGGAACATTGAAAGAAGAGGATTATCGCTACATTCATTGGGCACTTGAAGTGACGGGAATGACAGAATTCGCAAATCGTCCAGCAGAGGCGTTATCAGGCGGGCAACGTCAACGCGTATGGATTGCGATGGCTCTTGCACAAGGGACAGAATTACTTGTATTAGATGAACCGACAACGTACTTAGATATGGCTCATCAATTAGAAGTATTAAACTTATTGAAAAAGTTAAACGAAGAAGAAGGTAGAACGATTGTTATGGTCATCCATGACTTAAACCATGCTTCTCGTTTCTCAGATCATATGATTGCATTAAAAGCAGGTAAGTTAATGAAGCAAGGAACGCCAGACGAAGTGATGACGAGTGAAACACTTCGCAGTGTATTTGAGATTGAAGCTCAAATCGTTCCGTGTCCAGTAAACTGTAAACCAATTTGTTTAACATATGATTTAGCGATGATTAGTAATCAATTGCGTAAAAAAGCATAAGTAGAATCCCCCTCGTAAAGAGGGGGGCTTCTAATGGACGTTGAGCTTCTTACTAGTAAATAGGAAGTTGAACACCCGTTAGAACGGGGCATAAGCAACAATTAATTAATATATATTTATTAATTGTTAATCTTGTTTCTTATAGTTCACTGTAACTTATAAGAGAAATACAGCTAGAAGGAGTGGGAACATGAAGAATTTTAAAATGGCGTTATTAGCAATGGTACTAGTCGTTACTTCTGTACTATTTGCAGCTTGTTCTAACAAAGAAGAGAAGAAAGCAGATGCGAAGGATGCGAAGACTGAAGAGCGCACTGTACAACATGCAAAAGGGGAAATTAAAATCCCTGCAAATCCAAAGAAAATTGCTGACCTTAGTGGTTCAACAGAAGAATTATTAATCTTTGGTATGAAACCAATCATTACTGCTAATACATCTCAAGAAAAAATTGATGCACATATTGAAAAGAAATTAAAAGACGTAAAACCAGTTGGTTCTGCTTGGGGCGATAAAATTAACATCGAAGCAGTAGCTGCTGCAAAACCAGACTTAATTCTTGTAAACAATCGTCAAGAAAAGATTTATGATCAATTATCTAAAATTGCACCAACAGTTATGTTAAAAACTCCATTAGACCAATGGCGTCCGAAATTCGAAGAAGTAGGTCAAATCTTCGGTAAAGAGAAAGAAACAAAAGAATGGTTCAAACAGTATGATGAAAAAGCAAGCAAATTACATGATAAAATCGTAGCGAAAACTGGCGATGCTAAATTTATGAAAATGGCTGCATATCCAAATGCTTTCCGCATATACGGTGACTACGGTTACGGTAGCGTAATCTTTAACGATTTAAAATTACCAGCAGTTAAAGGTACACCAACTGATAAACCTTTAGTACAAGTACAAAAAGAAGCTTTAATTGATTACAACCCAGATTACTTATTCGTATTTACAACTGGTGACGGTTCTCAGCGTCTAAAAGAATTCCAAGAAGAATCAATTTGGAAAAATATGAACGCTGTTAAAAATAACCACGTATTTACAATTAAAAACGAAGACTTAAACAAAGGTTACTTCCCTCTAGGTAAAGAAATGATCTTAGATGAAGTTGCTGAATTCGTTTTAGGTAAATAATGTATAAAGAAAAAATCACTNNAGTGATTTTTTCTTTATACACGGGCAATTAATATAGTCTTTCATTTCTTTCTGTTTCCTATTTCGTTTATAATATATAGTAAGAATGCAGTAAAGAAAGGAGGATGTCGGAAGGTGGTATATTTAAACGACAAACTCAGCGAAACAAAAGTGTTTAAAGACCCGGTACATAAATATGTGCACGTGCGCGATCGTGTTATTTGGGATTTAATCGGAACGAAAGAATTTCAACGCTTGCGCCGTATTAAACAGCTTGGAACGACATTTTTTACATTTCACGGTGCAGAGCATAGTCGCTTTACTCATTCGTTAGGTGTATATGAAATTATTCGTCGTATGATTGATGATGTGTTTGATGGCAGACCAAACTGGAATGCTGAAGATAGATTGTTATGTTTATGTGCGGCATTACTTCATGATGTCGGTCACGGCCCGTTTTCTCATTCGTTTGAAAAAGTATTTTCATTAGATCATGAGAAATTTACGCAAAAGATTATCGTTGGAGATACGGAAATTAATCGCGTATTAAGTCGTGTGGATAAAGATTTCCCCCAAAAGGTAGCGGATGTAATCGCAAAAACATCTACTAATAAGTTAGCGATTAGCATGATTTCCAGTCAAATTGATGCAGATCGCATGGATTATTTATTAAGAGATGCGTATTTCACTGGCGTAAAGTATGGAAACTTTGATATGGAACGTATACTGCGTGTCATGCGTCCGTACGGGAATCAAGTAGTCATTAAAAATAGTGGTATGCATGCTGTTGAGCATTATATTATGAGTCGTTATCAAATGTATTGGCAAGTATATTTCCATCCGGTAACGCGCAGTGCCGAAGTTATTTTAACGAAGATTTTACACCGTGCAAAGTCATTGCACGAGAAGTATTATACATTTAAAAATCATCCGGTTCATTTCTATTCTTTATTTGAAGAAGAAGTGACAGTAGAGGATTATTTAAAGTTAGACGAGAACGTTATGTATTATTACTTCCAAGTATGGCAAGACGAAGAAGATCCAATTTTAAGTGATTTATGTCGCCGTTTTATGAATCGAAACTTATTTAAATATGTAGAGTTTACAGATAAGCACGGTTTAGATAATTGGATGGAATTAAGTAGCTTATTTAAAAAGATTGGACTCGATCCAGAATATTATTTAGTAGTTGATTCAACATCAGACTTACCGTACGACTTTTACCGTGCTGGTGAAGAAGAAGAACGTCTGCCAATCTTACTTCTTATGCCAAATGGAGAGCTTAGAGAGCTTTCACGTGAATCGGATATTGTTGAAGCGATTACTGGTAAGAAGAGAAGGGATCAAAAGCTATTCTACCCGCATGATTTAATCTATGAAGATGGAAGAAAAGGAAAATATAAAGAGAGAATCATCGAGTTACTAGAAGGAAAAAAATAAGAAGCAGCTAAGCGCTGCTTCTTATGAAAAAACTTGAAATTATTTGTCACTTAAGCGTTTTCCGCCAACTGCATAATGGTTTTTAGACATTTCTTCGATGAAAACAACGATGTTTTCTTCAGGAGCACCAGTTGTTTCGCTTACTGCTGCTGTTACTTTCTCAGCAAGAGCTTTCTTTTGTTCCTCTGTGCGTCCTTCTAGCATTTTCACTGTTACGTATGGCATATATAATCGCTCCTTTTATGTAAGTTACACTCTTATTATAGCGGATTATGTGGAAGAACAATCGAAAAAACAAATAATTTCTTTTTTTGACAAATGGAAGAGGAGATGAAACATGGATCAGTTATTTAGATACCCGTTGCACCAAATTCCTTTGGTAGCAATGGCCATTATTATCGCATTATCAGTGCATGAATTTGCGCATGCATATGTAGCATATAAATTTGGAGACGATACAGCAAAGAGACAAGGCCGTTTGACTTTATCACCGATGGCACACTTAGATCCTATTGGGATGATTGCTGTATTAATTCTTGGTTTTGGTTGGGCGAGACCAGTTCCTGTTAACCCGTACAACTTTAAAAGACCACGTCTTGCCGGTATATTAGTTTCTATTGCAGGACCGATTAGTAACTTAATTTTAAGCGCAATCGGTTTAATTATTTGGTATAGTTTATTAAAATTTGGTGTATTATACTCAATTCCATCTGCAGTAGCAGATACGTTAGCTCAATTTTTCCAGATTTTTATTATGTTGAATATCGTTTTACTTGTCTTTAATTTATTACCGATACCGCCACTTGATGGATATCGCGTAGTGGAGGATCTAGCACCAACAAATATTCGTGCGAAAATGACACAGTATGAAAAGTATGGAGCGATAGCGTTATTAATTCTTGTTATTACACCGCTTAGCAATTACACAATCCAGCCTATTTTTAATGTTGTTATTCCGTATGTATTAATATTTTTACAGAATATCATTGCGCCTATTTTCGGCCTTTAAACGAGGAGGAACTTACATATGACAGAGAAAAAGAAAAAAATCGGTTTTAATATCGTGAAAAATGATTCAACAGATGGACATGGTGGTTTTGGCGTTGGGGCATTAAGTCTAGAAAATATTTCACCTGTATTTGTCGATGTATTAGAGAAAACAGCATTTGTTGATATTGGTGCGATGCATGCGCGTAGTACAGTAGAAAAAGGTATTAAGTTTTTAACAAATAAAGATGAAGTTCCAAACGGAAAACCATTTTGGCTTGTGTGGGTAACAATTGAAAGAACTGCGACAGGTGCGTATTATGCAGGTGTAACAGCTTGTGAAATGACGGTTGACCGTGAAATTCGTCGCGGATATAAATCACTTCCAGAGCACGTAAATAAAATGGATAAATCATTGAAGCGTCACATTATGGTTGACCATATGGACGAATCATCTAAAAAAGTACTTGGTACATTCTTGAAAGAACATAATGAAGCGATTTGGAACGAATCTAGCGAAGAATTGCGCCGTGCATTATTAAGTGAATAAAAAATAGCTGACGGATGCCCGTCAGCTATTTTTTTACCAAGGAAGATATTTTTTCCACCAACTTGTTTTTTTCTTTTCTTCAGTTGTCTTTTCAAATTCCTCTTTATCATCGACGTGATCCATACAGTATTCAGTTGGTTCTGTACCTTTTGCAAAATACATTTTCACTGAAATTGGACAATTTTTTGTAGCGATTTTTCCGTTTTCAGGGTTAATATTGACTGCAACGACGTCACTTGGCTGTTTAAACTCTTTTTTAGGTTGTCCATCTAAGCCTTTCTCCATCGTATCGGTCCATATTCTTTTCGCATATCCTTGCTCTGCTACGTTTGAAATCGATTTAGGTTGATCATATCCAACCCATACGCCAGTTACGATTTGCGGGGTAAACCCAATCATCCAACTATCTGTTTCAGTGGAACCAGATTTTCCAGCATATGTTCTGGATAGTTTAGATAACATTGATTGACCAGTTACAGCAGCATAACTGCTTAGTTTTTTATTAAACATGCCCGTCATCATTTCTTCCATCACAAACGCTTTGCTCTTATCTAGAATTTGTTTACTCTCTAAATGAGCATCGTATAGCATATTTCCTTCATGATCCATAATGCGTCGAATGAAAATCGGTTTTACTTCTTTTCCGCCATTTGCGAACATGCTATAAGCGTTAACCATTTCAATCGGTTTTACAGGAGATGTACCGAGAGCAAGAGAAGGGACGTCTTTTAATGCGCTCTTAATTCCGAACTGTTTCGCCGTTTTTGTAAGGATGTCCTCGCCTAAAAATAAATTTGTCTTCACGGCATATACGTTATCAGAGACCGCAAGAGCCTGCGCCATTGTTACAAAATCGTCTGCATAATAGTCTTTATAGTTTTTCGGTTTATACTTTGAAACACCGTCACCTAAAGTGAACACAGTGTATTCACTTTTTAAGCGCGTAGCAGGGGTAAATCCTCGTTCTAATGCCGCATAATATAGAAATGGCTTAAACGTAGATCCAGGCTGGCGAGCGGCCTGTGTAGCCCTGTTAAATTGGCTCGTATTATAATCAGTCCCGCCAACAAGGGCGGCCACTTCTCCTGTTTTTGGGTTCATAGATACGAGCGCAGTTTGTATGTTTGTTGTGTCAGGTATATGATCTTTTACAGCTTGCTCTGCAACAGATTGTAATTTAGGGTCGAGCGTTGTATAAATACGCAAGCCTCCTTTTTGTAAGGCTTGTTCATCTAATCCGATATCACGAAGAAGGGAAGCTTGTACAGCATCTTGGAAATAAGGCGCAACCTCTGCCACTTTTTTCGTATCTAATGAGGCGAAAGTTAATGGCTCTTTCTTCGCTGAAGTTGCTTGTTTCTTCGTAATATAACCTTGCTCTACCATTTCATCTAATATGAGAGATTGTCTTCCTTTCGCACGATCTTCTTTTAAAAAGGGAGAATAGACACTAGGTCCTTTCGGGATACCTGCGAGCATGCTAGCTTCTGCTAACGTTAATTCTTTTGCAGTTTTATCGAAATATAAACGGGACGCAGCTTCGATTCCGTAAGCACCATGTCCGTAATAAATTGTATTTAAATATCCTTCTAAAATATGATTTTTATTATAATTTACCTCAAGGCGAATTGTGTACATTGCTTCTAATAGTTTACGTTTCCACGTTTTATCATGATCTAAGTATAGGTTACGAGCATACTGTTGTGTAATCGTACTAGCACCTTGGACTTTTGCCATCGCTTTTAAATCGGCAACAATGGCACCAGCAATACGCTTCATATCAAAGCCATGATGTTTGTAGAATCGTTGATCTTCGATAGATAGTGTCGCCTCTTTTACATAAGGAGAAATTTCATTGAGAGATACATTGTAACGTTTTTGCATTTCATTACTTTGTCCTATAACAGTGTCATCATTGGCGTAAAAGACACTTGTTTGCGGGACAGCAACAGGAGGAGGTCCCATAATTTTTGCAACTATAATAATAACAAAAAAGGAAAAAACGAAAAAAAGAACAGAAGAAAACATTACGGTGAAGAAAAGACGTTTATATTTTTTAAGTTTTGGATTCATAGTTTGATTCATCTTTTTCAGCCCCTCATCATACAAACATTATTGTATTAGTATTGAGGGTTTTCGGTTATTTTAAACAATGAAATTTTGAAAACAAAAAGCTCCTTCAATTAAGAAAGGAGCTCAAGGGCACGTGCTGGCCAATCGGTAATAATGACATCTACACCATAATCGATCATAGTTTGTAAATCTTTGTATTCGTTAATTGTATAAGGGCGGAAAACGTAACCTTGTTTTTGTGCTAGTTGAACAAATTCCTTTGTAAGCAGTTGGAAATTTGGATGTAAACCAGTTGCTTCTCTAGTTTTTGCTTCGGCGATAGGATCAGCAAGTGGTGTATCATATAAAATTGCCCTTGGAATTTCAGGAGCTATTTCTGCTAATAATGAAACAGAGGCGTGGTTGAATGAAGAGAATACAATTTGATTAGACAGGTGGTATTCTCGAACGAGAGCGACAACTTTTTCTTCAATATTTGGATAGTGGATAACATCTGTTTTTAACTCAATGTTGAGCTGTAACTTTGTTGTAGATAACCAAATGAATACTTCGCGTAACGTCGGAATTTTTGCTTCATGGAAAGAAGGGTCTTTATGACTACCAGCATCTAAAGCTTGTAATTCCGCTACTGTTTTTTCAGAAACGTGGCCTATACCATTCGTTGTGCGATCTACCGTTTCATCGTGAATCACGACAAGTTCACCATCTTTTGATAGGTGGACATCAAGTTCAATTCCATGGGCGCCAATGCGTTCAGCTTCTTGGAAGGCAATCATCGTATTTTCTGGATGTGTTCCTTTTACCCCGCGGTGGGCGAAAATAAGTGGTTTATTCATACGGAAATCTCCTTATCGTTTCTTTTCTTTCATTATGAAACTGCTTTTTGAAAAATACAATTGAATAGGATAAACATTTACAAAAGTCTAACAGTTGCACAAAAGTTAACGTTAACGTAAAATGTAATAATCGAGTGAAGGGAGGAATAAACATGTATAAAATTGATGAAGTCACAAAGCAAGTTGGTTTAACAAAACGTACACTTCGTTATTATGAGGAAATTGGTTTAATTCATCCCCCTGAACGTAGTGAGGGGAACATTCGCCTGTATACAGACGAGGATATTGCCAGAATTAAAAAAATTGTGGAAGCGAAAGAAGTGTTAGGAATTACGCTTCAAGAGATGCAGTATTTCTTATCGTTAAAAGAAAGAATGGAGCAAAGAAGAAATAGTGAGAATCCTCTTGACCGCGAAGTGATTCAAGAAATTAAAGAGATGCTTGAACAACAAGTGCAAACGCTAGACGGAAAAATGGAGCAAATGCAGCGTGTAAAGGCAGAACTTGAAGATAGCTTACATCGTGCCGTGACATTTTTAGAGAGCACAAAAGGAGAATGATCAAAATGGAGAGCAAACAAAAACTAGGGAGATTGATTACAGTGGTAGCTACCTTTCTTGCCTTTTCGGGTATAGGGGTAGTCGACCCAATTTTACCAAGCATTGCTGAGCAAATTGGCGCATCCCATTGGCAAGTAGAGATGTTATTTACAGCATATATTTTAACAATGGCGATTATGATGTTACCAGCTGGAGTATTCGCATCGAGATTTGGTGATAAACGAATGATGACGATTGGTCTTGCGATCGTGACTGTATTTGCGTTTATATGTGGTATATCGCAAACGATTGCTCAATTATCTCTTTTCCGCGCAGGATGGGGATTAGGAAATGCGATGTTCTTCGCAACGGCGATGACATTATTGATCGCATTAAGTAAAGAAGTTCATGAAGCAGTAGGATTGTATGAAGCAGCTATCGGTTTAGGGATGGCAGGTGGACCGTTATTAGGCGGGATATTAGGTGGACATTCTTGGCGTTACCCATTTTTTGCGACGAGTATTTTAATTTTCTTAGCATTTATTTTAGTTTTCTTTTTTGTAAAAGAACCCGAACGAAAAGTGAAGCGTAAAGCAGCAGGCGTAGGGGAATTACTTAACCTGGTGAAGTATAAACCGTTTATGCAAGGTGCGATTTCAGGAATGTTATACTACTACGGATTTTTCGTTGTGCTAGCATATTCACCACTTATTATGCATTTATCTGCTATTCAATTAGGATTTGTATTTTGTGGATGGGGATTAGCGCTAGCTTACGGTTCTGCAATTTTAGCCCATAAGCTAGAAGGTAAATATGAACCAAAAGCATTGTTGAAAGGTAGTTTACTCGTATTTGCGATTTTCTTAATTGCACTATTCTTTGTGAAAGTTATGTGGTTACAAATTGTATTAATTGTCCTATCAGGATTAGCATCTGGATTAAATAATGCATTATTTACAAGTTATGTAATGGATATTTCACCTTATGAAAGATCTGTTACATCAGGCGTTTATAACTTCGTTCGTTGGTTAGGTGGCGCAATTGCTCCAATCTTATCAGGGATCATCGGTCATACTGTTTCACCGCAAAGTCCGTTTTTAGTCGGTGGAATTGTTGTGTTAGTTGGCTGCGTAATGCTTTTAATTCCGATTCGAAAACCGGTAGAAGTAGAGACAAAAGCCCTTTCTTAAGAAAGGGTTTTCTTTATGCGTATATATTGGAACCCTCTGACTAAAATATATTTTCGGTATTTTTGTACTTTTAACTATACTTTTTGGATGTTTTGTTTTATTTTTGTTAGGGGACATTAATGATGTCCCTATTATAAATTTGCATTGAAAGGCGTGATTGTACGATGGAACTATGGTTCACTGAGAAACAAACAAAACATTTTGGGATTACGGCGCGTATTAACCGCACATTACATACGGAGCAAACAGAATTCCAAAAACTAGATATGGTTGAAACGGAAGAGTTCGGAAACATGCTTATTTTAGATGGCATGGTTATGACAACAGAAAAAGATGAGTTCGTTTATCATGAAATGGTAGCGCACGTACCTTTATTTACACATCCAAACCCTGAAAACGTATTAGTTGTTGGTGGCGGTGATGGCGGTGTTATTCGTGAAGTATTAAAACACCCAAGTGTAAAGAAAGCAACTCTTGTTGAAATCGATGGAAAGGTAATTGAGTACTCTAAACAATACTTACCATCAATTGCAGGCGCATTAGATAATGAGCGTGTAGAAGTAAAAGTAGGAGATGGCTTCCTACACATCGCAGAGAGCGAAAATGAATATGACGTAATTATGGTAGATTCTACTGAGCCAGTAGGACCAGCGGTAAACTTATTTACGAAAGGTTTCTACGCTGGAATTTCTAAAGCGTTAAAAGAAGACGGTATTTTCGTTGCACAAACGGACAACCCTTGGTTTACACCAGAATTAATTACAACTGTGTTTAAAGACGTAAAAGAGATCTTTCCTATTACTCGTTTATACACAGCGAACATTCCAACTTACCCAAGTGGTCTTTGGACGTTCACAATTGGATCTAAAAAACACGATCCATTAGAAGTAAGTGAAGATCGTTTCCACGAAATCGAAACGAAATACTACACAAAAGAATTACACAATGCAGCATTCGCATTACCGAAATTTGTTGGCGATCTAATTAAGTAAGAAAATCGTATCGAACAAATAAAGTGTAAGTAGCTCATTTAAGGTGTTTGTCCAGAAGACTTGAACATGCTAGCTACTTACACTCCTATAAAGAAAATCGTCTTTTTGTTATGAAACAGAAGACCCGGTAAATCGAGAAAGAGGAGCAGCTCGCTCCAAATTTGAGAAATAATGAAAGGTTGGGATACCTTAAGTTCCACATAAGGAGGAAAAGAATATGCGTTTTGATGAAGCTTATTCAGGTAAAGTATTTATTAAAAGTCATCCAAGTTTTGAAGAGTCAAAGGTAGTTATTTACGGGATGCCTATGGATTGGACAGTAAGTTACCGTCCAGGTTCTCGCTTTGGCCCTGCACGTATTCGTGAAGTATCAATCGGTCTTGAAGAATATAGCCCATATTTAGATCGTGAACTAGAAGAGGTAAAATATTTTGATGCGGGTGATATTCCATTACCATTCGGAAACGCACAACGCAGCTTAGACATGATTGAAGAGTATGTATCAAAACTTTTAGATGCCGGTAAGTTTCCACTAGGTCTCGGCGGTGAGCACTTAGTGTCTTGGCCAATTTTTAAGGCAATGGCAAAAAAATATCCGGATTTAGCAATCATCCATATGGATGCTCATACTGATTTACGTGAGTCGTATGAAGGGGAGCCTTTATCCCACTCTACACCTATTCGTAAAGTGTGCGATTTAATTGGTCCGGAAAACGTATATTCTTTCGGTATTCGTTCTGGAATGAAGGAAGAATTCGAATGGGCAAAAGAAGTAGGTATGAACTTATATAAATTTGACGTATTAGAACCGTTAAAAGAAGTATTACCGAAACTTGCAGGACGCCCAGTCTATGTCACAATCGACATTGACGTATTAGACCCAGCTCATGCTCCTGGAACAGGAACGTTAGAAGCTGGAGGTATCACATCTAAAGAATTATTAGATTCCATCGTAGCAATTGCAAATTCAAATATAAATGTAGTTGGAGCAGACTTAGTAGAAGTAGCTCCTGTCTACGACCATAGTGATCAAACACCAGTCGCAGCAAGCAAATTCGTGCGGGAAATGCTGCTCGGTTGGGTGAAGTAAAAGCGGAGGCAGCTCGCTCAGAATCGCAGGTCATTGGAACGCTCGACCGAGAAGCGCTTTTGGCTTCGACCGAGAGTGTGAAATGGCCGGAGATTCTAGCTGCTGTAGCTGGATAAAACAAGGGCCTCCTATATGAATAGGGGGCCCTTGTTTTGGCGATATGTGTCGGTAAGTCAATATATTTAAAAAATCGTCTATATAATTTTATTTACCTTCACGCGACATAAAAAAGAGCTATTCTCATCGCTTGAGAATAGCTCTTTTTCTTATGCAACCTTCTCTTCCGAAGTAATGCCGCGAATTTCATCAGCAGAGCGAATTGGATATTTACGGAACACGATTGATCCGATATATCCAATAATCGTGGTAACGATTCCACATAATACAGCAGCAATTGTTACCTTTACAACGTCATTAAATCCGAATAAGACAAGAAGTCCTGGGATTGGTGATGCTGTTCCTGGCGCATTATTAACGAGCTGGAACAGAGATGTAATAATACCAGCAAGTGCACCGCCAACGAAGTTCGTCGCATAAATTGGAATTGGATTTGCTGAAACAACATCGGCTTGTGTTAAAGGTTCGATTGCTACAGCAATTGTATCTTTCTTTGAGCAAATCTTTAGTCGTTTAAAGAAAATAAAGTTCATTGGGGCTGAGGCTGCTACGGCAAGACTACCAATTGCCATTGGTAAACCTGTTAATCCAAGCATTGCAGTGAGTGCCATAGAACTCAGTGGAGAGGTAGAAATAACTGTTATTAATCCACCAAGCATAATACCCATAATAATAGGACTTTCTGTAGTTGCAACTGAAATCATAGAACCAATTTTACCGAGCGTTGCGTTCACGAGCGGATCCATAAGCATTGCCATTCCGCGTGAGATTGGTGCAGCGATAAATAAAATTGCTAAAAACTCTACGCCAGCCGGTAATTTTTTTTCGAGAAATTTCACGACGAAAGCGCAAACGTATCCAGCGAAAAATCCTGGTAAAATACCGAATCCGCTAGTAGCGATACCGATTAAAACAGCATATACGGGTGAAACACCTATTGCTAGAGCGACTAAAATCGCCGCTGCGACACCGCTCATACTACCAGAAGCTTCCCCTACTGATTGTAAAAAGTCGTTATGAAACATTTCTCCACCGATATAACGGTGAAATGCTTCAATAAGAAAACTTGCGATTGCTGCATTAGCTAAAGCACCCATCGCTTTCATACCGTAAGGAGCACGGTAACTAAAAAGTGTAAATAGACAAAGTACAACAAGTAATAGTGCTAAACCTTGCAAGATAGCCATTTGAAAACTGTCTCCTTTGATTTTTGTAATAAAAATTTGTATCATTCAATAATAATATAAAAGTTCATGAAACGGAAAAATTTTTTATTGGGAAATTAATATAAGGTGAAAATGCCTTACAATAATGTAAGGAAAGTGTAAGGTGTTTAGATAGAGTATAGTATGTCATTTTTCGTATAATACAAGTATAGATATATGACTAGAGAGAAAGAAGTGCAAACAGGAGGTTCATGTATGAAATTGGTAATGAAAGTTTTAGCTGTATTCGCCATCATTTTAGGTGGAACAGCGTATTATTTGAACACAAAAACAGAAGGTGTACATGCTTTTGTAGACAACTTCTTTTCAAATAAAGAAATACAAGATTATTATGCGGTTATAGATAAAGGTGAGAAAAAAGACGGTGAATACTTGTATACATTTAAAGGGTATACAGAGGACGGAAAGCTACAAGTTGTGAAAAGAATGATGAACCGTGAATTGCATACGGGGGCGTTTATAAAAATTTATGCAAAAGGTATGCAAGGAAAAGGATGGGCAGAAATCCCGAAAGAATCAATTCCGCAAAAAGCGTTGGAAAAAATAGAAAAACGATAAAAGGAGCGACTCATTCGCTCCTTTTTTAGTGCGTTAAAATCGTGATAGATGTTTTTTCTTTGTTAGAAATGATTTGTACACGTCCGCCAATTGGGAAAGTGAAAATCGGGGTTGTATGCCCGAAACTTGCATTTGCAATGATAGGGATATGTGCAAGTTCAAGCTTTGAAGCAATCATTTCTTGTATGTCTTCTATCGTACATTCTGCACCTTTTTGCATCTTTCCTATAACGATACCTTTTATGTACTCAAAATCTTGCTGCTGCATAAGGGAATGTAAATAACGATCAAAAGTTTTAAGGGTAGCTGTTCCAGTTAGACTATCCTCTTCAAGAAATAAAATTTTGCCTTTTAAATTTGGCATATATGGTGTACCTTGCAGTAAATTCAATGTGCTCATATTACCACCGATAATCTCCCCAGTTGCTTCGCCTTCGTGAATTGAAACATATCCTTCATTTTTAATAAATTCTCGATTTTCCTGATCGATGTACCAAGAATCATCGCTCCATGTTTCAGATGGCAGGACTTCAATAGGCTCATTAGAAGTTAAGCAATTTAAAAAGTAATCGCTCGTATACTCGAGCCCTTTCTCCATTCCAAATGAAGAGAAATGGGGCCCTGAATATGTAACGAGTTCTGTTTTTGCGTAGATGGCATTATTTAAAGCGGTAATATCAGAATAGCCACAGAAGAACTTCGGATTTTCTCGAATTAAATTATAATCGAGGTATTTCAATAAACCGTTAGAGTTGTATCCGCCAAGTGTCGTTAAAATGGCTTTTACATTCGGGTCTCTAAATGCTTCGTGAAGGTCTTGAATGCGTGAAGAAATAGAAGAGGAAGCAAATCGATCGATCTCATCAGCATATGTTGAGAATGTAACTTGAAAGCCCATGTCAGTTAATCTTTTGATAGCGAGCCCTTGGTTCGCATTTGAGACAATACTTAAACTGCAAGATGGTGAAATCACTCTAATTTCATCACCTTTTTTCAATTTTGTTGGTAGCACTTAACTCACCCCTTGAAATGAAAGAATATTTAGATTTAAAAAATATTTTATCATATGAAATAAAGTGAAAGTGAATTATTTTTTGAAATGGAGTTTTCCTGATTTTTCAGCAGACAGACAGAGGTTTTTTTTGATATGATAGGAAAAGTGATTTATTATAAGTTGTATTTAATATCTATAACATTTGAAAGGTGTGCAAGACGTGGAGAAACAACTTGCAGGCTTGCCGGTACACGTTCATTTCGTAACAGAAATCCGTGAAGGGGCGAGGAAGGAAACCGTTGCTTTTGAAGCAAATGGTCAATACTATGTAAAAGGTCAAGGTACATATGTAACATTCCAAGAGCCGAACGAACAGGGCGAAGTGAAAACAATTATTAAAATTCAAGATGAACAAGTTCTCATTATGCGTTCAGGTGCTGTTTCTATGCGTCAAACGCATGTGAAAGGTGAATGGACAACTGGTACGTACACGAGTGAACTTGGTACGTTTGCATTGCAAACGAAAACTGATAACGTTCTTTTTAAATGGTCGGATGAAAAGAAAAAAGGACAACTCTTCTTAACGTACGCATTGCTTCTAAGTGAACAAGAAGCTGGCAGATATACAATTACAATTAATTTGAAGGAGGCAAAATAATGAATTCCTTAGAACAAGTAAAAGGATTAATTAAAGAAGAAATTCAAGCTGCTGTATTAAAGGCAGAATTAGCGACAGAAGAACAGATTCCAAACGTTGTATTAGAATCTCCAAAAGATAAGACAAATGGTGACTTCTCTACAAATATGGCAATGCAACTTGCACGCGTTGCGAAAAAAGCACCTCGTATGATTGCAGAAGAATTAGTTGCAAACTTCGATAAAGCAAAAGCTTCTATTGAAAAAATTGAAATCGCAGGTCCTGGTTTCATTAACTTCTACATGGACAATAGCTACTTAACAGACTTAATCCCAACAATCGTTAATGCTGGTGAAGCTTACGGTGAAACGAATACTGGTAAAGGTGAAAAAGTACAAGTTGAGTTCGTATCTGCGAATCCAACAGGTGATCTTCACTTAGGGCATGCACGTGGTGCAGCAGTAGGTGACACTTTATGTAACCTATTAGCAAAAGCAGGATACGATGTATCTCGTGAGTACTACATTAATGACGCTGGTAACCAAATTCATAACTTAGCTCTTTCTGTTGAAGCTCGTTACATGCAAGCTTTAGGCCTAGAGAAAGAAATGCCAGAAGACGGATACCACGGTGCGGACATCATTGCAATCGGTAAACGTTTAGCAGAAGAATTTGGCGATCGTTATGCGAAAGCTGATGAAAAAGAAAGCTATGAATTCTACCGTGAGTACGGTTTAAAATATGAATTAGCAAAACTTCAAAAAGACTTAGAAAGCTTCCGCGTTAAATTTGATGTATGGTTCTCAGAAACATCATTATACAAAAACGGAAAAATCGATCAAGCTCTTGCTGTATTAAAAGAGCGCGAAGAGATCTTTGAAGAAGATGGAGCAACTTGGTTCCGTTCAATGACTTACGGTGATGATAAAAACCGTGTATTAATTAAAAATGATGGATCTTACACGTACTTAACACCAGATATCGCGTATCACCGTGATAAATTAGAGCGTGGTTTCGATAAGTTAATTAACATTTGGGGTGCTGACCACCACGGTTACATTCCTCGTATGAAAGCTGCTATCCAAGCGCTAGGTTACGATAAAGAAACACTTGAAGTAGAAATCATCCAAATGGTACAACTGTATCAAAACGGTGAAAAAATGAAGATGAGTAAGCGTACAGGTAAAGCAGTTACACTTCGTGAGCTTATGGAAGAAGTAGGCGTGGACGCAATGCGTTACTTCTTCGCAATGCGTAGCGGTGATTCTCATTTAGATTTCGATATGGACTTAGCTGTATCAAAATCTAATGAAAACCCAGTATACTATGCACAATATGCACATGCTCGTGTATGCAGTATCCTTCGTCAAGGTGAAGAGTTAGGATTAGCTACGGGCGGAAATGTGAACTACAAACTTGTTACTTCTGAGAAAGAAGTAGAGTTACTGAAAAAACTTGGTGAATTCCCAGCAGTAGTTGCGGATGCAGCACAAAAACGTCTACCACACCGCATTACAAACTATGCATTTGAATTAGCAGCAGCATTACACAGCTTCTACAATGCAGAAAAAGTATTAAACCAAGATAACGTAGAATTAAGTAAAGCTCGTTATGAATTAATGAAAGCAGTACGCACTACACTTCAAAACGCACTAGCAATCGTGGGAGTATCTGCACCAGAAAAAATGTAATTAAGAAAAGCGGAAGCGGCTCGTTCAGAATAGGAGGGGGATGGAGCTCCTGACAGAGAGGCGTACTTTGCCTCGGAGGAAGGCGCGAAGCCACCGATTATTCTAGCCGATTTTCGCTTTTAGTAAAAGGCAATCACACGATGTTGTGATTGCCTTTTTTTTTATTGGAGTTTTGTTATATATGATACGAAGAAGTAACAAGAAAATAGAAGGAGAACATACAATGAAGGCTATGAAAAAACAAAAGATAACATTGGTTGTCATATTTGCAAGTGCGATGTTTGTATTACTGAGCGGCTTTGCTTTCGTTCAAACGTTAGATGATATGTGGAAAGCTGGTGATATATATTTAGAAAGTGAGAAGCAAGGAGAGGCAAGTTATGAAGCAAAATTTTCATCATGGGATATTGCTGGTAAAGATATTGAAATTCAGTACGAGAAAGATACAGAAGTGACATTTTCTTATGAAACAGATGCAAAACACGGTAATTTATGCTTTAGCTTGTATGAAAGACAAGGGGAAGGGATAAAAGAGTTAAAGGAAATTTGTGAATCAAAAAAAGGTGCTTTTACAGTTACATTAAAAGTGAATGAAAAATATGTGTTTAGTATAAGTGGTGTAATGGTGAAAGATGGATTTGTAAAAGTAAAATGGAAAGAGAAATAAAGGGGCCCTGTAAAAGGACCTCTTTTCTATTGGATAGTATACGTAACAGAAAAGCTAATAGGACTATAGTAAACGTAAGGCGCATGAAATTGAACATACATATTTCCATCTGTTTTTGCAGTGAAAATTCTGCCATACCCATCAGAATAACGTCCGATAAGGCTATGATTTGAGTCATAAACACTGTAACTAGGAGTTTTACTGTTAGGTTGAATTGTTAACTCTTGTCCCTTTTGAAGGAAAACAGGTTCTTGTTCAGAACTACTTCCAGTTTGCAAAGAATAAAATTTTGTAAAGCTTTGTTCTTGAGTGGCAGCAGCGACCTTTGTTTCAGGAATAAACGCGGTAGTACCAGTAATTCCTGCTAAAGTTAACGCACCGGCTAAAATCATTTTTTTCATAGTAAAAAAGCCTCCTTATTAGTTGTAATCATTTTTGTTACAGTTAATATTGTATATGATAATGAGTAGGAGGAAATATGCTTTTATGCATATATGTATTTTCTCAATAAAATGTCACCACTTTAAAGTGGGTTATTTTTAATATAACTAATTGTTTTTTCTTTTGGACTGACAACACAAGATAGATAAAGACTTAATTATATGTTTTTTTATTTTAATTAATTTATATTGAGAAATAGAAAAGTGAAAAGTGAATTATTTGCATATTTTTAATGAGGATATAGATGTTATTACTTTTAAAAGAAAGGTGGGCTTTTCTGAAAAACATAAATATATAATGTTTTATAAATTAAGGAGAATTATATGAGGGTGGTCAATCTTAGCCAAAATATGATATGTAAAATAGGATAATCGGTTAACCTAAAGGTGCCTTATAATAATGAAGTAAAAATGGGGGAACAACAATTAACTATTGATTTTTGGTAACAATTCTAGAATAATAGACTATGGAAAAAATTTGTTGTTTTTTGGGGGAATTACGAAAAAAAGCATGTCTGTATTATTTATTAATGAAATGCTAATAGGAAATGTTGTAATTGCTTTAAATAATGTTATTACAATCAAGGTAAGTGTACTTACATTTATAACTACCTTAACAACTGAGTAGGTAATCCTCAAAACTTCTTATTTATTTAAAGAGTTAGGGATTTGGTGCTAATCAACTTGTTTTTTTAGATTAGATAAAAATAATGAGGAGATACACACCTCTTATTTTGGATTCAACACCACTTATATATATATTAATACATAAATGTATATAAGTACATATAAATATTTTATTATTCGTAAAGAAATTAAAAGTTCCTAGCGGATAGATAATATGTAGGTTTATTTTAATTTTTTGACATAGATCTAGAATCAGATCTATCAGGAGAAACCCTTCTTCCTGACACCCAGTTATATACTCCAAAAATGAAAAGACTGATTCCCGTATTTCTGCAAAATTCACATGAAATCAGTTGAAAATCACAATCGTTTTTATTTACCCCCAAACTTGTTCCACTTTATTCAGATTTGGAGAATATTTCTTTTATCTTCATAGACAAACAATACTTCGTCCGTAATATTTTAATCATATAACGCTGATATTAAAATGTTTTTTGCATCAACTTATTTCGGTATTTAACTAAATATCAAATGTTTTAATACATGGACATTATCAGCCGTACTTATGATGACGGAAAGCTTATCTTCTAATGATATTCTGTAAAATATGAGTATTTTAACTCGTTCCACATTTATAAGCTTTTTTGCTGGTATGCTGAATGCGACTATAATCCGTAATTTTCGTTCTTTTTTCAGAACGATAAGTATGGAAGTTGATAGGATGCATATTTGCTGTGAAGTAGTTAGTCTATATTTGCCCGCACTAAAATCTTTTACACGTAGAATAATCATTTTATAATTCCTAAGGCACAAAAAGAAGACTGGTTGTCATGAGTTTCGTCTGGAATGCGTTTTAAATCATTTTTTTCTGATTTTAAATGTATTCCAGTATCTGTCGTCTATATGTATTTATTATTTAAACTTCCTTATTAAGGTTTATCTATGTTCCTATTAAAAAATATAGGTCAAAAGTACATAATTGTAGGCGTGTTGAAAATGTTAGATACACTTATAAAAAATCAAGTTTCAAGTTGTTAAGTAGTAGTGAAGGAGGAAGAGAAATCATAATAACTATCAAAAATACGTAGGTAAAATGGTTGGATAATAGAATTTTCGACATAACATGTTTGTACCAGAAACTATTTATATTTTAAATTATGGGGAGGCTAACATAGAGTATGTATTTGAAGAGAATTACTTCAATTTTTTCGATTATAATGATTTTCATGTTTACTATAGGCCAGAGTCTTTTACCTATCGTAGCAAATGCACAAGAATTAAACACAGCAGGAATTGTGGATAGTTTTAAGATTGATAAAACAGATCTTTTTATCGGACAACAGACTAAAGTTACTGTAAACTTCAGTGAAAAAGATGGTCTTAAGCTGAAGGCTGGAGACACACTAACATTAACACTGCCTCCAGAATTAAAAGGATTAGATACAGAGTTTCTATTAGATGACTATGGTACTTGTAAAGTCACTGCAGGTACTGTGGTATGTACATTTAATGATAAAGTGAGTACACATCAAAATATTAAAGGGTATTTAAACTTTTTCGTGGAAGCTGCCAATGTAGGAACGGATGAAAAGAAAGAGATTGAAACCAATTTCGGTACAAATGTAGATAAGCAATCTGTAACAATTACCGGTCCAACAAGCGGTGGTGGTACAGATCCTGGAAAGGGTCCGTTTTTTTATAAAACTGGTGATATGAGAGGTAAGCCAGGTGAGGTACGTTGGTTCTTAAATATAAACTTAAATAAAGAAGAGTTAAGTCGCGATATTGTTGTGACTGATAATTTACAGGAAGGTCAAACACTTAATAAGGATAGTTTCTATATAAGTATAGATGATCATCTAGGTCGTCGATCTTTAACGCTACAAGAGCTTGAAAAGCAAGGTTACGGAACGATTACCTTTACTGGAGACAGATCATTTAAAGTTGTGCTTAATAAGGATAAAGCACGTCTTGCCTCCTTTACGATTGGTTATACATCTACTATAACGGAAGCTGGGAAGAAGCAAGATTTTTTTAAGAATGATTATACGATTGATTACCAAGTTCTAAACAAGGAACCAGTTACTGAATCGGGTACCCACCCAGTCGAAAATATGACAGCTGGTGGTGGTGCTGAAGGTAACGTGACTCCAAGAGGAACGCTAAAAATTGTAAAGCATATTGAAGGTGATGAAGAAAAAGTAATCCCAAATGTTTCGTTTAAGCTGTATAAAGAGTCTGATGAACAAGTTGGAGATGTATATAAAACAGATGAAAAAGGGATAATTGAAATCCCTAATTTACAGCCAGGTAAATATTATGTGCAAGAAATTTCAGCTCCAGACTATGTTGATTTCGACCCCAAAGAAAAAGTAGTTTTTGAAGTTAAATCAGATGCTGTAAATGGAGTTAAGTTGCTAATTCCGAATAAAGTGAAAACTACATCTATTGCAGGGACGAAGACGTGGAAAGGCGATAATGAGAAAGATCGTCCAAGTTCAATCAAAGTAGACTTACTACAAAATGAGAAAGTAGTAGACACGAAAGAAGTAACAGCGGCAGACGGTTGGAAATACAAATTTGACAACCTAGCAGCATATGATGCAAATGGAGTAGCGTACAAGTATGAAGTAAAAGAAAAACTGATAGATGGATACAAAACAGAAGTAAATGGTTATGACATTACAAATACAAAAGTGGTACAAACAACCAAAGTAGAAGGAACGAAAACATGGAGAGACGATAACGCGAAAGATCGTCCGACGATGATTAAAGTAGACCTACTACAAGACGGTACAGTGATTGCGACGCAAGAAGTAAGCGAAGCAACAGGTTGGAAATACGAATTTAAAGATCTGGCGATAAACAACGCAGACGGAAAAGCATATAAGTATGAAGTGAAAGAACAACCAGTAGCCGGATATGAATCCAAAGTAAATGGTTATGACATCACGAATACAAAAGTAGGCAAGACATCAGTTGCAGGAACGAAGACGTGGAAAGGGGGAACAGAGGAAGAGCATAAAGCCATCAAAGTAGACTTACTACAAAACGGTACAGTGATTGCGACACAAGAAGTAAGCAAAGCAACAGGTTGGAAGTATGAATTTAAAGATTTAGTAGCGTTTGATGAAAATGGAAAAGCATACAAGTATGAAGTGAAGGAACAACCGGTGGATGGATACGAATCCAAAGTAAATGGTTATGACATCACGAATACAAAAGTGGGCGAAACAAAAGTAGAAGGAACGAAAACATGGAAAGACGATAACGCGAAAGATCGTCCGGAAATGATCAAAGTAGATCTTTTACAAAACGGTAAAGTAGTAGATACAAAAGAAGTAACAGCGGCAACAAATTGGAAGTATACGTTTGAAAAACTCCAAGCATACGATGCAAACGGAGTAGCGTACAAGTATGAAGTGAAGGAACAAGCAGTACCAGGATATGAATCCAAAGTAAGTGGTACCGACATCACAAATACAAAAGTAGGCGAAACAAAAGTAGAAGGAACGAAGACATGGAACGACGGAAATGCAACAGACCGTCCGACAATGATCAAAGTAGACTTACTACAAAATGGGAACGTGATTCAAACACACGACGTATTCGCAGTAATGGGTTGGAAATATATATTCTCAGATCTAGAAGCATATGATGCGGAAGGAAAGGCTTACGAGTATACAGTGAAAGAACAGCCAGTACCAGGGTATGAATCCAAAGTAAGTGGTACCGATATCACAAATACAAAAGTAGGCGAAACAAAAGTAGAAGGAACGAAGACATGGAAAGACGATAACGCAACAGATCGTCCAAGTTCGATTAAAGTAGACCTACTACAAAATGGTACAGTGATTGCGACGCAAGAAGTAAGTAAAGCAACAGATTGGAAATATGAATTCAAAGATTTAGCAGCGTATGATGCAAATGGAGTAGCGTACAAGTATAAAGTGAAGGAACAGCCAATAGCAGGATATGAATCGAAAGTCAACGGTTATGACATCACAAATACAAAAGTAGGCGAAACAAAAGTAGAAGGAACGAAAACATGGAAAGATGATAACGCGAAAGATCGCCCGGAAATGATCAAAGTAGACCTTTTACAAAATGGTAAAGTAGTAGATACAAAGGAAGTAACAGCGGCAACAAATTGGAAGTACACGTTTGAAAAACTCCAAGCATACGATGCAAACGGAGTAGCGTACAAGTATGAAGTAAAAGAACAAGCAGTACCAGGATATGAATCGAAAGTCAACGGTTATGACATCACAAATACAAAAGTAGGTGAAACAAAAGTAGAAGGAACGAAAACATGGAAAGACGATAACG
>NZ_NVEC01000017.1 GCF_002571225.1 Bacillus sp. AFS059628 | reverse complement strand
GGTGAGGGCTGATAATCAGTGGGGATGAAGAAAACCCCCACTGATTAAAGTTTCACTTTATTTTGGCTAATATAGATGTAATGAAATTCGTTTTATCCTCAGCATATTGATGTTTATCATTAGGATTAGCTTGTGAAAGTTGAATCTTTAACTGTTCATACTGGATACGAGAAGTTTTGTTGTTTATTAAGTAATCTCTGAATTGTAATTGCTCTATTAAATATGTATTTCCTTGTTCATACATATGAATTTGATGAGTTCGTGGTTCTCCTTTATTAAAATAATATCGCTCAGGTAGTACATTTTTTCTATATTTATAGTTAAGTAGTTCTAACTTTTTAATACATGTTAAACCGTCCTTATAATTTTTTATTTCGATTGCAATATCAATAATTGGCTTTGCGCTTAAATGTGGAATAGAGGTACTACCAATATGGTGTATCGCTAAAATATATTCGCCAATTTGTTCCTCAATGAATTGTTTCTCTTTCATATATTCAATTTCCCATTGCTCAGTCCACGGAACTAAAAATACTTGTCCATATGGTAAACCTAACATTTAATTGCACCTCTTTCAAAATGGTTTTCAAAAAGTCTATTACATTTTCTTAAAGGTTCTCAAAACAATGTATTCCCACAATCTCCAAGGAAGAATCTTCTTTGCAAAGATCATAAATTTTACACCTTTTCCAATCGGATATCGTAAATTCGTTCGCTTAGATTCAGCGATTTCTACAATTTTATTAGCAACATCTATCGGATTACCAAATGTATCACTGCCGCTATTAATATGTTTTTGTATTTTATTCATATATTCTTTGTAAGGAGAAGTGGTATCAGATTGGTTTGTAGCTAGTTGTTTACCAACTTCCCATATATTTGTGTTATAAGAACCAGGTTCCACTAAAGCAACATCTATTCCGAAAGATTTTACTTCTAAACGAAGGGATTCACTCCAGCCTTCTAATGCATATTTTGAAGAAACGTAAGGGGATAGACCAGGGAATCCAACTTGACCACTAATGCTGCTTATATTAATGATTTTCCCACTTTTTTGTTCTCTCATATAAGGTAATACAAGTTGAGTAATTGATATAGCTCCAAAAAGGTTCGTTTCAAATTGTTTACGGTATTCCTTTACTGGAATTTCTTCTACAAAGCCCCCATTTGCATATCCTGCGTTATTAATAAGTAGATCTACTCTATTTATTTCTTTTATATATAATTGAAAGTTATGTATAGAGTTTTGATCGGTTACATCTAATTGTTGAACTGTTATGTTTTGCTGCAAGTTGAGTTGAGTAGCTTGAGATATTAAGTTCGCTTGTTTTTCAAGGTTTCGCATTGTAGCGATAATTAAATAATCTTTTTTTGCGAGTTCGAGTGTAGTTAATAGTCCAAATCCACTTGAGGCTCCTGTAATAATTGCGACTTTTTTGTTCATTTTCTGCCAGCTTTCTTTTTCTTTTATCATAACGAGTTATGATAAGAAAATCTATTATTCTATCATTCATTTTGAAAGAAGTACCCATTCATGTTATACGAGCTTTTTTAACGACTTTTAAAAGAGGGAATTATATGGACTTAGCGTATATAGAGAAGTGAGTATGAATACGTTAATGAAATGAGGGAAGAAAAATGGCCCATGTGAAAGATGTATTAGCAGATCAATTATTGGCGAATGCAAACGATCCTAGTTGGTATATTCCATTTTCAGATGCAGTGAAAGATTTATCAGAGAGGGAAGCTTTCTGGAAACCGAATGAAGAGAGTAATAGTATAGCTGAAATTGTACAACACTTACTGTATTGGAACTCAACGTGGCAAACTAGATACAAAGAATCAAATGTGAATGCCGTGCCCGCAATTGGTGATAATAACAAAAGTTTTATGCTTTCAGATAATCAATCTTTCGATGAGTTAAGAGAAAAACTACTAGAGAAACTGTTACAATGGCAAAAGCTTATAGATGAAGAGAAGGTTGAAAGTGACGTAGTTGGATTTCCTGTTTCTGCAAAGTGGTGGGAAGTATTAGCCAATGTAACAACTCATAATGCTTATCATATAGGTCAAATTATTTACATCCGGAAGTTACAGAAGAGTTTTGATCCTGAATAAAATAATAATTCTCAAATTAGGTGAACAAAAGTGGACAAAACGAGACAGATGTCTCATTTTGTCCACTTTTTTATTTTGAAAGAAAAGAGAAAACCTATTAAATCAAGGATTAGAATTTGGCATAGTACTTGCAATATAAAAGATGAACAAAAAAATAGGAGGGCTGAACATGTTAAAAACAACTGAAAGTAAAGGGAATGAAATTACGAAAGAACAAGCTCGTTGGATGTATGAAAAAATGTTAGAAATTCGTAAGTTTGAAGATAAGGTGCATGAATTATTCGCGCAGGGCGTTTTGCCAGGTTTCGTTCATTTATACGCAGGTGAAGAAGCAGTAGCAGTTGGTGTATGTGCCCACTTAACGGATCGTGACAGTATTACAAGTACACATAGAGGACATGGGCATTGTATCGCAAAAGGTTGTGATTTAAACGGGATGATGGCTGAACTTTTTGGGAAAGCGACAGGGTTATGTAAAGGGAAAGGCGGTTCCATGCATATTGCTGATTTAGATAAAGGAATGCTTGGTGCAAATGGGATTGTAGGCGGAGGTTTTCCACTTGCTTGCGGCTCAGCATTAACAGCTAAATATAAAGGAACGAAAGATGTAAGTGTTTGTTTCTTCGGTGACGGAGCAAATAATGAAGGTACATTCCATGAAGGGGTTAATTTAGCTGCGATTTGGAAGTTACCAGTTATTTTTATCGCAGAAAATAACGGTTACGGTGAAGCAACGACATTTGAATATGCTTCAAGTTGTAATTCCATTGCAGATCGCGCGAAAGCTTACAATATTCCAGGTGTTCAAGTGGATGGAAAGGACTTGCTTTCAGTGTATAAAGCGGCGGAAGAAGCAGTAGAACGTGCGCGTAATGGCGGTGGTCCAACAATAATTGAATGTATGACATATCGAAATTACGGTCATTTCGAAGGTGAAGCGCAAACGTATAAAACTTCAGAAGAAAAAGAAGAACATTTAAATGAAAAAGATGCGATTGTGAATTTCCGTAAGTATTTAATTCATGAAGCTTTATTAACTGAATCTGAGCTTGTAGATATGGAAAGGGCAGTAGATGAAGCAGTGCAAAAATCAATTGAATTTAGTGAAAATAGTCCATATCCAGAGAATGAAGAGTTATTAAAAGATGTATACGTTTCTTACAAATAAGAGGAGGGTGAAAAATAATGACTAGAACAGTAAGTATGTCAACTGCAATTAATGAAGCGATGAAAATCTCAATGCGTCGTGATGAAAACGTAATTTTAATAGGAGAAGACGTTGCAGGTGGTGCACAAGTTGATCACTTGCAAGATGATGAGGCATGGGGCGGTGTACTCGGCGTTACAAAAGGACTTGTACAAGAGTTTGGCCGAAATCGTATTTTAGATACTCCAATTTCAGAAGCAGGTTATATGGGAGCGGCGATGGCAGCTGCGGCAACAGGACTACGTCCGATTGCTGAATTAATGTTTAATGATTTTATCGGTAGTTGTCTTGATCAAGTATTAAACCAAGGGGCAAAGTTCCGCTATATGTTCGGTGGTAAAGCGAAAGTGCCAGTTACAGTACGTACGATGCATGGTGCTGGATTTAGCGCAGCGGCACAGCATTCGCAAAGTTTATATGCGTTGTTTACGAGCATTCCAGGTATAAAAGTTGTCGTTCCTTCTACTCCGTATGATGCAAAAGGCTTATTATTAGCGGCAATTGAAGATGATGATCCAGTAATCTTCTTTGAACATAAAACACTTTACAATATGAAAGGTAAAGTGCCGGAAGGATACTATACAATTCCATTAGGAAAAGCAGATATAAAACGTGAAGGTTCTGATGTAACAATCGTCGCAATTGGAAAACAAGTTCATACAGCACTTGCAGCTGCTGAGCAATTATCGAAAAAAGGACTTGAAGTAGAAGTAATCGATCCACGTTCTTTATCACCGCTTGATGAAGATACGATTTTAGCATCAGTTGAAAAAACAAATCGTCTTATTGTTATTGATGAAGCAAATCCAAGATGTAGTATCGCAACAGATATTGCGGCAATTGTAGCGGATAAAGGATTCGATTTATTAGATGCGCCTATTAAACGAATTACAGCACCACATACACCAGTTCCATTCTCTCCACCACTTGAAAAGTTATATTTACCAACGCCGGAGAAAGTAATTGAAACTGTATCAGAAATGATCGGAGACCAATCTTTATTACATGTGTAATGAAACGATGAGAAGGGAGAGAGAAACATGGCTGTAGAAGTTGTAATGCCGAAGTTAGGTATGGCGATGAAAGAAGGTATTATTACGAGCTGGAATATTAAAGCAGGTGATCATGTAGCAAAAGGTGAACTAATTGCTAGTATTAACTCAGAAAAAATCGAAACGGAAATAGAAGCACCAGCGGATGGAACTGTTATTGATATAGCTGTAAGTGAAGATGAGGGCGTTCCACCTGGCACTGTCATTTGCTATATCGGTAAGCCGAACGAAAAGGTAGAAGTCTATGAAAGTAAAAATATTGTAGAAGAAAAAATACCTAACCCTGAGCCTGAAAATATCCAACATCCAGAACCATATGCGAAAGAAGTGGCGAAGCAAAGAATCAAAATTTCACCTGTAGCGAAGAAAATTGCAAAGTCTGAAAATCTAGATATCGAGGCATTAGTTGGTACAGGCCCCGGCGGAAGGATTACAAAAGTAGACGTATTAAAAGCGATTGAAGAAAGAGTAATAATTCCAGAGATACTTGAACAAGAAGAAAGTAAAGTCATTCCTATTACTGGTATGCGAAAAGCAATTGCGAATCGTATGCATGCAAGCCTACAAAATAGTGCGCAATTAACATTAACGATGAAAGTGGATGTTACAGATTTAGTAGCTTTACATAAAGAAATAGCGGAAGTTGTACAAAAACGGTACGATAACAAACTAACTATCACGGATTTCGTTTCTCGTGCTGTTGTATTAGCGCTTAAAGAGCATAAAGAGATGAACAGCGCTTATATAGATGATGCCATTCATCAATTTGAACATGTTCATTTAGGCATGGCGGTCGCGTTAGAAAAAGGACTAGTCGTTCCAGCTATTCGCTTTGCAAATGATCTATCTTTAGTAGAACTATCTAAAGGGATTAAGAATGTGGCACAAAAGGCACGAGCAGGGAGTTTAAGTAGTGATGATATGCAAGGAACAACCTTTACAATTAGTAATTTAGGTAGCTTCGGTATTGAATATTTTACGCCAGTATTAAATACACCTGAAACTGGTATTTTAGGTGTAGGGGCAATTGAACATGTTCCTGTATATAAAGGGAAAAAATTAAGAAAAGGAAGTATGTTACCTTTAAGTTTAACATTCGATCATCGTGTATTAGATGGTGCACCAGCAGCTGCATTTTTACACACAATTAAACGTTATTTAGAAGAACCTGTAACAATTCTTTTATAAAGAGAAGGTGAGAGAATGAGTAAACTAGTCGTTATTGGAGGTGGGCCTGCTGGTTATGTAGCAGCAATTACCGCGGCTCAAAGTGGAAAAGAAGTCACTCTTATTGATGAAGCTGATCTTGGTGGGACTTGTTTAAATGTTGGTTGTATGCCTACGAAATCATTGTTAGAAAGTGTAGAAGTGCATGACATTGTGAGAGAAGCGAATCATTATGGAGTTATGCTTAACGAAGGAAGTATTTCAGTTGATTGGAAGCAAATACAGGCGAGGAAATCACAAATCGTAACGCAGCTCGTCCAAGGAATTCAATATTTAATGAAGAAAAATAAAATAAAAGTTATACAAGGTAAAGCAAGATTTGAAACGGATCATCGTGTGAGAGTTACACACGGTGATAAAGAAATTGTAGTAGATGGAGAACAGTTCATTATTGCGGCAGGTTCAGAACCGACTGAATTACCTTTTGCTCCATTTGATGGGAAGTGGATTTTAAATAGTAGCCATGCAATGTCCCTAGAAAATATACCGAAATCATTGTTAATCGTTGGTGGTGGTGTAATAGGGTGCGAGTTTGCCAGTATTTATAGTCGTCTTGGAACAAAAGTTACGATTGTTGAAATGGCACCGCAATTATTACCTGGTGAAGATGGAGATATCGCACAAATATTAAAAGAGAAACTGGAAAATGACAACGTAGAAATATTTACAGAAGCAGCTTTAAAAGGATTAAATAATTATAAGCAGCAGGCTTCATTTGAATATGAAGGAAGTATCCAAGTAGTCAATCCGGAATTTGTTCTCGTTTCTGTCGGTCGAAAACCACGTGTGCAAAAATTAGGTTTAGAAAAAGCGGGTGTTCAATTTTCAAATAAAGGAATTGCTGTGAATGAACATATGCAAACAAATGTATCACATATTTACGCAGCAGGTGATGTGATTGGCGGAATCCAGCTTGCTCACGTTGCCTTCCATGAAGGAACTACGGCAGCATTACACGCGAGTGGAGAAGATGTAAAGATAAACTACCATGCTGTACCTCGCTGTATTTATACAGCTCCAGAAATTGCCAGTGTCGGTTTAAGTGAAAAATTAGCAAGAGAGCAATATGGTGATATTCTTATCGGGGAGTTTCCTTTTTCAGCAAATGGAAAAGCGCTTATTATTGGAGAACAAACGGGTAAAGTAAAAGTTATTGTGGAGCCTAAATATCAAGAAATTGTAGGTATTTCTATTATCGGTCCTCGTGCAACCGAACTGATTGGACAAGGAACCGTAATGATTCATACGGAAGTTACTGCTGATATTATGAGAGATTATATTGCAGCGCATCCAACTTTATCTGAAGCGATTCATGAAGCGTTATTGCAAGCCATAGGACATGCTGTACATGCTTAGATGGAAATATAATAAACCACTATTCTCTAAATGAATAAGAGAATAGTGGTTTGAATTTTTACAGAAAAAATTGAATATCCTATTATTTTTTTACATCAATCGCTGAAGTAATATCATTCCAATCAGCAGCTAAATTAGCAGTTTTACCGTACCAATCAGCATGTTTGAATACAACACCTTTTCCATAGCCTTGTGTTGAAGTGTGCTCCCAAAGTGTCGTTGAATAACTCGCTGAAGGCGATGCTGTACTTACAGAAGAAATTCTGTCATTCCAGCTAGAAGGTAAGTTTTTAAAACCGCTGCTCCAGTAAATATATTGGCCACCTTTATCTTTATGTTCATAAAAATCAGTACTACCAGCACCGCTACCTAAAGGATTAATTTTATTTTTAAGTGCTTTTTTATCCTTTTCAATATAAGCATCTAATGTTTCACGGCTAGTAAAACCGTAAGCTAACCAATCTCCATTTTCATTTTGCTCTGGTAATACCATAGTAATTTGGATATCTTTCTTATCCTGATCACTTACTTTTGTAAGTGAATTAACATTCTGTTCATCCACTTTTAAATAATCAAAAGACTTAATTGTGTTACTTTTTTCTTCAGCACTCGCTACTCCTAGTCCTACAGTTAATGCAAATCCCGCTACTAATGTACCTGCTACTAATTTCTTCAACATATAACCATCCCTTTTTGTTTAGATTTTTGTACAGGTGAATCTTTGTACTAGTAAAATGTATTCTAATTATCTACTATTGTAAATATTCTGAAGTTTTAGAAATAATAGGCGGAATATTTACAGTTTTGTATTTTTTCTTTAGAAAAAACGGTTATTGGAATGATATAATAAATAGATGTATTGCCTTTGTTGGATGTTAAAATGTTTTAGGGGGAAAGTCTTTGAAGTATTTTAATAAAGATTGGTATAAAGAAATGCAAGTATCTGGATTTTTAATTTTTCCAGAAACAGTAGAAGAATGGGAAGAGATGTTACGAGAGAGCGAAAAGTTAGGAATAGATTATAAGCAAAGTTTAAGAGAAGACGTGGAAGAAAAGAAAGAAGATTTATTAAAGTTTCTCCCTAAGTCATTACATCCATATATTCATGACAATACAATTAATTCAGAATACCCATCGGAAAAGTTAAAGAAACTTATGCTTGAGTGGACTGAAGATTATGAGAAAAGAATGAATGATTTAGAACAAGCTTGTATAGATAATTATAATATTATAAAAGAAAAGCTCGCGCAGAATGTCGTTAAACTACATGAATACTCACTACATGATAGTGTGGTCAAATCAGTAGAGAGATTATCAAAAGATACGCTAATTATTGCTTTGGATTGCAGCGGTACGTTCAGTGAATTTGATAAACTGCAAGTAACTTTTACAGGGGTAACGAAATGTTCTATTCCGGAAGATTTTGAAGGTGCTTGGTGGTTATGTCATGAAATAGATCTTACGAATGAAGGGTTCGAATTGGGTGTTTTATTTGATTGTCCATTTGAAGAAGTGACGATTTGTGCAAAAGGCGTACTGCTTGAGATAAGTTTACAAATAAAAAACAGTCTTATAGGACTGTTTTTTATTTAGATGCTAAATTATCAAGTTTCCAATATGTATCTGTTAACGGCGCAGCTTTGCTATCTATGTATAAATATATATGATTTAAATCTTTTGGTGAAGTTTTCATATTAAATTCAATGTCGCTAGTTAAAGAAAACTCAGATGGAACCTTTTTAGCATTTTCATTTTGTATAACTTCACCTTCGTATTTTTTACCCGTTTTTTCATCTTTTATGAAATATTTTATTTCTGAAAGATCTATCGTTTGTCCGTCAGCACGAGCGTTATTTATAGTAACACGAGCTGTGAGACGCCACTCTTTGTCTATTTTTTCGAATTTAGCATTTTCAACAGTTGCTCTATAGTATTCATTTTTAACTATTTCCCCATAGTGCATTGCATTTTTTTCAAGAGCGCTCTTTTCTTGTTTCGGTGCAGTATTCCCACTACATCCTGCCATAAGTCCTGTAAATAATAATGCTGTACAAGTTACTTTCATTATAGATTTCATAATAATTTCTTTCTGTGTTAAAAAGTAAAACATAGGAATAATTTTACATGAATAGGAAGGAAATGGAATAGAAAGAGGGAAAAAGCTGAATAAAACAGAGTGAATAAGAATTGAAAATATTGTAAAACGGAAGAGACATGCATATAATTAAAATAAAAATAAAGTTTCAGAATCTTCAATGACGGCGGTGGATACATGTTTACTGAAGAGCGTAGAGAGAAAATTTTAGAATTACTTAAGAAAAACGGAAGGGTAATTGCTAAAGATCTTGCGGAAAGTTTCGATATGTCTATTGATTCTATAAGAAGAGATTTGTCTATTATGGAGAAGGATGGCTTGTTAAAAAGAACACATGGAGGTGCAATCGAACTTACTAGAGTAAGAAATTTAACTGCTGAACCATCGAAATGTTATCGTGATAGTTCACTAGGTGAAGAAGCGATTGCGAAAGTTGCTGCATCCTACATACAAGAAGGAGATTCCGTTTTTATTGGCGGAGCTTCTATCCATTATGCAATGTTAAAGTATTTACCTGAAACGTCATTTACAGTGATTACGAATGCTTTAGAAATTGCTAGTAAGTTACGGGATTATAAGAATGTAGAAACGTATTTAATTGGTGGAAAGATGAAACCATCAGGAAATATGACAGATACACTTGCCTCTGAAATGATCAGTAGGTTATCAATTGATATTTATTTCTCTACAGGTGTTGGCATTTCATTGAATGGTATAAGTACTACAACGCCGGAAGTTGCTTATTTTGGAAAAACAGTAAGTAAAATTGCTAGAAGAAATATTTGTTTAGCTCCGCATGCTAAACTTGGAAGAGATTGCTTTATTAAAGGAGAGTCACTGAGAGAAATTGAACTTATAATAACAGATGAAGAAGCTCCTAAAGAAATGATTCAACAATTTGAGAAACAAGGCAAAGAAATTTTGATAGCATCAATAGACTGCATTTAAAAGGAGTTTAAAATGATTATAAAAGAACAAGAGTTTCATATAAATGGATTAACTTACACAATTCGTTCAGCAGCTGAAACGGATGCGGAGCAATTATCGAAGATTAGAGTTCAGATCGATGGCGAAACTGAAAATATGGATAGAGAAGCTGGAGAGGGATTTATAGATAAAATAGGTTTTCAAAAAAGAATAAAAGCAGATAGTGAAGAGGTGAAGAATCTCTTTTTAGTTGCAGAAGTGCACAACCAAATTGTAGGGTTTTCAAGATGTGAAGGATCAAATTTGAAAAGATTATCCCATAAAGTAGAGTTTGGCGTTTGTATTTTAAGAGAGTTTTGGGGATATGGAATCGGGAAGAGTCTCTTGCAACAATCTATTCAGTGGGCTAATGAAAATGAAGTAAAAAAGATATCATTACAAGTGTTAGAGACAAATGAAAAAGCCATTCAGCTGTATAAAAAATTAGGTTTTGAAGTAGAAGGTATTTTGAAATATGATAAAAGACTGTCGGATGGGAAGTATTATAATACGGTTGTAATGGGAAGATTCATAAAAGAGGTGTAGTGGGATGTTTTACAGAAGAAAGTACTATATAGTAAAGAATGAATTTGTAGAAACATTTAATGAGCATTTTACTAACACGAACTTACCCAATCAATTAAAGCATGGTTCCAGGTTAATAGGACGCTGGATGAAAGATAATAATGATGGAACAACAGAAATATTCGCCATATGGGAATATGATAGTTATGACCAGTATAAAGACATTAAATCGAAAATTAGAAACGACAAGATACATGTTAACAGAATACATGAGTGGTATGAAAAACATGGCGGAAGAGAATATGTTTTACAGAAGTACATATTAGAGTTAAAAAATGAAGAGTTAGTATGTACTGTAAAGTGATTGAAGAGTGATGCATAATGGGAATGAAAACAAAATTATATTTTAGTTTAGCATCCACTATTTTATTTGCAATAGCGTTGATAGTTTTCTTTATAAACGGCAATCCACAAAAGTGGTTTTGGTCATGTGTTTTCTTTGCGTCTATCATACAAAATATAGTTTTACTAAAAAAGAATAAAGAAGCGCATTAAGATATTCAAATTATTAACATATTTGTGTCGTCTTTCTAGATTTATTGAAAACGCTTTTATACAGTTTTATAATAAAAGTATGTTTTTACAGATCTCCAAAACAATGAATAGGGAGATGATACAATGTTAGCTTCACCGTTTTACTTACATACATGGAAAAAGTTTGTTGATGAAGGAGTCCTTGATTCGAAACGTATTAACGAAAGAATTTCAGAGTCATGGCATCGATGTAAACAAGCAAATGTGAATCCTCATATGAATAAAGGTCAGAAAATTTTGTCTTCTAATATTTTTCAGGATCAAAAGAAAAAGAGTGAAATCTTCCTAGATATAGCAATACCTCTAATACAAAAAATGAGAAAAACCATTGATGAACTGCAAATGATGGCATTATTAATTGATCCAGACGGTTACGTTCTATCGTTAAGTGGAAATCAACAAACGTTGAAACGAGCGAAACACATTAACTTCATTGAAGGTGTGAAATGGACGGAAGCAGCTGTTGGTACAAATGCGATAGGAACCGCGTTACAGATTGAAGAGGCTATTATGATAAGTGGTACAGAGCATTATTCTGTCGCATCTCATAGCTGGAGCTGTGCGGCTGCTCCCATTCATAATGATGACGGGAAATTAATAGGAGTTCTAGATTTCTCTTGTCCAATTGAATTTTCCCATCCGTATATGCTCGGGATGGTAACTTCGATTGCACATGCGATTGAACGTGAATGTAGTATTCGAGTGCATCAAAATGAATTACATTTAATCCATCGTTTTTTAGATGTAGTTGACAGTGATGAACAAGTTGTTATTTGTAATCATCGTGATGTTATCGTTTCTGCAAGCAAGAAGGTTCGAGAACGAGTTTCTAATTGGTCACGAATGAAACTTGAAGATCTAATGCAAAATGGATTGAAACCTAAGTTAGAGGTACCAGTATATAGTAATGATAGAATGATTGGGAAATGTATTTATGTAAAGGAAAATAAACAAGGAAATGTATTTTCTACTTCCCCATCTATAAACGGAATTACTTTCCCTGGAGTTATTGGGACAAGCGATGCATTTCAACATACTTTAGACGAAATTAAGCTAGTATCTCCAACTGACGTTAGTGTATATGTTTGTGGTGAAACAGGTGTAGGGAAAGAATATGTAGCGAGAGCGATTCATGAAAATAGTCCAAGAAAAAATGGTCCTTTTATAGCTGTTAACTGCGGTTCATTGCCGAAAGAATTAATGGAAAGTGAATTATTCGGTTATGCTGAAGGTGCATTTACAGGTGCGCGGCGCCACGGATATAAAGGGAAATTCGAGCAAGCAGACGGTGGTACAATATTTTTAGATGAAATTGGTGAAGTGCCGCCAGAGATGCAAGTCGCATTATTGCGTGTTTTACAAGAACGAACAGTAACCCCAATTGGCAGTTCAAAAGAGATACCAGTAAATATTCGTATCATTACTGCGACACATAAAGATTTATTGCGATTAGTAGAAGAAGGGAAATTCCGTCAAGATTTATACTATCGTTTACATGTGTATCCGCTATATGTTCCATCGTTAATAGAAAGAATAGAGGATATTCCGTACTTCATACAACATTTTTGTGAACAAAAAGATTGGAATGTTGTATTTCCAAAGAGTATCTGTAATCAATTTTTACAGCATACATGGCCCGGAAATATTCGAGAGTTATTAAATGTATTAGAACGTATTTACATTTTGTCGCAAGGACGGGAAATATGTGAAAAACAAATCTCTTTTTTATTACAAACAATAATGGGAAATCAACATCAACTTGCATTGCAAGCAGAAAATAAAACAGAGCATACATTAAATTTCCGTGAAAGAATACAGCGTGATAGCATGATTGAAGCGCTAGAAAAGACGAACGGAAATGTTTCGTTAGCCGCAAAACTGTTAGATGTACCTCGAAGTACATTTTATAAACGAATGCAGAAATATAAGCTATAAAGTAGATTTTTGTAATCTACTTTTTTCTTTGTGAGCTCATGTTCTGTCGGAATGTGCGCTTGCCGGGGAAATAATAAAATAGTTGAAAATAAATTTCCGAAAGGGGGACTTATGTGAAGTATATTGAAATTGGTATTGGAAATAGGTGGTTCGTTCGAACAGAAACAGAAAATACAGATGGAACTGAACTTGAGGAACGAGGAATTATAAAACCTATTTATTTTGAGTCTTTATATGTACGAATTTGGTTTCGGAAATCATGTTTTATTTTCGATACGAAAGAAGGGTTTAAAAAGGGTAAGAAGAGGAGGATTGAATATAAATTTATAGTTGGGATTGTAAGTAGAATGAATAAAGAAAAGGTGTACTGACATAAGTCGTTATATTGGCTAGGAAATTCTTTGGACCTATATCAAATTCATAAAAAGCAATTTTGTAAATATAAATTGTTAAGAAAGTCGCTAAGGAAACTTAGTGGCTTCTTTTATAGGAGGGATTTACGTATGAATAGAATCTTAACAATTTTACTTGCAATTATTGTAATGGGGTATTCCATTTATAGTTGGGATGATGCTTCGAAACAAAGTGTACTAATTTTACAAACACTGTTAGGATTTATGTTAGTTAGTATGGGGGTACAAAATTTCAAAAATAAAGAAACAGAAAATAGGAGTATAGGAATTGCTTTACTACTTGTTGCTTTATTTTTAATTATTGTATCGTTTATAAAATATTTTAAATGATTTTCTTATGACAATAAGCATTCTCAAAATAAAAGTTAAAATTCTACTTGTATTTCACTATATAAAATATGGCATAATGATTTAGTTAATATAGAATTGGATAGGGTATTTGAGAGGGGCAGTTTAATGAGTTTCGCACTAGAAATAGTAATAAAAGCACCAATTGATGTAGTTTGTGACTATATTGTAGAAGATGAAAAAATAAAAGAATGGAATACGTTTATAATAGAAAATCGTTATCCTTCAAATATGGATAAAGAGAATCCATGTGTAGGAGATACATATATCTCTGTTCAAAAAGTCGGTAAGAAAATAATTGAGGCAGAAGTAGAAATCATTGAATACGATGCACCACATATTATTTCGCTAGGAAGTGAAATGAAGCAAGGTTATTCAGCGATGACTTATATGTTAGAAGAAGATGAGGAAGGTACAGCACTAACATTAATTTCAGAATATGAACCTAGTAATTTTTATTATAAAATTATGTATAAGTTAACAGGTTGGATTTCACGAGGCTTGACTATGGAACAAATGGAGCGTCTAGCAGAATGTGTAGAAACTGCTTATAATAAAGAAAATTAATATTAGTTACCATACCCAGATAAAATATTTTTATAAATGTAAAATAGCACACCTTATTTATTGAAGGTGTGTTATTTATATAACCCGGTCGTATACATTTCCGTCAATGTATGTACTATCTCTTCTAACTCTAATTTTTTATCATTTTTCACAATCGTCCAAAGAAACATCTCATTCATTGCGAACCAAGCACGTGCTACAATTTCTTTATTTAATTCAGGCTGTGCTAATCCATTTTCTTGAGAGTAGGTAATATCCTGCGTAATATTGTTTATAAAGCGTTCCCGTATCTCGTCCCATTTTTGACGTATCTCTTTTGATAATCCGATCGCTTCTTCTACTACTTGTAGAATAGCTCGTTCTTTCTTTGCTAGTTGCAGAAATGCTCTAACTTGATTTTGAATCATTTTATATGCTTCTTCTTTTGTTTGAGGTGAAAAGGAGCGCTCGGCAATATCATAAAATTGATTCATGACATCTTCCATTAAAACGATGAGGAGGTCATCTTTGTTTTTAAAGTATACATATGCCGTTCCATAACCGGTTTCTGCATGTTTAATAATTTGTGTAATTGTCGTTTTTTGAAATCCGTTACGTATAAAAATAGTGTAACCAGAGTGTAATAGTTTTTTCTTTGTTTCTAAGGAGCGGTGTTTTCTTGATGAAAGAGTACTGTTTTTCAAAGAATCACCTCTTTATACTGAAATATCTGAAAATATAACTGTATTGTAAAAGAAATTCACATATAAAGTCAACTGACATAATATCATTGACGTTATATCAAGTAAGGTGATATATTTCAATTAGTTAGAATAAAAAGAAAATTAAAAGAAGGTGACACCATGTATAAAGAACCATTTCAACCGAGTTATGAATATGTGCTTGAATGTGATAAACATGATGAACTGAAAGATTTTCAAACTGAATTCTATAAAAAAGAAGGAACGATATATTTAGATGGAAACTCATTAGGGCTACTTTCAAAAAGAGCAGAGAAATCATTACTTACGTTGCTCGATTCATGGAAGGAGTATGGAATTGACGGCTGGACTGAAGGAGAGCATCCGTGGTTTTTCCTTTCAGAGAAATTAGGTGAATTGACTGCGCCTCTTATTGGAGCTTTACCGGAAGAAACAATTGTAACCGGTTCCACAACGACGAATATTCACCAAGTAATTGCGACGTTTTATGAGCCGAAAGGAATACGTACAAAAATCCTTGCTGATGAATTAACATTTCCGTCAGATATATATGCACTTCAAAGTCAAATTCGTTTAAAGGGCCTAGATCCAGATGAGCATTTAGTACGAGTGAAGAGCCGAGACGGTAGAACACTTTCTGAAGATGATATTATTCAAGCAATGACAGATGACATCGCGTTAATTTTATTGCCTTCTGTACTATATAGAAGTGGACAAATTCTTGATATGAAACGTTTAACAATGGAAGCTCATGAGCGTGGTATTCATATTGGATTTGATTTATGTCATTCAATCGGTTCCATTCCGCATCATTTCAAAGAGTGGGATGTTGATTTCGCGATTTGGTGTAATTATAAATACTTAAATGCGGGACCTGGTGGTGTTGCAGGGCTTTATGTAAATAAAAAGCACTTTAATAGACTTCCGGGATTATCAGGTTGGTTTAGTTCTAGAAAAGATAAGCAGTTTGATATGGAACATACATTAACAGCTGCTGATCATGCAGGTGCTTATCAAATTGGGACACCACACGTATTAAGTACTGCACCTTTAATCGGTTCTCTTGAAATGTTTAAAGATGCTGGTATAGAACGTTTACGCGAAAAATCATTACATATTACAAGATACATGCTTAATTTGATTGATCATGAATTAAAAGATTTCGGATTTACAATTGGAAATCCATTTGAGGATGAAAAACGAGGCGGTCACATTTATTTAGAGCATGCAGAAGCAGCACGCATTTGTAAAGCGTTAAAAGCAAATGGAGTTATCCCTGATTTCCGTGCACCTAATGGAGTAAGACTTGCACCGGTCGCTTTATATAACACATACGAAGAAGTATGGAAATCTGTACAAATATTAAAGAAAATAATGAAAAATGAAGAGTATAAGCAGTTTGAAAATAAACGAGAGGTTGTGGCCTAAGTATGAAAACATCAGAGTGGATTGATATTTCACAACCGCTAAATAATGATATTGCTACTTGGCCAGGGGATACACCATTCTCGTATAAAGTTTCATGGTCAAAAGAAGAGAGTGGTTCAGTAAATGTCGGAAAGTTAACGATGAGTATTCATACAGGCACTCATATTGATGCACCGTTTCATTTTGATAATGAAGGAAAGAAAGTAATAGACTTAGATGTTCAAGTTTATGTCGGACCAGCGCGTATCATAGATGTTTCGAATCTTGAAAGCATCGGGAAAAAGGAATTGGAAAACTTTCATTTAGAAGGCGTAGAACGGTTGTTGTTACGCACATCTTCACATGGTAAAGCGAATGAATTCCCAGATGTAATCCCGCATTTACGTGCGGATATAGCACCATTTCTTTCAGAAAAAGGTATACGTTTAATCGGAGTGGATGTACCATCAGTTGATCCATTAGATGATAAAGAATTAGCAGCACATCATCAATTATTTCAACATGGCATACACATTTTAGAAAATGTCGTACTAGATCACGTAGCAGATGGCGATTATGAATTGATCGCATTACCACTTGCCTTAACAGAGGCAGATGGCAGTCCAGTTCGAGCAGTTATTAGACCAATATAAGTAGAAATATATAAAAGGGGCGTTTGGCTAATATGAAAGAAAATGAAAAGGTAATTATGGAAAAAGGGATTCATACGGACTTTAAAGAGAATATGACGTATGGGGAGTATTTACAATTAGATAGTTTACTATCTTCTCAAAAGAGATTATCAGACCATCATGATGAAATGTTATTTATCGTAATTCACCAAGCAAGTGAACTTTGGATGAAACTTATTTTACATGAGTTAAACGCAGCAATTGAATCTATTAAACAAGATAAATTACAACCAGCTTTTAAAATGTTAGCACGTGTATCAAAAATTCAGTCTCAAATTATTCAATCTTGGGATATTCTTGCGACATTAACGCCATCAGAGTACATTGAGTTTCGTGACTCGCTCGGTCAAGCTTCAGGTTTTCAATCGTATCAATACCGTATGATTGAGTATGCGCTTGGTTATAAAACACCACATGCATTAAAAATTTATGAAAAAGATCCAGAATTACACGCTCGACTTTATACAGCGCTACATGCACCAAGTTTGTATGATGTGGCAATTCAAGCACTTGTAAAAGAAGGATTCCCTATTCATAAAGATGTGTTAAATCGTGATATTACACAGCCTTATGAAGAAGATGCAACGGTAGAAGCAGCATGGTTAGAAGTGTATGCCGATGTGAAAAAATATTGGAACTTATATCAGCTTGCTGAAAAATTAATTGATATCGAAGATTGGCTACAACAATGGCGTTTCCGTCATATGAAAACGGTGGAACGCATTATCGGACATAAAATGGGAACAGGCGGCTCTTCTGGTGTATCGTATTTAAAACGAGTACTTGATCAATGTTTCTTCCCAGAGCTTTGGAATGTTCGCACGAAATTATAAAAAAGAAAACTGTCAGTAATGAACTGTAAACTGGTACCTGTAGTTAAGACACTTGAAAACGAGTGTTTTTACTACGGGTATTTTTTATATACTTGAATTTCAAGATATGGGGATTAGGGGACATCATGAGTAAAATAATATTTTCAACTAAAGAGATAAAAAACTTCAAAACAATTCAAATGTACAACGATTTAGCGGTATAACTAAATTTGATAGATGTATTCAAATTAGAAAATAAATAGACAAGAATGGAGTAGGGTGTTATTAAAGTAAAAATAAAAAAGTTAAGTCTTATTGTTTTGAGGTCGTAAAAAGTGCTCCAAAACACTGAGGAACCAATAAGGGGAATTTTTTAAAAGCAGACAGAGCGGGATTTACTACAATCATAAACTTGTTTTCATTTTGTTAAAACACTCAAAATCCCTATTAATTATGAGAAAATTTCATATCTTATTTATAAAATTTATGTTATGGTACAATATGTAAAATAATTACAATGTTTTCTAAGGGGAGGATACATAATGAAAGCAAAGAAACTAGTAAGTTTTGCGATACCGATTATGTTATTGGCAGGTTGTGGTACTGATAAAATTGACGCAAAACCAAAAGAAAAAGTAGAGTCTAAGTCAGAAACTAAGGATAAGTTATCAAAAGAGCAGTATCCAGTTCGTATGACTGGTTTATCTTCTGAATTAATGAATAAAATTTCTTCTATAACTGAGATAGCATTAGATAAAACGAAGGACGAAAAGGATCTAGTAAAAGGGTTGGTAAAAGAAGAAGCTGAGTTACAAAAGACTATTACCAAGTTTGATAAAATAGAACCGCCTAAAGAGTATCAAGACTCACATAAAGAAATATTAAAGGCGGTAGACTGTTATAGTAAAGCATATGCAATTCAAGCTAAAATGGCAAAAACGAATGCTAAAGACATAGATAAGTCAAAAGCAAAAGAATCAATGGAGTTAATCAAAGAAGGTAATGGTTATTGGAAAGCTGGTTTCAAACCAATTGAAGATGCCACAGTAAAAAAAGCAAACGCTCTTGGTTTTGATACAGGGACAAAAACTGATACTCCTTCAACTGCTAAATCCGATGATGATAATGTGCAAATATCCGCAGACGGTAAAGAGTTATTTGGCTCGTGGGGTAGTTACAGAGGTTCTGAGTTTCATAAAGGTTTAGACTTTAGAGAAGATAATTCATTCACGGCTTATGATGATACTGGTAAGACTTCTTATGAAGACAACCATATGACAGGTACGTGGTTATATAATGCAGATAAGAAGCAAGTAACTTTGATTCCTACTGAATTTGTTAAAGATGGTAAGAAGATAGATGCTAGACAAATGAATGCGGTAGTAGATTATACAGTTGAGTTTCTCAGAGCAGGTTCTTTAAGAATGGTAGATAATAAAGGTAACAAATTAGAAGTAGAAAGACAGAAGTAGATATTGTTTTAAAAAAGGTTTTACATGAATTTTGATATGGATGAGTTATAATAACAAAAACGTAATTCTCTATAGAAGATTTCGAATTAAAAGTGGGAAAAAGGAAGAATTCAAAGAACCACTATCTGCTAATATGAGAGCGATGGAACATGAACTAGCTTTTGTAAGTGCTGTTCTTTCAGATAATATTGATAATCCAAATGAGGTTACTCTTTTTGAAATTTGGAAAGGAACGTTAGCTAGAAGAACTTCCTAAACCTTATAGAAATACATATGAGAATAAACTAGTAGATTTAATCGATGAAAGAATAATTAGTTATCTTACACCAACGAATGAGTGGCGAACTAATTTATCAAACGAAAAAGTAAATTAATAAATAATTTAAAGAGTGACTTGTCTAAAAAACAGGTTGCTCTTTCGCATTTAAAGAAAGTATGGTTTACTATAACAATTATCGATATTAGTGGAACTTAAAGAAGCTGACTCCCATTCAAAATAGGAATCAGCTTCTAATTGCTTAATCTCTTTTTTAATATGTCTTTGACATAGTTACCAGATTAACTGGCAGGTTTGTTTTTTATTTGAACACAAGTATGTTTTAATGAAAGCTACAAGATATAATAAATTAGGTAATGATTTAATTGGAGGTAAAGTTTTGGATTTCAAGCAACTAGAAAATAAATTTGAAAAGAAAAAAGTAAATACATTTCTTGTTTATCAAAAAGGTGAGTTAACAACTAAATATTATAAAACGTTAGAGTGTGAAAATAATCTATTTAAAATAAACTCGATTACAAAAAGCATTGTATCTATATTAATTGGTATTGCAATTGATAAAGGATATATAAATGATATACATACACCGATTATAGAGTGGATTGAAAATGTATCTAATGAAAAGCGGGATTTGACTCTTTATCATCTATTAACGATGACTACAGGTGAGGATTGGAAAGAGTTCGGAAATGGAGTAGTGTTCCCAAATGATTTTGTAGAATCGGAAAACTGGGTGCAGTACATAATAGAAAAACCAATAATGGAAGAACCAGCTACAAAAATGAATTATAACTCAGGGTCTTCTCACTTGCTGAGCTATATTATTCAAGAAGCTACTGGAATGCCGACAGAACAGTTTGCGAAAAAATATTTATTTGATCCATTAGAAATTACCGAGTATGAGTGGCAACAAGATCCGCAAGGTATACATGTTGGCGGTTTCGGTATGAAAATGAAATCTAAAGATTTATTAAAGCTCGGAATATTATGCTTGCAGCATGGATATTGGCAGGGGAATGAAATTGTATCATCGAAATGGATAGAAGAATCAAGTACAGCTCTATTTGAAACGTATGAACATGTAGGGGCGTATGGATATCACTGGTGGGTTTTGAATAACGAAAGATTTCACATACCGTATTGTATATACTTTGCTATGGGATATGGCGGGCAATACATCGTTGTCATTCCACAGTTAGAGCTTGTTGCTGTTATAAGTAGTCATATGCCAAAACGTGGACTTATTCCATTGAAATTGTTTATTGAGCATGTACAGGAGCAGTATAGGTTTAAATAAGCAGACAGAATGTATGAAAGGTGTAAATATAGGAATGGAGTTTAGAAATGAAAGAACCCGCACTGTTTAAAATATAAACACTGCGGGTTCTTTCATTTTATCTACTCGTCTTCTGAAACGTTATCTTTATAAATTTCTCCGTCTTCGTTTCAAATTCAACATCAACAAAAACGCCATATTCTTTTCCATCCTCACGTAGCCACAATTTGAATTTTTCAACTGTTATTTGAACGGTTTTCGGTTTTCTACCTATATGAAGGTAATCAATAATCTGCGCTTTTGGGTATTGTTCTTTCGTCTTTTCTACAGCAAGTTTTCCCCATTTAGCATACGGAGGCTGCGCATAAACCATTGATGGGACAGTATATATATTTGAACATGTTGTGATAAATAAAATGACGAGTGCGACCCGCTTTAACAATGTTTTCATGATGAACTCCTTTTATATTTTTTTATATTGTTTACATATTTTTTCAACGATATGAGTTTGGATTTTTTTGTCTTCTTTACATAAAAGCGAGGCTTTTACAAAACATAACCAAGAAATCATTTACATAATTAAGGAGGGAAAATTATGCGCCAAAAAGCTATTTTTAAAATAGCAGTTTTACTTGCGTTCATAGGACTATCTTTAATGGTCAGTAGTATACAACTGAAAAATGTAGAAGCTTTTTCTAACCAAGTCATTCAAAGAGGGGCATCTGGCGAAGATGTCATTGAACTGCAATCTCGTTTGAAATATAACGGATATTATACGGGAAAAGTGGATGGTGTTTTCGGATGGGGTACATACTGGGCACTTCGAAATTTCCAAGAGAAATTCGGATTACCTGTCGATGGTTTAGCTGGAGCTAAAACGAAGCAAATGCTCGTAAAAGCAACGAAGTATGATAAGTCAACTTCTAATAAAGGAAATAGTGGTGGTACTGCACAAGAGAATAAACCATCTCAAAATAAAGGGACAAATGTTCCAAATGGTTATTCTCAAAATGACATTCAGCTTATGGCAAACGCAGTATATGGAGAATCTCGTGGTGAGCCGTACTTAGGACAAGTTGCAGTAGCTGCAGTTATTTTAAATCGGGTTACAAGTGCATCGTTCCCAAATACCGTTTCGGGTGTCATCTTTGAGCCAAGAGCATTTACCGCGGTAGCAGACGGACAAATCTATTTAACGCCAAATGAAACAGCGAAAAAAGCTGTATTAGATGCAATTAATGGATGGGATCCAACAGGAAATGCATTGTATTATTTCAATCCAGATACTGCAACAAGTAAATGGATTTGGACTCGTCCACAAATTAAAAAGATTGGGAAACATATTTTCTGTAAATAGAGCGGAGGTGGAACTATGTTACGAGGTATTATCATTGTATTATTAACAGTCGGTGTAGTCGGAACAGGATACTGGGGCTATAAAGAACATCAAGAGAAGAATGCAGTATTAATTCGAGCGGAAAATAGTTATCAACGTGCGTTTCATGATTTAGCATATGAGGTTGATTTATTGCACGACAAAATTGGAACAACGCTTGCGATGAATTCACGTGCATCTTTATCACCTGCATTAGCAGACGTATGGAGAATAACATCTGTAGCTCGTTCGGATGTAGGACAACTGCCTTTAACATTAATGCCTTTTAATAAAACGGAAGAATTTTTAGCAAATATCGGTGATTTTAGTTATCGTGCAGCCATTCGTGATTTAGAAAAAGAGCCGTTAAATGATCAAGAATACAAAACGTTACAAACTTTATATTCAAATGCAGGAAATATTCAAGATGAGTTACGAAAAGTGCAACATCTTGTTTTGAAAAATAATTTACGCTGGATGGATGTTGAGATGGCACTCGCATCAAATCGTGATCCTACAGACAATACAATTATTGACGGATTAAAAACAGTAGAGAAAAACGTAACGTCGTATTCATCTACAAACTTCGGACCGACCTTTACAAGTGCACAAAAAAATAAAAAAGGTGGATTTGAAGCGGAAGGAAAGGCAATTTCTAAAGATGAAGCGGCGAAAATTGCAAAATCGTTTTTGAATTTAAAAGGGAATGAAAAAGTAGAAGTTGAAAAAAGCGGAAAAGGTGCGAAAGAATCTTTCTATAGTGTGAAAATAAAAGATCCAGCAACGAATAATGAATTTTATATGGATATTACCGGAAAAGGCGGATATCCAATTTGGGTTATGAATAATCGAGAAATTAAAGAACAGAAAATTAGTTTAAACGATGCAGGAAGTAAAGGTCTGACATTCTTAAAGGACCATAAGTTTAAGAATATGGAGCTTTTTGATAGTTCACAATATGATAATGTTGGTGTATTTACGTATGTAGTAAATGAAAATGGTGTACGAATTTATCCAGAAGCAATCCAAATGAAAATTGCTTTAGATGACGGTTCTATCGTCGGATTCTCCGCAAAAGAATATTTAGCATCACATCAAAAACGAACAGTTCCATCATCTAAACTAACTGCAGCAGAAGCAAGAAAGAAAATCAATCCAGATGTTAAAGTTATGGAAGAACGTAAAGCAGTCGTAGTAAATGATTTGCATAACGAAGTACTTTGCTATGAATTTGTAGGTACATTAGGAAAAGATACGTATCAAATTTTCATTAATGCAAATAGCGGCGCAGAGGAAAAAGTGAAGAAAATGCAAGCTGTTGAAAAAATTTATGATTAAACTTTAATAGTAAAGTGGTGAGAATAATGAAGATTCTAATATATATGTTGATGCTTTGCTTATTTATAACTGGCTGTAGTATAGGAAAAAAGGACAATTCAAACGAAAAACCAGAGCAAAAAAATGTTTCGACGAAAAATGTTAATTACACGAATAAACCAAATAAGCCAAATGAAAAAGCAGCGGACCATTTAGCATCTTTAGCTGCGAGTGTGCCAGGTGTGAATGATGCAACTGCCGTAGTAGTCGGTAAATATGCTATTGTAGGTATTGATGTAAAAGCGAAACTTGATCGAACTCGCGTTGAGTCCATTAAATACTCTGTTGCAGAAAGTTTAAAAAACGATCCTGATGGTGCTAATGCAGTCGTTGTAGCAGATGTTGATACGTATGAAAGACTAAAACAAATTGGAAAGCAAATTAAAAAAGGAAAAACAGGCGAAGGTATACTAGATGAGTTAGCTGCAATTGTTGGCCGAGTCATGCCACAAGTTCCAAATGACATGATTGAAAATCGAGAAACGAATCCAATTAAAGATAATGATAAACAATTACCAAAAGAGGAAGAACAAGAACTAAGAAAAGAACAGGATGACCAATCAAATAATCATTTGAATAAATAAAAGCAACCTTAACCCTGTACTAAATTGTGCAGGGTTTTCTAATATAATATTAAATATTCAGTTTATTTTTAAGGGAAAATATGGTTTAATTATTATGGGAGGGACAACTGTTATGATGAAAAAAAGCGCATTAATATTATGTAGTTTATGCTTAGGTTTCAGTATGACAGCGTGTGAACAGAAGAAAGAAGTGAAAAAACAAACAGCGACTTCTTCAACTGTGATGGAAAGTGAGAAGAAAGAAACTATTAATATAAATCATTTCTCGAATATAAATGAAGGAATGACTTATACAGAAGTGAAAGAATTAATTGGTTTTGATGGTAATTTACTTATAGAAGAAGGTGTAGAAGATTCTACACAAATTAAACAAATTTTTGCTTGGAAGGGAAGCAATCCAACTGCATTAGTTGAAATTACCTTTTTAGATGGAAAAGTACATTCTAAAGTGCAACAAGGTTTAAGTTAATAAGTAAAAATGGGAGAGTTTAACATGAACATACATACTGGGGAAATACAATTAGTTCCGTATAAAGAAAAATATAAAGAAGTTATACAAACATTTACTTTACCAAGTGAACAAGTTCAATTCACATCAGATCCGAGCGAATTATTGGAGAAAGCAAAGAGTGATCGTACAAAAAATGTGATTGTTATTTTAGATTACAACGGGATACCTGTCGGTCTTTTTGCATTGCAAACGGGAGATAGAGTACAGGAGTTCACAGACAATCCAGATGCATTACTTTTAACATCGTTTTCTATAAATTACGATAGACAAAGGAAAGGATATGCTAAAAAGTCATTGGTACTATTACAAGACTTTGTACAACGTTATTTTTCGATAAAAAATGAAGTTGTACTTGCTGTAAATGAAAAAAATATTCCTGCACAAAATTTATACAAAAAAGTCGGCTTCCAAGATAAAGGTTTTAGAAGAATGGGACCAATTGGTCAACAAATTATAATGCATTTACCTATCATAAAATAATGAGAAGAAAAACTTACTCCTCGCGTAACAAAGTAGTAAGTTTTTTTATTTAGAACGATAAGAGAATAAATATTAAAAGGCTATATTTTACAGTGAAGAAATTATAGCTAGATACATAAAAAATTAAAGATACTTGAAAAGCATTAATTTTAGTTATTTGTACAATCATTAAAAAAATTTTTTAGGAGGCTTAGCTTTATGGAAATAATTCAATTACTAAAAAGGATGACTTATTTAATAAGGCAATAGATGTTTTTTGGAAAGAATGGGGCGAGGAAGGTGGGCGTGCTTTTTATGAAGATTGTATGACTAATGCTTTAACTAATTCAAATGGCATACCGAGTTTTTACATAGCAAAAGTAGACGATAAGATTATCGGAACGTATGCATTAATTCGCAATGATTTAAATAGTCGTCAGGATTTGAGTCCATGGCTAGCATGTTTGTTTGTAGATGAAAAATTTAGGGGCAAATCTATAGGCAAAAAATTATTGAATCATGGACTGCTAGAAGCAGCAAAAAGAGGGTACAAATTTTCAGATCTTAAGGGCTATTATGAAAAATATGAATGGGAAAAAATTGGAGTTGCTTATGGGCCTAGTGGAGGGCATATACCTTTGTTTAAAAGGTCAACGGATCTATAACGAAATTAAAAAACGATAAGAAACTTACTTCAATACAATGTAGCAAGATTCTTATCTTTTATATTATTACATCAATTGTGAAACACATTTGAATAAGGAGAAATGATATGACCATTTATATTGCGCTTCTAAGAGGAATTAATGTAGGCGGGCATAAGATAATCAAAATGGCTGATTTAAAACAAATGTTTGAATCAATAGAGTTAAAACAAGTAAAAACATATATTCAAAGCGGTAATATCGTGTTCGAATCTGAAAAAGATATTGATTTTTTAAATAAACAAATACAATCAGAAATTAAAAACGTTTTTGGGTTTGATGTTCCGGTCATGTTAAGAACACATGTTGAATTTATAAATATGATAAAAAGGTGTCCTTATGAAGTCGATTCATTGCTTGAAGGAGAAAGTATACATGTTGCCTTTTTAGCAAATGAACTTTCTGAAAAAGAAAAGGATCAGCTACTTATGCAAAAAAATGAGACTGAAGATTGTTATATAGATGAAAATGTAGTGTACGTGTTTTTCAAAAATAGCATTCGAAACTCTAAATTAATGAATCAATTTCAGAGGTTACATACACCAGCTACAGTTAGGAATTGGCGGACTGTGAGTAAATTAAAAAAGATAGTTGAAGGAATGTAAATATAAAAAGATGAGATTCACTTAGATCAGATAAATGTTTAAGAGACTATTGTTATAGTATAAATTAAACGAATTAAGGGGTAGGTAAGATGGGGAAATATGTGAAAGATCAAAAGGTAGTTGCCTATACACTATTAGGATTAGAACCTTGTACAGTTGTAAGAGTTGGTTGGATTTTTATTACGGTAAGAGAAGAAGAAACTGGTCATCTATATTCTGTTAGAAAAAGTAAAATGACACCTATAGAGGAAGAGGAATACTATCTTGTAGAAGAAAGTATTGATGATGAAGGGTTATTCGGTATAGGTAGATTGTTTGCTAAAATAGAAGCAGAAGACATGGACCTTGCAAAAAAATCATTTGAAGAAAATGAAGACTTCAAGAAATACGAAGATTTTCACAATCCATCAGAAGGAAAACTGTATGGTGGAGAGTACTATACTACAATCAAAACAGGTAAAGAGTTACTAGAACAATACTTTAATCGAGAAGAGCTAGAGCGTAATGGTACTAATTAAATTAGATGTGAAAACAGTTAAAGGCCAAATCTTATATATGTTATGTATATAGACAAAAAATTTATATTAGATTATTGGGAGGGTAAAATAATGGATTTGGTAAACAAATTTTTAAACGGTTTGAAAGCAGCATTATCAACAGATGATCTCGAAGCACTAAATAAAGCATACGGTGCTACAAAAGAGAATATTGATATATTAAGGTTGAAATATCCGAATTGTCCAGAATCATTAATCTGTTTACTTGAAAATATCGATGGTACATATTGGCGGAAATATGGAGAAACCGAAGTCACGGTATGTATTTTAGGTTCAGATGTTGAAGAGTATCCATACTATTTGCTTTCTACACAGGAGATGATCGAAAGTTCAAAAGAAGGGGAAGACGTCTCCTATCTTTTAGAATATCAAGATGAAGAGGATGTTGTTGACTCTAAAATAAATCCAGAAGGACTTCTCCCTGGCACGTATATTCACTTTTCAGATTGTATGAACAACGGTGGAACATCAAAGCTGTATATTGATTTTAATCCTTCTGACAAAGGGGTTTGTGGTCAAATCATTCGTTTTTTACACGACCCTGATGAATATGAAGTGATTGCAAACAGCTTTGATGAGTATTTACAGGATCTTATTGATGATGATTTTAATTTTCTAGAAGAATCTCAATAATTTTTGAAGAATTAAACTTCAACTAATGGGAGCTTTAGTTGAACAAGATTTAAACAAATTTATTATTTATATTTGTCTACAATCTCATTTGAAAGGTTAGAAATTAAACAACTTTAAAGAGCCTTACTACAATATAATTTGTAGCAAGGCTCTTATATTTTCAAATCAAAATTAAATAACATTATTATCACTTTACAAAATCTCATCTTTTTATTTATATTGTTTTGCGACTATTAGTTCGACAATAGGATAAATAAAGAATGAAGAGCAAAGAGCGATAAAAAGAGGAAGATTCTTTATTTCATCGAGTAATAGGAATGCAAATCCTTCTGATAATACTAAAATAAAAAACATAAGGCATATTAGTACAAAATAAGCAATTTTAAAACTTTTATATTGGATTTGCTGTCCCATTTCATCTTTGCTTTCTTCCGATACTCCGTTTGGATCTCCCCAAGTAATTTGATTAATTAAATTGCCAAGTATTAACGAAAAAGCGAATATTGTTCCGCCTAAAATTGAACCTTCCGTTATATATTTATATGCGCCATGTAAGAGGATTCCGATTAATGATATGACGATAATTATGAAAATGATTTTTTTATGATTCAATTTAGAAATGACACCTCCATATTTGTAAAAAACTCTTTACATACATAGTATAAAATTGGAAAAGTTTTATGTCAAATACTTTTTACATGATAAAGGAATAATATAATATTTTGTTTTTGTCTTTTATAAAAAATTACATTACATTTGAATGTAAAAGAATGGGCTCGCATATATTTGGAAGGGATGTCAGATTAATTTAGGGGGTAGTTATGTCTATTCTATTAAAAGCTGGTGCTGATGCAGGAAATAACGGTTTGAAGTTAATGGTGAAAGGGCAAGATCCTATTTTTATTCCGAGTATTTATGCTTTATATATAGGAGAGCCTACTGGATTGTTAGATGAGGGAGATGTTTCCTTATCTGAATTAGAAAATCACATTGACGTGACCATCAGTTCTCCATCGTTAATGTTAAATAACGTGCGGTATATCGTTGGAGAAAAAGTCATTCAAGATCAATTAAAAGGTACTGAGGTTGAGAAGAAATCAAATAAGTCAACTGATGAGTTAATGGTTATTACAATTTTATCTGGTTTAGCGGTAAGTGCTATGCGTCAAAGTCCAACTTCTAGTCATATTAATATTCGATATGATTTATCTGTTGCTCTTCCTATGCAGCTTATTACACAAGAAATAGCTGCGGAAAATGCGAAACGTTATATGGGCAATCATAAGGTTGTATTCCATTATCCTAACGGACGTGATGTGACAATTAATATTTCTATCGAATATTGTAAATGCCTACCTGAGGGCGCTTCTGGGACGTGGGGCATTGTATATGATGAAGAAGGAAATGTTGTAAAACATAAAATAGAATGTGAACAAAATCAAGTTTCAGAAATTGATTTTGTTGATAAAACATTATTATCTTTTGATATTGGCGCAGGGACGACAGAAGAAGTAGTTTCACTAGGTGTTAACTTTAGACCACAATTAAGTAAGGGCTTATCATATGGTGTGAAAGAAACGTTACTACAAATTATTACGAGATGGAACCGGAAGTATCCAACAAAGACGATTGATAGTATTACAGAGTTTAACCAAATTTATTTAAATGAAAAGCACCCAAGAAATGCGTTACTAGTTGAGGAGTCACAACCGGCATTATTAGGGTTAGCAGCGCGTGTCGCAACGGATATCATAAATAAAATTGATGATATGAAGGACGATCCATACGTATTTATTTATGGTGGGGGCGCAGTAATTATTAAAAATAGTTTAAAAATGATTTTAAAACAAAAAGGACGATTAACAAATGTAATCTTTGTGGATAATCCATTATTTACAAATGCACGTGGATTATTAGTCTACACTTGTTCACCAAAATATAGAGAACATAAACAAAAAGAGTTAGGGTTTACAAATTTAACGATAAGTTAGTTGGTGGAAGCATGCGATCTAGGCGATATAAACGTGGTGATCGAGTGAAAATCAATATTCATAAGTCAGTATCACCTGAAATGCTTGCATGGCTAAATAAACAATCAAACCCAACTAATTTCTTTTTCTTTGCAGCGCAGCAACTCTTTAAACAAGTAGGAGATATTGATGTATCAAAAGCAATTCCTAGTAGCCATGTTTTCTCATTATACGTGGAACCATCATCCTTATTAAAAGTTGAAGTAAATCCCTTTAAAAACGTGCCATTAGAAGCAAATAAATCTACCGATAATATAAAAAAAAAATCATGGGAAGCTGTTGATCAATTAGATTGTCCGTTTTTTTAAACATAGAAAAATATAAGTATTGCCCATCACTATACATATGGATACAGTGATGGGCTTTTTATATAACAAATAGAAGAGGCACACGACAATCTGCACTCCTTCTATTCGTAATTTATCTATATTTTAGCTGTATGTTCAGTAACAGCATGAATTATGTCTTCCCAGTCATCAGGGTGAATCTCATGCCCGGCACCTTCAAGAGTTAATAGAGCTGAGTTAGGAATCTCATCGATAAGTGCGAGACCATGTTCGAAAGGGAGAGCAGTATCGTCCGTCCCGTGAATGACTAATGTAGGTGCTTGTATGGAGTGTAGCACACCTTCATATGCATCATCTCCTTGAAGTAAAGCGTGATTAAACATACTTAATAAATTGTTAGCTCGTTCTATTTCTTGTTTTACTTGTTTATAGACTCTTTTTTCATCAAAAGTTCGTTTTGATCCACATAATAGGCGAGATCCGGAAACTAAATATTCAGCTACAACTTTATCATTTGTCCAATCTAAATGCGTGCCATTTGCGTGATGTGTTAAAATTCTTTCATCCATCGGAGGTAAATCGCGCGTGTTATCATCAGATCCTATTATACTTGTAGCTAATAATGTTAACGATAAAATTCTTTCAGGATGTTTTACAGCAGCAATTTGAGCGATCATACCACCTAAAGACATACCAAATAGATGTGCTTGATTAATATGATAAGCATCAAGTACCCCAATCGCATCTTCTGCCATATGTGTAACTGTATAATTGGAAGTACCAGGTTCGTATGCAACAGAGCGTCCCACATCACGGTTATCAAAACGAATAACAAATTTTCCCGTGTTAGCCAACTGTTCACAAAACTCTTCATCCCAATAAACCATTGAACACGTAGCACCCATAATTAATAAAACAGCTGGGTTTTTAGGGTTCCCAAAGCTTTCTGTACATATATCGATTCCGTTTATTTTAAATATCTTTTCAGCCATAGCGTTCTCCCCATTTCTTTTGAATTAAATTTAAAATATAGTTTTGAAAGATTCTAAGGTGTTTGTAAGTTTCGTTTTGGAACTTGCAACGCTTCTTACGCAATTTACCCCCAAAAATAAGTTTATGATAATTCAAGGGGAAAAATTTTGAGAAATATTTGTATGTTATTAAAATAAACAGCAAGGAGGAGAGAAAATGAAAGCAATTGTTATAGAACAATATGGTAGTATTGAAGAATTAAAAGAAAGACAAGTTTTAAAACAAATTGTTAAAAGTAGCGTAAAGTTGTACTGTTTAATGAAGCAAGGGTAAGAGAAGCTCATATTTTGAGTGAAGGCCAACATGTTAGAGGTAAGATTGTAATAAAAGTGGAATGAAAATGATTAAGTATCTTTCAAAATTTTTCATTATACCCCAAAACTAAAATATTTTGGGGTATTTACTTTTTAGCTTAAAGATATTGTGCATATGCTTTTATAGCTTATAGTTTCGTACTGTATCATGTAATTTCTCTAAACCAATCAACATATCTTTTTCATTTAACATAGAATAGCTAAGCCTTAATTGATTATTATTTGTATCGTTATTTAATAGACAAGCTGTCCCTGGTAAAAAAGAGACATCTACTTCATTTGCTTTTTGTAATAAGGTAAAGGGATCAATCGAATCAGGAAGTGTAATCCACAAATTAAATCCACCATTTGGTATTTCAAAGTGTATTTCTTTAAGTGTTGATAACATATTAATCATTATATCACGCCTAATTTGTAAAGCCGTACGTAATTTTTCTAAATGGTTTTTCATACGTTCTGCACGTAAAAAAGGTAGAAGTGCTTTTTGTGTTAATAAAGGACTACCGATATCCATTGAACCTTTTACAGCATATAACCATTCGAAAATAGGTCCATCAGCAATAAGAGATGCGATACGTAGCCCTGGTGCTAACGTTTTACTAAATCCTTTTATATATATTACATGGCCATTCGTATCAAAATTTTTGATCGGAGAGGGGACAGTAGCGCCCTCAAAATATATTTCTCCGAAAGAATCATCTTCAATTATAAAAAACTTATATAGCTCTGCTAGTTCTATAAGTTCCATTCTCCGTTCTTTACTCATTACTGTACCTGTTGGGTTCTGGAACGTTGGATTCGTATACAATAAAACGGGATTTTTACTTTGACAAATATCATCGATTAAGTCGGAGCGAACGCCATGATGATCAAGAGAAATAGGTATAATTTGAGCACCTTTATTGATGAAAATATCAAGTGCAGCACTATAACACGGACTTTCCACTAATACAATATCACCAGGTTTTAATAATGTTTGAGCAATTAAATCAATTCCTTGTTGAGCGCCGCTTGTAATTAATAATTGGGATGGATCTGTCACTAATTGCTGGTGTTCGTGTAAGTAATTTGCTATTTCAACTCGCAGTTCATAATCTCCTTGAATTGGCCCGTAAGTTGCTAGAATCATCTGGTCTTTATGAAGTATTTTATGCATTTCGTCTGCCAAGAATGGGTTTGGCAATAAACGAGGATATAAAATCGCTTGAGAGAAATCATAATATTTCCGGTGCTGATTCATTGCGTATTGAGAACGTATAACATTAATTGTTTTCGTTTGTTGCCACTGATACAGAATTGGTTTGAAATCTTTCTTTACATGTTTATGTATATAAGCACCTTTTCCTTGCTGGATACGTATATATTCTTTCTTTTCTAACTGCTTATATGCTTTACGAACAGTTAATAGGCTAATCTGTAAATCTTCAGCCATAGAGCGTAAAGATGGAAGTGAGTCACCATGTGAAAGCATGCCACTTTGCACTCTTTCAACGATTTGCATATATATTTGCCTGTAATACGGTATGTTGGATTCTTTACGAAGGACAATCTTCATGGTTTCACCTTTTTCGTTTTTATTTAATTAAAGCGAAAAATATAAATAGAATCAACTATGATTTTAGGTAACTGTTATATATATAGTTACACTGTTATACAGCATACCTTCTATACTCATGTTAAGAGTAAAAAGGAGGAAGAAAAATGATCATTTTCAATTATATTTTAGTATGTATTATTTTCGGAACAACATTTTTAACGATAAAAATTGGAATTGAAGCAGGAACGCCCCCGTTATTTTCAGCGGGAATTCGTTTCTTTTTAGCAGGAGTAATCTTGATGATTATATTTAAGTTAAAACGAAAAGAAATAATGCCACATGTATTTTCAAAACGTATTATATATGCTGGTTTTTGCTTAACGTTTATGACATTCGCAACTTTGTACTGGGCAGAACAATATATTTCTTCAGGGCTAGCTGCTGTGCTATCTGCTACGGGACCGATGATGATATTGTTATTGCAGGCAAAGAGAAATAAGGCAAAATTACAAAAGGAGCAACTGCTAGCTTTAATTATTGCACTAATAGGTGTTGTTTTTGTTTCTTTGCCAGGAATGCACCAAGAAATAAGTATCATATGGAGTATCGCTTGCTTTGTTTTAATAATAGGAGAGTTATTTTACGGAATAGGCTCTATTTACTCAAAAGAAATACTTTCGGATTTACAAAATGTATCACCATTTCTCATAAATGGTATTCAAATGTTTTATGGAGGAGTATTACTACTAATCGTCTCAGCCATAGTAGAACAACCGAATGTAACTACACTAGCTTCATGGAGTGTACAGTGGCCTATTTTATATCTTATCTTTATCGGATCAATCGGTGGGCACGGATTATATTATTGGCTCTTATCAAAAACAAATCCTGTATTCCCGTCAACGTGGTTATACGTATCACCGTTAATTGCTATTATAGTAGGATATATTATATTAGGAGAACCTTTAAACCCTACAATGGGAATAGGTGCATGTTTCATTTTGGTTGGTGTATTTTTAGCTAATCGATCCACACTCCGGTCTTATTTCAAACAAGGGAAATTATTTGAGAAAGAAATGTAGTAGAATTAAAAACACAGTTGGAAAAATAACCAACTGTGTTTTTTACTTAATTTACTTTCTTTATAAACCCTTTATAATGACGTTTCACAAGCTGACTTTCTAACGTCTTCATTGTTTCAAGTGCTACACCGACAATGATAAGTAAGCTTGTACCACCAATTTGTGCAGAAGGTGGTAATGTAGCAATTTTTGTGAATACGAGCGGTAAAATTGAAATGGCACCTAAGAAAATTGCACCGATAAATGTTAAACGGTATAAAATTTTCGTTACATATTGCTCTGTTGATTTACCAGGGCGAATACCAGGCACATATCCATTTTGCTTTTTCAAATTCTCAGCCATTTGTTCAGGGTTTACTTGAATAAATGCGTAGAAGTATGTAAAAGCAACGATAAGACCGACATAAAGTGTCATTCCAATTGGATGTGCGAAATCCAGATTAGCAACTAACCATTTTGATACGCTTGAATCAGGGAAAAGCTGCGCAATTGTACGCGGCGTCATTAAAAATGCAGAAGCAAAGATTACTGGAATTACACCAGCACTATTTACTTTAAGAGGTAAATGAGTGTTTTTTGCTCCTTGATATGGATTGTTGCCTGAAACAGCTTTCGCATATTGAATCGGTATTTTACGCACGGCTTGTTGTATGTAAATAACACCGACAACTATCGCTAAAATTACGAGACCAATTAAAACCATCTTTATGATGTGCATGAATAATTGATCACCTGCATTTTGAAATTGTTGTAAATAAATTTGGTTCGCAACATTTGGAATCGCTGCTACAAGTCCTGCGAAGATAATCATCGAAATACCATTACCTACGCCATTAGCAGTAATTTGTTCACCTAACCAAAGTAAAAATGCAGTACCTGCAGTTAAAACTGTCGCAATAAATAAGTATGTAGTCCAGCTTTGATCTGTTATTAATTGTCCACCTGCTATATTATTAAAGCCATAAGACATTCCAATGGCTTGTATGAATGCGAGAATGATTGTAAAGTATCGAGTGAATTGAGCTGATTTTTTACGGCCCATTTCTCCTTGCTTTGCCCATTCCGAAAATTTAGGTATAACGTCCATTTGTAGTAATTGTACTATGATGGAAGCTGTAATATAAGGTGTAATACCTACAGCAAAGATTGAGAAGTGTTGCAATGCTCCTCCGCCAAATACGTTTAGCATACCTAAAACATTAGCTTGATCTTGTACTTTTAATACCTCTGCGTTAGTATGAGGAACTGGAATAAACGTGCCAATTCGAAAAACGATTAACATCGCTAATGTAAAAAGGATTTTCCTTCTTATCTCAGCTACTCTCATGAAATTTGAAATTGTACGAAACATTATGTCGCCTCCTATATTTTTATCAGTTAAAAAACTGATTATTATATCCCGATGAAGTAACCACAAACCTCCTTCCGCATTAAATTCATTTGACAAATGGATTTACATACATTTTGTAGTTTTCACGGATATAAAAATATAAGGTGCTGTATAAGCGACCAATAAGCTTTTCGTAATCATTCAATACACATAATATATCGAATAAATTAACAAATGTACATACATACGCATGAAAAATGAATGAATAGGAGCATTTTTTTACATTTATTTAATGATAAATTGATAGGACATTATTAGTCGGGATTTTTATATATGTTATAAAATAAAGGTGATCCATTATATTTCAATTGAAATTTATGTGATTAGAGAATTCTTTTTATTTAAGAAGGAATAAATATTAAAGAAAGCTAAATAAACAGTGTACATATTTATAGGGGAGAAGATGTAAATGAAAGTTGTTATAAAAAAATTACCACCATTAGAAGTAGCATATATAAGACGAACTGGTAGTTACTTTGAACCACAAGATCATTGGGAAAAGTTACTACAATGGGCAAATGAAAATAATCTACATCCACCAGAGCAATCATTTATCGGAATTTCATTAGATAATCCTGAATTTGTTGCAAGTCATAAGTGCCGACATGATGCGTGCGTTACCGTACCTGAAAACTTTGAAAAAGAACCGAATCAGGATGTGCAATTTAAATGTGTAGATGGAGGTCAATACGCTCTATATCAGTTCTATGATGAACCTCATAAATTAAGTGAAGTGTATCAATATTTGTATGCAATGTGGTTGCCAAATAGTGAGTATAGTGCAGATTATGATAGGGATAATTTAGAGTTTTGTATGAACAATGTTGCAGAAGACCTAGAAGGAAAATTAAAGGTTGATTTATTTATGCCGATAAAAAAGAACAAATAATAAGTAGTATAAATTATAAGCGGTATTAAAATAATTGTTTTTTAATAGTATAAAACCCACTCTTAAAAATAGTTGAGAGTGGGTTTTATGTTGTTATTGAGAAAAAAGTTTCCTTTAATTAATATGAATATTTGTTTATATGATGAATGTACGTAATAGTACATAATAAAAATATTATTTTTTTGTCACAAAAACGAGCATTCTGGTTTCTCTATAATGCAGGCATCAAAAGAGAGAGAGGTTTTATTCACATGCAAACAATAAAAAGTGAAGAGAGGAATGTTTCACATATAACATTTGAAGCGTTGTTTAAACAAAACTATGCGTATGTTGTTAAACAAATAATATGGATCATTAAAGAACAGACTGTTGCTGAGGAATTAGCGCAAGAGGTGTTTTTGCAACTGTATCATTCAGATTGGAAAGCAATAGAAAATTTACGTGCTTGGCTTATAAAGTCTTCTACTTATGTCGCCTATAACTACATTCGTTCTGAAAAGAGACATCAGGCAAGAATCGATAAAGAAACCCAGTATCAAGAAGTTCAAATTGATTCGTCACTAGATGATGAATGGATTAGAAAAGAAGAAATTACAAAAGTACAAATGGTGTTGCGAAAAATGAAAGAACAAGATCGAACGATATTATTAATGAAATTTTCAGGGTTTCGATATAAAGAAATCGCGCAAGTACTTCAGGTTGATGATTCGTCTATTGGAACATTGTTGGCACGAGCTAAACTAAAGTTCCGGAAAATTTTTGAACAAATGGAGGGGAAATAAATGACTTGTTATGAAATGGGATCCATTCAATCATTTATTGATGGCGAGCTTTCCCGTGAGGAAAGAAAACAATTTATAAAGCATTTAGACAAATGTAAGGAGTGTCAAAATTTATTAATTGAGCTAACGGAATTAAGTCAGTGGGAAAATTCAACACTTGCTCATGAGACTCCAGAAATAAATATTGATGTTGAAAAAGCATGGCAAACATTTAAAAATTATAACGAGTCTAATAATGTACTTAGCGTAAATAAAACGACAGAAAGAAAGCATGGGGTATTTTCAAATGTGAATAAAAAATCAAAACGCTTAATGTATACAGTGGTTGCTGCGGTAGGTATTTTTACTATAGCTATGATTCCACAAGTTCAAGTTGCAGCAACTAATATTGCTTCTTACTTTGCTAATGAAGTTTCTAAAGATGAGGTAGTCAACGAAGGGATAAGAGATGAAAATAATAACGAGGTAGAAGGAATGTCAAATGGCAAGTTCATGCCTCTGGATGAGAAGATAACAGATCAGGGGATTACTGTACATTTTAAAGAATTATATGTGGCAGATGCACGTATATCTGTTCATTATAGAGTTGAAAAAGCCGATGGAACTCTAATACCATTTGAATTTGATACAAATGGATTAGATATAAAAAGCGATGGAAAAGTAAACGGACAACAAGAAGAAAATCCTGCATTTAACACAGGAAATGGTATGTTTTCACAATTATCATTTATTCAAGGTGAAGACAATTTACCATTCGAATTATTGTCAGAAGGAAAAAAGTTAGAGCATGTAGGCATTCGCGATAAAGACAGACCAGAAGGTGTCATTACATTTGTTGAAGGTCCTGAAGGAAAAGGTTCCTTTAAACAACCTTTAACATTAGATGTAGACATAAATAAAATAGGAAAAATAGTTGGATCTTGGAAAGGGCAATTTCAAATTAATCCCAAAAAAGTAAATAAGTAAAACAAATTTATATAAAAAAAAGAATTACACAATACATGTCGAGTGCTATCTTTATCTATTGGTTTGCTTTTATCATGTTTTTTTCTTACATTATTTTAACTCTCTCTTTCATTTACTAATCAAATAGTAACGAAGAATTTTAATGTATTAGATAACGGATTTTTAATGGTTAATGTGCAAAGAAATCACCAAGTAAACAATTAATGAGACGAGCATATACTAATAAATGACACAATGCATTTATGATTTATAATCGTATGTAAAGAGCGCCTTAGGGAGCTCTTTTTTTATTGAAATTAACCACTTATATGTGTTGTTCTTTATTTATATCATCGTCCTTAAATTATGTAATTTTGCATAATGTTACATAAATTGTGTATTTTCCCTTTTTTTCGACATAAACAGCAAGTATACTTTGTACAAGCTTTCTATTTTAAAAATTATACGAGGTGAAAAAATGAAAAACAAAAACACATTAACTAAGGTAGCATTAACAACAGGTTTAGCTTTAACAGCAGTAGCACCATACGGAGTAGGTCATGCGGAGGAAACAGATCAACTACAAGTTCAAATTCAGGAAGAATCGTTCCGTTCGGGTGAACTTACACAACCGTCACAAAAAGCACCAGAGAATGTAGTAAAAGATGCTCTGAAGGAGAAAACAGAACAAGCTCTTTCTCCAAAGCAAGTCAATGGAGAAACAGGAGTAGATTATAAAGTTCTTCAAAAACGTGGTTCATATGATGGGACTACACTTGTACGTATTCAGCAAACATACGAAGGGAAAGAAGTATATGGCCATCAATTAACTGCACACGTAGATAATAACGGTGTTATTAAAAGTGTTTCAGGCGATAGTGCGCAAAATTTAAAACAAGAAGAATTGAAAAAACCTATCAATCTATCAAAAGATGAAGCAACACAATATATTTATACGAAGTACGGGAACGATATCAATTTTATTTCTGAGCCAGAAGTTAAAGAAGTTATTTTTGTTGATGAAAATAATGGACAAGCTAGTAATGCATACCAGGTTACATTTGAAGCTGCAACACCAAACTATGTTTCCGGAACCTATTTAATAAATGCACAAAATGGTGATATGTTAAAAAATATGGTACAAGAATCTAACTTAAAAGCAAGTGAAAAACTAGTTGGAGCATTAAAGAAAAGTAAAAAAAGCAATCTTACATCATTAACTGGAACAGGAAAAGATGATTTAGGTATATCACGTACATTTGGTATCTCTAAACAAAGTAATGGCAAATATGCTCTTGCTGATTATACAAGAGGGCAAGGAATCGAAACATATGATGTGAATTATAGAGATATTACGAAAGAAGAAAGCTATTATCCTGGTACATTAGCAACTAGTACTTCGACAACATTTAACGATCCAAAAGCAGTAAGTGCTCATTACTTAGCAACAAAAGTATTTGATTTTTATAAAGATAAATATAAGCGTAATAGCTTTGATAATAAGGGACAAAAGGTAGTTTCAGTTGTACATGCTTGGGATTCCGGAGATACGAATGATCCGAAAAATTGGCAGAATGCTTTAAGTGCGAATAATGGAAGTATGCTTGTATATGGAGATCCTATCGTAAAGGCATATGACGTAGCTGGCCATGAATTTACACATGCTGTTACTTCTAGCGAATCTAATCTTGAATATTACGGCGAATCTGGTGCGATTAATGAGGCACTATCTGATATTATGGGAACATCTATTGAGAAATACGTAAATAATGGAAGTTTTAACTGGACGATGGGAGAACAAACTGGATCTGTTTTCCGTGATATGGAAGACCCGGCTTCTGTTCCATCTTCACTTGGTGTACCTTATCCAGATGATTACAGTGAATTTAATGATTTTAATGGATGGGATCAAGGTGGGGTTCATTTTAATTCAAGCATTATTAATAAAGTTGCGTATCTTATTGCAAAAGGTGGAACTCATAACGGAGTAACTGTTAAAGGGATTGGTGAAGATAAAATGTTTGATATCTTCTATTATGCAAATACAGATGAGTTAAATATGACTTCTAATTTTAAAGAATTAAGATCAGCATGTATTCGAGTGGCAACGAATAAATATGGAGCAAATACAGCTGAAGTTCAAGCAGTTCAAAAGGCATTTGATGCAGCAAAAATTAAGTAAGTTAGAAATATAGTTATCATTCATTTATTATTACATTATAAAAAACAGCTACTGTCGTTTTAAAGATAGTAGCTGTTTTTTATGTAGCAATGTATGAATGAAAATAGACTTACTAAGCAATAATTAGGTTGTCTATCTTTATGAAGTTACGACACATATATAAGGTTTAAAGCACATAAAAACAGAAGATTAATAATATATTGACCTTTTAATAGAAAGTGCTATAGAATGAAAGCGATAACAAACGATTGCTTTATAATGATTTCCCTGATCTTTTAGTATTTACAAATATATGAAGACATAAACAAACCTATTTTTTTAAACATTAATGCAAACGTTTTCGTATTAAAAGATCATTGAAATACATATGTGAAATCAGCCAATATGGGGGTGAAATAAAAGAGATTTTTAGATTCATTTAAGTAGCTGTAATGTAGTACGAGCAGAATATAACGTTCATACCATTTAAAGAAAGGGTGTATGTGGTGCAAATGATAAAAAGATTAATTAACAAATCAGTTTTATTACTTACTATAATCGTTATGTTATCATCTGTTTTCTCTTTTCAAAGTGTAAAGGCAGTTTCAAATTCGAAAACAACTGAAGTTATCATTCATTACAAAGAACAGTCTGGAAATACAAAAGACTGGAACCTTTGGATATGGGGAGAAAATGCGAATGGTACATCATATGAATTTACTGGTGAAGATGAATTTGGAAAGTACGCTAAAATGAATATAGATGGTGACTATAATCGTGTAGGATTTATCATTCGTACAAATGATTGGGAAAAAGATGGTGGCGATCGTTGGATTGAAAATATAAAGGACGGTCGTGCTGAAGTGTGGATTCTTTCTGGTGATGATAAAGTATATAATTCTAAGCCTTCTTCGGATCTATCCATTCAAAAAGCATCTATTGATAGTTTCAATGAAATTACTGTAACAACTAATGTCCCGTTTCATATTAAGGAACGGAAAATTGAAATTGAAAGCATTAAAATTAAGAATATTAGTCCTTATGATACAAGCAGTGGAAATATTACTAATAAGGTGAAAATAATTACGGAGCAGAAAATTGATTTAAAACAGACATACAAAGTTAAAATCGAAAACGTAGCTGATGCGAATACTGAAATCGGTAAAGTCATTCGTAGTGAGGGGTTTGATCATTCATTTTACTATGGTGGTAACGATTTAGGTAATATATATACACCACAACATACGAAGTTCCGTGTATGGGCTCCTACTGCGAGTGAAGCGAAGTTAGTTACATATAAAAAATGGAACGATAAAATAGGTACTGAAATAAACATGCAACAAGATGAAAAAGGAACTTGGAAAGCAGAACTTAGAGGGAACCAAAAAGGCCTCCTTTATACGTATAAGGTGAAAATTGGGGATAAGTGGACAGAAGCAGTTGATCCATATGCACGTGCTGCTTCTGTAAATGGAGATAAAGGGGCAGTTGTTGATTTAGAAGAAACAAATCCGGAAAAATGGAAAGTAAACAAAAAGCCAAAATTTAAAAATCCGGAAGATGCTATTATTTATGAATTACATGTACGTGATCTTTCTATTCAGCCCGAAAGTGGTATTATACAAAAAGGAAAGTATTTAGGGGTAACAGAAAAAGGAACAAGAGGGCCTGAAGGTGTGAAAACAGGACTTGATCATATGAAAGATCTTGGTATTACGCATGTTCAGTTGTTACCGATATTCGATTATGCATCAGTAAATGAAGAGAATTTAAACGAACCACAATATAACTGGGGATACGATCCGAAAAATTTCAACGTTCCAGAGGGATCCTATTCTACAAATCCATATGAGCCAGCTGTTCGAATAACTGAATTAAAGCAAATGATTCAAACGCTGCATGATAATAATCTTCGTGTTGTAATGGATGTAGTATATAACCATATGTATAATGCTGCTGAATCTAATTTTCATAAGTTAGTTCCAGGTTATTATTACCGTTACAATGAAGATGGAACATTTGCAAATGGAACTGGAGTAGGAAATGATACAGCTTCAGAACGAAAAATGATGAGAAAATTTATGGTGGATTCGGTCACATATTGGGCAAAAGAATATAACTTAGACGGATTCCGTTTTGATTTAATGGGCATTCATGATTATGAAACGATGAATGAAATACGTAAAGCTGTTAATCAAATTGATCCTTCTATTATATTGCATGGAGAAGGCTGGGATTTAAATACACCTCTTGCAGCGGAATTGAAAGCAAATCAAAAAAATGCTGAGAAAATGAAAGGGATTGCTCATTTTAACGATAATATACGTGATGGATTAAAAGGAAGTGTGTTTGAGGAGAAAGAAAATGGCTTTGTAAACGGAAAGGGAAACATGGAAGACCGTATTAAAAAAGGCATTATGGCAGGCATTAACTACGATAAAAATTCGTCTACTTATCAAGATCCGGAGCAGGTGCTAACTTATGTGGAAGCACATGATAATCATACATTATGGGACAAACTTGAGTTGACGAATCCAGATGACAGTGAAGAAGTGCGAAAACAAATGCATAAATTGTCTTCTTCGATTTTATTAACATCACAAGGTATTCCATTCTTACATGCAGGACAAGAGTTTATGCGCACGAAATATGGTGATCATAATAGTTACAAATCTCCTGATTCAATTAACCAAATGGACTGGTTGCGCCGTGCAGCATTTAATAATGAAGTAGATTATATGAAGGGCTTAATAGAATTACGCAAAAAGTACTCAGCTTTTCGAATGACATCTGCAGAGCAAATAAAAACACATGTATCATTTATTGATGCTCCAAAAAATACTGTTGCTTATACAATAGAGGGAAATAAACATGAATACTTTACAGTGGCTCACAATGCAAATAGAGAAGCTGTTGAAATAATACTTCCATCGAAAGGGCCTTGGAAAGTACTAGTAGATGGCAAGCAGGCGGGAAGTAAACCACTTTATGTTGTCTATGACAATAAAATTAAAGTTCCTGCATTAAGTTCCATTGTTTTAAAATCAGAAAAACCGATTAAATAAAAGCGAAGAGTGTGGAAATAAATACTGAATTGAGCAAAGTTAATAAGGATTGCAAATGAAAAAAGCGAAGTAAAGGTTATTCTCACTTCGTTTTTAAAGTTAATGTAATATAATTTCACATACTGTAATTATATTACAATTTAATAAAAAAAATAAGCAATAGATTATTGCTATTGTGACAGTAGGGGGAGAAGATATCTTTGAGTTTATTTGTAAAATTATATGAAATACATTCGTAATTCATATAATGTTTATTATATATTCGAACATATAACGAGCTAAATGTTCGAGTTGTATTAATTCCTACAAATCGTTTAAAAATAACAAAGGAGTAAAAAGTATATGGAATTAAAATAGAGAAAAGACACCTTTAATGGTGTCTTTTCTCTATTTTGAATTTGAAATGTAAGTAACTCAATTGTATGTAATAGTATGTGATATCTTCACACTAACTGATTAAGAAAAATTTAAAACTCTTTTCTTAATCTATTTGTAATAAATTACATCATAAAATTTTATCGATATAATAAATAAAACTTTCTCAACATTATTTGATTTAATAACTATATTCAACCGCTCTCCAATCCATTACAATAATTTCACATTGGAAATACATGAATATTCTCAATGTTATAAATGGTTTATACCTTATAGGATTACTATGGGAAAGGATGTGAAATATCCAAAGAAAAATCATTTTTTATGATGAAATAAAAAAATTTAATGAAGAAAAAGTTATTTCATTATTTTCAAGTTTCGTTAAAGTGCATGTATTTATAATCACTATGAGACAAGGAGCAGAATCTAAAAAAATTTTTGTAGATTAGAAAATTGCATTTCAAAATAAGTTAAACGTTTATGGAGGATTATATGAGCGAGAAAATTTACTACTGGTCTCCGATTAAGCATTGGGAGAAGTTGCATAATGAAGTTTTGATAGGGGAAATGAGATTTACAGGTATTCTGTCTGAGTGGTTTCCTGATTTTTATTTTATGGCTCAAAAAGGTGTGAAAATCAGTGAACTAGTAGAGCGCTTTTCGTTAGGAAATGTAGAAGAGACACAAAAAACCATAGAGCTCATGATAAAAAATCGTGTGTTAGTAAGTAACATATTACACCCAAGAGAAGTATTTTCTTCACAAGAAAAGATTTTTCCAAATCCATATAGCAACCAGATTCGCTTTTCTAAAGAAGAGTTAGATAAGTATATGAGTGAACAATTAAATCGCACGCACGTTGCTGCACGGTCAACCGAAATTCAACTTGAAACAACAGATGAGCTACCCACTATAATCAAGGAACGTAGGTCTTGTCGTCAATTTGATATGGAAAAACAAATTAGTTTTTCAGAATTTTCCCGATTCTTATCAACTCTAAAACAGGTTAGGGAAGAAAAAATATACTATCATTACGCAAGTGCAGGCGGGCTCTATCCCATTGATATCTTTGTTTATGTAAAACCAAAACGTATAGAGAGTATGAAAGCTGGATTTTATTATTATAACCCATCAAAAAATAGTCTTGTGATTGTAAACAACATTGATCAAGTAATCAAAAGTGATCATGAGTTAGTTAATCAGGATTTATTTACTCAATCGGCCTTCTCAGTTTATTTGGTTTATAATGCGAACGCTTCCATCCCGAAATACGGTTCAGATGGATATTTATATGCTTGTATTGAGTCAGGCATTATCACTGCTACCTTAAATATGGTTGCTGAGACATTAAATTTAGGGGTTTGTTCAGTTGGTCATATGAAATTTGAAGAGATTCAGCAATTTTTATGTTTGGATAACCACCAAGTGTTTCTCCATGGGCTTGAAGTTGGCTTGAAAATTAACGAGTAGAAGAAATGAATATTAGGGGGATAAAGATAAAATGCACATTAAAGATCGAAGTTCGATTCATGAAAATAAAGAAGTAGAAGCGTTTTGGAAGGAGCAATTATCTTCTGAGGTTCTCGATTTTTCTGTATTTAATAGCAATTACCAACTAAATAAAGAAACACCTTGTGAGTACGTTCGAGTCATAGTGAATGTAGAGTTTAGTAAAAATATACAAAAAATAAGTAGGTCTCAAGATTTATTATTATTTAGCTGGTTTCAAGCCGCTTTAAGGGTTTGTTTGGCACATTATACAGATCAAGAAAGAATTACTATTGGTATTCCTATCATTGAAAAGAATCTTGAACAAAGTGAGAATCTTAATAAGTTGATTCCTTTAGGAAGTGAAATCCATCCGCATCACACCTTTAAACAATTAGTAAATGAGATTGAACAAACGACTTTATTCGGGTATGAAAATCAGGAGTATCCGCTCTCTGAATTATTAGTTAAACACAATTTAACTCCTTTTCAAATTGTAATCGGGATGGAAGGATTACATAATGAAAATTCGCTAGAAGAATACGCAGAGAATAATTTAGCCCTATGGATACGAAGAAAATGGAATGAAATACATAATGAATTTGAATTTCAAATTGCTTGCAAGTCCCATTCATTCTCTTCTTTGCAACAGTTTGCCAATTCGTATTGTTATGTTTTAAAACAAGTTTCACAAAACCCGAATTTGGCATTGAAAGATATTTGTATTATTGCAGAAGAAGAAAAAGAGTTGCTAGAAGGATTGAATACTTTTCAAACGGGCATAGACTTGTTTCAATCATTTCAAGATTTGTTTGAAGCGCAAGTATTAAAAACTCCAGATCAAATTGCTGTTGTTTGTAATGATCAATCTTTGACATATAGAGAATTGAATAAGAAAGCGAATCAATTGGCTTCTATTCTTCAAAGTAAAGGTGTTTCAAAAGAAAGTATTATTGGCGTTATGGTAGATCGGTCATTAGAAATGATTATTGGTATGATGGGAATTTTAAAAGCAGGTGCAGCATATTTACCAATTGATCCTAACTATCCAAATGAACGAATTGAATATATGTTACAAGATAGTCAAGCAAAATATTTACTTAGTAAGCGAACAGAGGAAGTATTGCCACAATTTGCGGGTGAAGTACTGTATCTTGATAAAGAATATCTTTTCCAAGGTGAAGAAAGTAATTTAGTACGAGAACATAATCCTAATGATTTGGCTTATGTTATTTACACATCAGGATCGACAGGAAATCCAAAAGGGGTAATGATAGAACAAAAATCTCTAGTTCATTTTTTAAATGTAATGAGAGAAAAAGTAAAGGATAATCAATCATTCTTGTTTCTTGCTAGTGTATCTTTTGATATTTCCTTGTTAGAAATATGTCTTCCTTTAACGCAAGGTTCAAAAGTAGTAATTGCTACAGAGGAGCAGTTTGCAACAAAAGAATTGGCTCATTTAGTCAAAAAACATAAGGTGGATTTATGGGAATCAACGCCATCGCGAATGGAAGTGATTTTGAGTGATCCAGAAGGGGCAAATTTTCTAAAAGATTTAAAATCTATTTTATTAGCAGGAGAAGCATTTTCCATTGATTTGGTTGAAAAAATTCGTTGTATCAGTGAAGCAACAATTTTAAATATTTATGGTCCCACAGAAACAACCATTTGCGCAACAGTGAAAGACTTAAGCACTTCCAAAGAAGTTACGATTGGCAAACCTAATCCGAATTATCATTCCTATATATTGAATAAGTATGGCCAATTAAAACCATTTGGAATTCCCGGTGAACTCTGCATTGCTGGCGTAGCGGTAGCACGAGGGTATCTTGGTAAAAATAAACTAACAGATGAAAAATTTGTACCGAGTCCTTTTAAGGCAGGAGAAATGATGTATCATACAGGTGATCTCGTTCGTTGGTTGCCTAATGGAGAACTTGAATATTTAGGTCGAATGGACCATCAAGTGAAAATTCGGGGGTATCGGATTGAATTAAGAGAAATCGAAACTCAATTAAGGGAATATCCAGAAGTAAACCAAGTTATCGTTGTTGATCAAGTGTATGGAAATAGGAAATTATTAGCTGCTTACTATGTATCCGATAGCAAAGTGTCTTTTGATGAAATCAGAAAATATTTAAGTGATAAATTACCTGAGTTTATGATTCCTGAAAAAATGATTCAGGTAGAAGAGATTCCATTGAATCCAAATGGAAAAGTGGATAGAAAAAGGTTATTGGATATAACACAAACGGATTATGTATCAATTCCATACGTTGCCCCGCGCAATGAAATTGAACAAAAATTAGTGCGTGCGTGGGAAAAAGTTATGGAGATTGAGGGAATCGGTATTCATGATAATTTTTTTGCATTAAAAGGAGAATCCATTAAAGCACTTCAGGTAATTAATTTACTAAGAAAAGACTGCTTAAAAATAAGTACAACAGATTTTTTTAAGCACCCTACAATCGCTCAACTGAGTTCTTGTGTAAAGTTAGAGCATAAAGAGGAAAACTTTGAAAGTAGACCAACTCATGTTAAAGAATTGTCTAAGCCATTTTCCTTAACAGAAGTTCAGACAGCGTATATGTTAGGACGGAATTCACAGTTTGAATTAAGTGGTATTTCACCTCAAACATATTTTGAATATGAAACAGCATTGGATATCAATCGTCTTTCAAAAAGTTTTCGAAAGGTAATTCATCGTCATCCAATGTTGCGAGCTGTAATTTTACCAGAGGGAAAACAGCAAATATTACAAAGCGTTCCTGATTACGAGATTGAAATAGTGAGTCTCATAGATTTAGATGATAGGAATCAAAATGCTCGCTTACAAGAAGAGCGTTCTCGAATGACTAACCATGTATTCCCTTTGGGGCAATGGCCTTTGTTTGAATTAAAAGCCTTTCTTTTAAAAGAAGACACGTATTTATTATGTTTTCGATACGATGCTTTATTAATGGACGGAGCAAGCATGAACATTGTTGGACAGGATTTGTTGCATTATTATTATAAACCAAATCAAAAATTAGAATCTCTATCTTTTGATTTTCAAGATTATATGTTTATCTATGATGAAATGGAACAAAGTGAAGAATATAAAACAGCAAAAGATTATTGGACAAGTAAGCTTCCTGACTTTCCGTTTGCACCTTCTTTGCTGTTAAAAAAGGATCCAGCAGAGATTGCTACTCCTAAATTCCAATCACTTACAAAAATCATGGACAATGAAAAATGGACAAAGCTACGAAAGTTAGCACAAGAGAAAGAGGTAACACCTTCCGCTCTACTTTGTACAATATATGGTGATGTGTTGGCATATTGGAGTAATCAACGTCGATTAGCAATTAATTTGACTGTATTTAACCGTTATCCAGTTCATGATGAAGTAGAACAGATTGTTGGAGATTTCACATCGCTTATTTTATTGGATGTTGATGTAAAACCAGAGCAAACTTTCTTTACTAGAGTAAAAGAAACGCAATCTACTTTATTAGATGGCCTTGAACATCGTCATTACGATGGAGTTAACTTTATTCGAGATTTTACTCGTTATCATCAAATGACGCCAAAAGCAGTTATGCCAATCGTTTTCACCTCGATGTTAGCAGGTGCAGGTGCTTTCTCTTGGGAACAACTTGGTTCTCTTCGCTATATTCATGCTCGGACTCCACAAGTGTATTTGGATAATGTAGTAATTGAAAAAAATGGAGAGTTATTAATTAGCTGGAACTATGTTGAAGAGTTGTTTGATGTTGATGTAATAGAAGCAATGTTTTCCCAATTTGTTGACTTATTGGAACAATTGGTGAAACAAAGCGATATAACATCTTTGCAGATGAAAGAATCGGATCAAACTTTAATTAAGCAATACAATGAAACAACAGAAAAAATACCTTCAACTACTCTGTATCAATTATTTACAGACCAAGTAAAACGTACACCGGATGAAGTAGCAGTGGTATTTGAACAAGAATGGTTAACATACTCGGAACTTCATAAACGCTCCAATCAAATTGCCCACTTCTTAAAAGAGCAAGGCATTGGTCTAGGTGACAAAGTGGGTCTTTTAGCAAAAAGGCGAGTTGACACAATTGTTAATATGTTAGGTATTTTAAAAGCAGGTGCCGCTTATGTTCCGATTGATCCCGATCATCCTTTAGATCGCCAAACATTTATTTTTAAAAATAGCTCATGCAAACTTTTATTAGAACCTAGTCTTTATGAAGAAAATCATTTGTCATTTTATACAACAGAAGATATGCCCGCTATTGCTGGTCCAGAAGATATTGCCTATATTATATACACTTCAGGAAGTACAGGGAAACCAAAAGGAGTAATTATTACTCACCAAGCGGTTACAAATACTATTCAAGACATAAATCAAAAATATGAGGTAAATGAAGATGATCGTATTATTGGTATCTCTTCCATGTGTTTTGACCTATCTGTATACGATATTTTTGGAGCTTTAAGCACAGGTGCAATGTTGGTAATGATTCGTGATCCAAGAGACATGCAAGAATTAATCCGCACTGTCGAACGTAGAGGGATTACAATTTGGAATACAGTGCCTGCAATCATGGATTTGGCATTGGATCAAGTAGGTTCTCATTTTGAACATTCTTCTTTACGTTTAGTTTTACATAGTGGAGATTGGATTCCGCTTTCTTTACCAGAAAAAATAAAACGACATTTTCCGATTGCAGAAGTAGTTTCACTAGGAGGGGCAACAGAAGCATCGATTTGGTCAATTTATTATCCGGTCAAACAGGTGGAATCACATTGGAATAGTATTCCATACGGGATGCCCTTGGCAAACCAAACGTATTATGTGTTGAACTATGAAAAGAAAATGTGCCCTGTTGGTGTAATTGGAGATTTATATATCGGGGGAGTTGGCCTTGCTAAAGGATATTTAAATGATGAAAAGAAAACAAATGAAGCGTTTGTGTCACATCCTGATTTTGGTCTTATATACAAAACAGGAGATTGTGGAAAAATGCATTCTGAGGGATATATTGAATTTTTAGGCCGCCAAGATTACCAAGTGAAAATTCAAGGATTTCGAGTAGAGTTAGAAGAAATCTCTCATTATCTTCTAACTTATAAACAAGTCGAACATGCTGTCGTAATTGATCAAACAGATGAGAACGGAATAAAATTTTTAGTTGCATATGTGGTAACTGAGCAAAATATTAGTACAACAGAACTACGAAAGCATTTGCGAGATCACTTGCCAGATTACATGATTCCTTCTTATTTTGTTTATTTGGGACAATTACCCTTGACTCCAAACGGGAAGTTAGATAGAAAAGCGCTCCCTACTCCAGAGAAACAAAAAAATGAAGTATTTATTGCTCCAAAAACTGAAATGGAAAAAATATTAACTAGTATTTGGCAAGAAGTACTCAAAATAGATCAAGTTGGAGTAAATGATCATTTCTTCGCCTTAGGTGGAGATTCGATAAAAGCGATTCAAGTGTCCGTCAGACTGTATCGACAAGGATTTGAGCTTGAACCAAAAAATCTATTTTCATTTCCTATATTAAGCGACATGGTTCAATTTGTTAAAAAGCTAGACCAGTTTTCAAGTTCACAAACAAATGATGTAAACATAATGAACGATAATAAAGCTACATTACTAAATGTTAAAGATAAACAACTTAATCAACATACACTTAACAAAATACAAGAAAAAATGCCGGATATAGAAATAGAACGTATTTACCCGTTAGCACCTTTCCAGGAAGTTATTTATGAGCATGCTACGAATGAACCTGATACAAATGCATATTTTGAACAAATAATTTGGGCACTTGAGGGGGAGTTGGATATTAAACTCTTTATTCAGTGTTTCCAACAATTAGTTGATCGTCATGATTCTTTAAGAACAATAATTGTGCAAGATGAACAAGCAAAACCTTGGCAAGCTGTTCTATATGATGTTCAAATAAATTCAGAAATAAAAAACTTGATTGAGATGACGAAACAAGAACAGCAAGAATTCCTAGACCAGTGGATGAGTGAAAATTTAAGTCAAGGATTCAAAAATGATGAACTCATGAACCGTCTCTGTATATTCCAACTAGGTAATAACGAGCATAAGGTGGTTTGGAGTTCGCATCATCTATTATGTGATGGTTGGAGCGTCAGCATTTTAATAGACGAATTATTCCAGCTCTATGAAACAAAAAATGCCGGAACTACGGCGGAGTTACCTATGGTAAAACCTTTTGAAACATTCATAGACTGGACTTTAGCACAAGACCATCAGAAAGCACGTCATTTTTGGCGGGATTATTTATCAGGATACAATCGAAAGACTAGTATTCCTAAAAAGAAAGTGCCAACTAAAAGTGAAGGGTTAAACTTCACTTTTATGGATTTAACCTTAGATAAGGATTTAACTAGTCAGTTACAGACATTTGTAACTAAAAACAATATAACTATGAATACAGCATTACTAGCTGTATGGGGATTATTGCTTGGCAAATACAATGGAACGAGAGAAGTAGTATTACCTAATCTCGTATCAGTTAGACCTCCTGAAGTAGAAGAAATTGAAAATATGTTCGGTCTATTCACAAATGTTTTACCTATCCGACTAGCATGGACAGAAACACAAACTTTTGTAGATTTCCTGCAAAAAGTACAACTAGAAACATTGAAATGTAATGAGTATGCATACTATTCATTTGTTGATATACAAAAGCAAAGTGAATTAAAAAATCAGTTGACTGACCATCTTTGGGTTTTTGAAAACTATCCAACTAACCAAGCTATCTTCTCTTCAAATGAAAACAGAAATTTTGCTATCACAGATTACGAAGTTGTTGATGAGCCGCATGTAAAGTATGGAATTATGTGCTTCCCTGAAGAGAAACTTACAATAAAGTTTGGATATGATCAAACCGTATATGAAGAAGCGAAAATACAAGAAATATTGAATCACATGCATCAGTTAATCAACATGATTCTTCAAAATCCAATACAAGCAATCGGTGATTACAAATTATAAAAAATGAAAAGGCGAGCAAGAACTCGCCTTTTTAAATAGAATAGGAGTAAACTATATGACAAAAAACTTGCAGTTATCAGCCGAAGAGATGCGTCAGTTAGGATATCAAGCGGTTGACCTGATTGTTGATCATATGAATCATTTAAAAAGTAAACCAGTTTCGGAAACAATTGATAGTAATATTTTTAGAGACAAGCTAATTGAAACGATTCCGGAAAAAGGATCTAACCCAAATGAGTTACTTCATTTTCTTAATAACAATGTGTTTAATCAAATTACTCATGTGGATCATCCTCATTTTATGGCTTTTGTGCCAGGTCCTAATAATTATGTTGGTGTAGTAGCAGATTTTTTAGCAAGTGGGTTTAATGTATTTCCTACAGCTTGGATAGTAGGTGCAGGTGCTGAACAAATTGAATTAACGACAATTAACTGGTTAAAATTAATGCTAGGATTCCCTGATTCAGCTGAAGGACTATTTGTCAGTGGCGGTTCTATGGCTAATTTGACTGCACTTACTGTAGCGAGACAGGTCAAGCTGAACAATGACATAGAAAATGCGGTTGTGTATTTCTCTAACCAAACTCATTTTTCTGTAGATCGAGCACTTAAAGTATTAGGTTTTAAACAGCATCAAATTTGCCGAATTGAGACAGATGAAGATTTAAAAATTTCAGTTAGTACTTTAAGAAAGCAATTAAAAGAAGATCGATTAAAAGGGAAAAAACCATTCTGTGTTATTGCGAATGCAGGGACAACGAATTGCGGAGCGGTGGACTCCCTCGATGAATTGGCTGATGTATGTGGTGATGAAGATATATGGCTACACGTGGATGGTGCTTATGGGGCTGCAGCAATTCTTAGTGAAAAAGGAAGGGAGTTGTTAAGCGGAATTCATCGTGCTGATTCTTTGACGTTAGACCCGCATAAATGGCTTTTTCAGCCTTATGATGTTGGTTGTGTACTCATTCAAAATAGCCAATATTTAAGTGAAACGTTCCGTATGATCCCGGAGTATATTAAGGATACGGAAACCAATATAGAAGAAAAAGTGAATTTTGGGGAGCGTGGAATTGAACTTTCTCGTAGATTTAGAGCATTAAAAGTATGGCTTTCTTTTAAAGCATTCGGAGTTACAGCTTTTCGTGAGGCAATTGATCATGGCATTATGCTAGCTGAACAAGTTGAAGAGTTTTTAAGGAAAGAAAAGGATTGGGAAGTAGTAACACCTGCCCAATTAGGAATTGTTACTTTTCGTTATATTCCATGTGAGCTAACATCTACAGATACAATTCATGAAATAAACAAAAAATTGGTGGAAGAAATTAATCAAAGAGGATTTGCTATGCTAAGTACGACTAGATTGAAAGAAAAAGTAGTAATTCGACTTTGCTCTATCAATCCAAGGACAACAATAGAAGAAATGCTTCAAATCATGATGAACATAAAAGCAGTAGCAGAGGAAATAAACACTTCGTCTAAACATCTTATATCTGTTTCTCAGCCTTGATATATTAGGTGGATTTTACATAGCAATAGCCGATTCTTATTTAGAATCGGCTATTGCTAATCGATAATAACACTCACAAATGTATGCTATTTATGAGTGTTTCTCTTGTAAAGATATTAAGCCTTAACCTTAGATACTCTTTTGAAACCAGTCTTTACTGCTTGTATCATTTCGTTCACAGCGTAAATAGATACATCAGCATTTGGATTTAATCCTTCAAACCAGTGATAGGCATTTGGATATAAATGAAATTCGACATCAACACCAGCTTGCGCTAGTTTGCTTACATAGGTTAATGTTTCACTGCGGAATGGATCTAATTGACCAACAAATGTGTAGGTATATGGCAAGTCGCTATAATCTTCAGCTCGAGAAGGCGCTGCATAGGCAGGGATTTGATCCATTCCATACATTTCTCCTAAATACATTTTCCAGCCAGCTTCATTTGCCTTTTGATTCCAAACAAACCCCTCTTTAATTTCATTGGCCGAAGGTGTATTATTTCGCTCATCAATCATTGGATAGAGTGGCATTTGTAAACAAATCGAAGGATATTTTCGATCTCGGGCTAATAATGATAATGCTGCTGTTAGCCCACCTCCAGCGCTTACTCCTGCAACCCCAATTCGATTCGAATCAATGTTTAATGACTCTGCATTATCAGCAATCCATTTTAAAGCTGCATAACAATCCTCGATTGGTGCTGGATAAGGATGTTCAGGAGCTAATCGATAGTCTACAGATACGACCACACAGCCAGCTTCTTTTGCAAACCTCATACAAGTATCATCGTTATCATCTATAGAACCTAAGATATAACCCCCACCATGTATCCATAATAAGACAGGTAAAGATTCATGATTTGATTTTGGACGGTAAATTCTTAATGGTAACGGATTAGCATCTGGTCCAACAATAACTTTATCTGTTAACGAAAGGGAGTCATCAACAACGGTGGGTGGTCTCATTTGGGCTATTCCTTCTCTGATTGATTGCAAGTTTTCCGGGCGTAAATCGAGATCCGGAAACATCTCTAATCCTTGTAATAATTCTGGATTTACTCTATTTTTCATTTTAGCACCTCTATTTGTAATTGTTTTCAAATAAATGAAGTGTATTCTAAGTAGTTTAATTGTGAAAGAACACCACAATTAAATTGTAAATTGAATATGTTATCACGGTCAACAGAATATTCAGAAATTAAAACCTTTCTCAAGAAGGAGTTTCACGCAACTAATAATATAAGTAGTGGATTTAGGAACAAAGCGTTTTCATGTCGTTGTACTTATGTACATTTAGTTTTCTAACTAAACCAAGTGATGATCTTTTTTATTTTAATGACATTTTAATGGAAAAAAGATTAGCGGAATTAAACAATTTGAAAGTAGGAGACAAAGTTAAAGTGCAATCAGAGGATAAGAAGGAAACCCTTGAAGTTGAAATTATCGGTATTTACGAAACGAATGAGCAAGCAATAGCTCAACATACCCTAAATTAGTGATTTGTTTATATCCTTTCTGAACACCGCTATCTGTGCATGTTCCTGTAAACCACCATACACCGCTGTATAAGGGCTCTTGCCAGTATAATAAGTATCAGGATTAAGCGCCGCTTTAGATTCTTCAGTAAACATGAAAAATGACAAAACTGTAAGAATGCCCGAATGTTTGTAAGAAAATTCGATGTTTTCCTTTTTATTTTTTTATTATAGTGAAAAAGAAGAAAGAAGAAGGAGATGTCATGCTCATGGTGATACTTATTTTTATGAAATTTTAAAAAAAGTGGGAGGGGCAGGAAGATGACGTCTTCTCAACTCGTGTTTATAAACGTTAGTCGAAATTTACGAAGGTATGCCGCTTATTTTTTAAGTGAAAACGTCATGTTAGAGGAAGAAAACAGTACACTCACATAGTTAAGAAGGAGTTAAGTCCCATTTAAACCTTTTTTCCCATAATAAAATTATAAGCGTACAAGAAGGTTGGTATTTTTAGATTAGTACAATAATCAAAACTATTCATGTAATGAAGGTATATGGCAATCAGTAAAACAACTTACTAAAACGGAGGGGTTTGAAAATGATTTATTCTCAATTTAATATTGATAGTTTTCGAGCAATTAATGATTTAGGTAAACACTATTCATTCCTAAACTCAACCATGATATTTTTGGCAGAGTATATGGTATATATTTTAGCTTTAATTATTTTAGCTTATTGGTTTACTGGACCCAGAAAAAGTAGGATGATGGTTATTCAAGCGATGGTTGCTTTTGTAATTGCTGAGGTAATTGGAAAAATAGCGGGAAAATTTCATCTGAATTATCAACCGTTTGCAGTATTGCCTGATGTGAATAAACTTGTCGACCATGCTGTAGATAATTCATTTCCTAGTGACCATACAATTCTCTTTTTTTCAATTTGCTTTTCGTTTTGGCTTGTTCGTAAAAAAACTGGATGGTTATGGTTTATACTTGCATTTTGTGTAGCGATCTCTCGTATTTGGGTAGGGGTTCATTATCCTTTTGATGTTGCAATAGGGGCTTTAATAGGATGTGTTTCAGCGGTGTTTTCTTATTGGTTAGTACCGAAATTTTCTTTTATCAAACAATTACTTACTCAATATGAAAGAGTAGAGGAACGTGTTTTACAATTAAAAAATAAATCAAAGGGATTTTGAGTATGGCCCTTTCTCATCCTCATTACTATTTTCCACAAGTTGAATGGATTCAGACATTCAATGCACATATCCATCCCCATAAAGACGAAAAGGAATGGATATGTCTAGGTAATAAAATAATTTATTACCTAGACATATGATCTAAATACTTTCCCGTAAACATTTTATAAGTATTGTTATTGCAGAATTAAACCTACAATCATAAGGCAAAAATATTGTATTTTTTTAAGATGTTTATAAGCTTATATAACAAGTCGAAATAGTGTGCTTTCACATTAAAGAACAAACAGAAAAGGACTTTCGATTTATCTCTTAGAATATTGTTCTTTACAAGTCCTTTGATATTAATTACTTTTTTGATCTCTACGGAAATATAGAAAGGGTGTGAAATTATATGATTGGTTACAAAGCAATGTTGTTTGATTTAGATGATACGTTACTTGATAGGGATAAGGCACTAGATAACTTATTTTTATTAGTTTTAGAAAAGTGTTATGAGGATGTTAGTGACACAGTTAAAAACACTATGTTACAGAAATTCAAAGAATACGATAAAAGGGAATACGGTATTAGCGATAAAACGATAGTTTTAGAATCATTATTTGATGAATTCGCGCCGAAATATAGATTGCCACACAATTACATCCAAGATTTTTGGAATAATAGTTTCCCTAGATGTTTTTCAATAGACCAAAATACTATTCATTTCTTAAATCAAATAAAGAAGCAATTTAAAGTTGGAATTATAACAAATGGCTCAACTCAGAGGCAAAAAGCTAAAATATTTAACACGAATTTAAATAGGTATTTTGAAACAATCATTATTTCTGAAGAAGTGGGATTTAGTAAACCTGATAAACGTATATTCGAACTAGCATTAAATAAGCTAAATTTACAGCCGGAAAATACTTTATTTGTTGGGGATGACTTAGAAAAGGATATTGCTGGTCCTCAAAATGCAAATATAAAAGGTGTGTGGTTTAACCCTCAGAAAATCAAGAATACTACCCAAATACAACCATATGCCGAGATTAACACTTTGGATAGTTTGTTAAGTTATGTTACTCCACAACATTTTTATAACAAGTAAAAGCAATTTCATATATATATTCAAAAATATAAAAAAGAGAAACTATCATTAATTTCATTGACCGTATTAATAATAAAAAATATATATTTACAAAAAAATAGAAGCGATTTTAATAGCTGCGGCTAATTTAATCTATGATTAATACGAAGTTTTGTAAAACAATTTTACTTATACTGTGTAAATTATAAAGGGGTGGGACTATGGAGGTAAAGAAAGTAGTAATCGATGGAATCAATATTGCGGTCATTAGAAACGATAAGGTATTAATATCGGATGTTCAGTCTGCATTAGATACTATGGCAACAGTTCAATATGAGGTAGATGCGAAACATATTATTATCCCAAAATCTTTAATAAGCGAAGACTTCTTTGATTTAAAGACACGTCTTGCGGGCGATATTCTTCAAAAGTTTATAAACTACAAGGTAAAGTTTGCTATTGTTGGAGATTTCTCTATGTATACTAGTAAAAGCTTAAAGGATTTTATTTATGAATGTAATAAAGGTAGAGATATTTTTTACTTATCAACTGAACAACAAGCAATTGAAAAACTAAGTACATTAAAGTAATAATTATATCCTGCTAAATTCCCTCATTTCACTTAGTTCATGATTATATACGATATAGAAGAACTGACGTTTGTGATAAACTAAGAAATGAATAAAGGGGGAGTTTTCTTGAACAAATTTAATGATATAATCCGAAATTTAAACAATATAATTTACAAACCTAACAAATTAATAATCACGAATCTAAAAGAAGAACAGCAAAACGCTGAATATGCGGGATGTTTATTTCATTTAAATCATAAAAGTATTCGTTTTAGAATATCAAAAATTACCCCGAATAAAATTGGGCAATTCGTTTCTTTTTGGGAGAAAGATGACAATATGCATAATCAAGCATTTTTTTATGACACTGCTCCTGACCTTTTAGTTATCACTTGTATAGATAAAAATAAACTAGGACAATTTATTTTCCCTAAAGAAATTCTTCTTAAAGAAAAAATATTAAAAACACAAAGTCAAAAAGGGAAGATGGCTATGAGAGTGTATCCAATTTGGGATACCCCTGAGAACAACCAAGCGAAAAAGAGCCAAATGTGGCAACTTCAATATTTTGTTGATTTAAGCAATCATAATAATTTACCTACAGATAAACTATTACATTTGTATTCGTAGCTTCTTGTTTTAAGTAACCTTGTGAGTTAGACTTTTTGTACCGGTACAGTTAAACGAAATGTACATTGTTTCAGTACCCCATCAAATTTACAATCAGCATATACTATTTTAACTTATACATGTTAAGGGGTGCTGATTATGACAAGTCTAAAAGAAAAGATGTTTACAAGGTTGAAACTTGCAAACCGTACTGAAGTGAGATTTGAAGAATTAAATTCAATTCTCTTTGCATTTGCACACACTATACCATTTGAGAATTTAGATGTTATAGCACGTAATGCGAATACAATTACTATGGAAAATTTACAGAATAAAATTTTAACTACATCCCGCGGCGGACTTTGTTATGAATTAAATACTCTTTTTTACTACTTTTTAAAAGAGTGTGGTTATGATGTACAACTTGTCCTTGGAACCGTATATAAAAATGATATAAACACATGGGCACTTGAAGATGGACATATAACGATTATTTTAAATTACGCTAACGAACGATACTTAATTGATGTAGGTATTGCTTCATTAGTACCTTTAATCCCCGTACCTTTTACTGGAGAGTCTGTTTCCTCTAAAAATGGTTCGTATCGAGTGAAAAAACGAGACACAAGTAAAGGAAATTACGTTTTAGAAAGAAAAGATACGAATGGAGATTGGAAAGTTTGTCATGCTTTTTATAATCGTATCATCGATGAAGTAGTAGTGAACGATGTTCAAAAAAGAGTAATAGAAGATGAGAAATCTGTTTTTAATAAGGGACCAATTGCGGTGAAATTGACGGACTATGGCCATATCTCTTTAACGAATACTAGTTTAACTGAAATGATTCGTGAGGAAAAAGCGAAACGTGTAATTACAGAAGATCAATATAGGGAGTTTTTATATACTTTATTTGCTATTGAGTTATGATGAAACGAATAGCTAGCCGATTCTTATACAGAATCGGCTATTTTACTAATTTTGATTTAAAGCAACTATTAAAGTTTAATTTTCTTAATAGATATAATACACTAGAACAGTATGAACAATGAATTTTGAATGTAAAGGAAGATTTTTATGTCAATTATTGATAAATTGAAACTTAATAAGTATTCAAATATGGTCGTGATTAATGAACCTAGTGATTATGACATTTTTACAGGAAAAGAAACTGCATTTTCCAAAGATCATGATGCCATTTTTATTTTTGTAGAAACACTTGATGAAATGGTGAAACAAATGAATTTTATTATTAGTAATGAAGAATTACTAATTGAAAAAGGCTACATATTCTTCGCGTATCCGAAAAAAGGTAATTCTCGTTATAGTACGTTTATTCACCGTGATGAGATGTTTCCTGCATTAAGCGTTGGCGAAGATGGGTATGTAGGACAGAGTGATATTAAATTTGCACGAATGGTAAGTATGGATGATATCTTTACTGTTGTAGGCTTAAAGCGTGAAAAGAAAAAAGAGAAGAAAACGCCTGCTATGAGTCAATGTGTTGCTGATTATGCAGATCGTATTAAAGATGTGGAAGCATTATTGGTTAATCATCCGAATGAACTTACGTTTTATCAAAGTTTAACACCTGGATATCAAAAAGATTGGGCACGTAATTTATTTTCTGTAAAACAAGAAAAAACACGTGAAAAACGTCTTGAGAAAATGATTGAAATTCTTTCACAAGGATATAAAACAATTGAATTATTCCGTAAGAAGAAAAAATAATGACTAGGAAAGTCACAATGATGCAACAATTAATTATGCTTAGCACATTGAAAAAAGGATTCCTTTCAGTATACTAAAGTATGTTCTTATATTTAAATAATTAGCAAAAGAGAAAAGGTGTTTAAAATGAAATCGTATATTGTAGTTGGAGCCGGTATTTTAGGAGCGTCTACTGCTTATCATCTTGCTAAAGCAGGTGTGAATGTTACTATCGTGGATCGTCAACAACTAGGTCAAGCAACTGATGCAGCGGCTGGTATTGTATGTCCATGGCTTTCACAGCGTCGTAATAAAGCGTGGTATAAAATTGCTAAAGGCGGTGCACGTTACTATTCTTCTTTAATTCAGCAATTAGAAGAAGACGGTGAAACGGATACAGGATACAAGCGTGTAGGTGCAATTAGTTTACATATTGATGAGAAAAAGTTAGATAAAATGGAAGAACGAGCTTATAAACGACGTGAAGATGCACCAGAGATTGGAGAAATTACACGTTTATCAGCTGAAGAAACGAAAAAATTATTCCCAGCATTATCAGAAGAATATAGTTCTGTTCATATTAGTGGCGCTGCACGAGTAAACGGAAGATCATTGCGTAACGCATTAATAAGTGCTGCGAAAAAACATGGTGCAACTTTTATAAAAGGAGATGCAGTATTAGTCCGTGAAGGTAATCATATTACTGGAGTTAAAGTAAATGACGAAACAATGGTAGCGGAAAAGGTAATTGTAACTGCAGGGGCATGGGCGAATGAAATCTTGAATCCATTAGGAATCAATTTCTTAGTTACGTTCCAAAAAGGACAAATTGTTCATTTGCAAACGGAAAATACAGCAACCGAAAATATGCCAGTTGTTATGCCGCCAAACGATCAATACATTTTAACGTTTGACAATGGTCATGTCGTAATTGGTGCTACTCATGAAAACGAAACTGGCTTCGATCATCGTATAACAGCAGGTGGTTTACATGAAGTATTCCATAAAGCATTAACGGTTGCACCTGGTTTAGAAGATGGTACTATGCTTGAAACGAGAGTTGGATTTAGACCGTTTACTCCAGGGTTCTTACCTGTTATCGGACCACTTCCTAACTTCGACGGTATTCTTGTAGCAAACGGATTAGGAGCTTCAGGTTTAACAGCTGGTCCATATTTAGGTTCAGAACTTGCTAAATTAGCACTCGGACAACCAATTGAATTAGATTTAAACGATTATGACGTTGCTGGTGCAATTGAATAATAAAAAAGATTAGGATTTGCTCCTAATCTTTTTTATTTATAGATAATTTTGTTAGTTAAATCATAATTAGTTCCAAAACGGGATGTTTTGAATGAATGAAATCGTTAAAATAAGAGTTGATAGAGAACCAGCAGATAATAAAGTTACTATTTTTCGCCCATTTTGTTCTTTTGAAGGTTTTATTAGTTCTGTAATTAACACAATCCAAATTATTATAGATACTATCGATATAATATTTAAGGACATATATAACACCTACCTTTTTAAAATACAAATACCAAGGGGAAAATAATAGTTTGAAGTTGTTTAATTCTTGTTTTATTTAATACTTTAATTGCTTTAATAATCTTTTGTTTAATTCCCATAATGCTGTTTTGTTACTATCCCACTTTAAAAGCGTTACTGCTTCCTCAAAACATAACCACTTGTAATTGAAGTGTTCTTTGGATAATGAAATGTTTTTTGTAGAAACTTGAACTCCAAAAGAAAATTCTTTTATTACATAAACATCATCTCCCCAAAGAAATTCTCCAACTACATCTTCTACTGGTAGTGAAGACACAGAATCTAATTGTATATAAGGAAATTCTCTTAAAATACCAGCCTCTTCAAACGCTTCCCGTTTTGCTGATTCAATAGGAGTCTCACCATCTTCTCCACCACCAGCAATTCCTTGCCAATAACCATAATCACTTCGGTTAAAAATAGCGTATTGAATAGAATCTTCATTTATTATATAAGGAAATATTAATACTTGATATGGCGCTCTCATTGTATAACCTCTTCCTAAAAATAAGCTTTAAATAAATGTTAATTATTATATAGAGTGGGTGTTCTTTTGAATATAAACACCACGGATAAAATAAAGATTATAGCCTTCAAACTTCCCCAATACGGATATACAGCATGATCCGTTAAACTAGCATATTGAAAGATATTCTCTAAACCGAAAATTCCTATCATGACTGCTAAGAGGAATGAAGCTGATCCGTATGTTCCATTGCGATAGAGGGTAAACAAGTATATTGCACATATAAGTGGTACGATGATTTGTAGTAGGATTGCCATGGATTGTCCCCCTAATTTATATTTTATAGTTATATCATATCAAGAAATGTAATAAAAAGGAATGTAAGTTAATTGATGCTAAGGAGAAGACAGGCTTGTACGAACAGAGATATTGCGACTTCATGGCTATAGTTTTGATACTAATTAATCTACTCTAATCATATTCTTCTATATAAAAGATATAAAAAGGGGGGAAGTTAATTGACAAACGTTAAGATTCGTTTACGGCCCATCGTTCATAACTTAAATTTACCGACTGTAATAAAAACAGCTATACTTCCAGGTGAAACGACCGAAAGGCTATTTATCGCAACTCAATTAGGAGAAGTTTTTTACATAGGAGACGGAGATATAAAGACATTTTTAAATATTCGTCACAGAATTATTAAATTAGGTACATTTGAAGAAGGTGTTGCTAGTAGCGGTTATGATGAACGCGGCTTACTAGGACTAGCGTTTCATCCGCAATTTAATCATAATGGCTTATTTTATCTTCATTATTCAGTAGCCGGGACTCAAGGACCAGGAGCGCTTTCAAAACAATTTAAACCGAATCCTTGTGACAAAAAAACTTTAAACTTAAAGTGGACAAATAGAGATACTCAATATGATCATATCGATACAATTGAAGAATGGATTTTACAATCAAACGGTAAACCTCAAAAAAGAAGAATTTTACTTAATATAAGAAGACCATTTTTTAATCATAACGGCGTAAACAGCTTAAACTTTTCACCTGAGACTGGAAAACTTGTTTTTACAAATGGAGATGGTGGTTCAGGCTATGATCCGTTTAATTTAAGTCAGGATGATTTAGAAATAGCGGGTAAAATAATTGAAATCGATGTAAGTAGAGATACATTCATAACCAATCCTCCAGTAGTTACACGCTTTAATGAACTTCCTTTATCTATACAAGAAACACTTACAGTCATTGCAAAAGGCGTACGTAATATAACAGGTATTTCATTTCAGAGGTTTTATAATCAACATATCAAATATACTGGTAATGTCGGACAGGATATTGTAGAGTCTATTTTTTCTTTTGTTCAATATAAACCAATACCAGTTACCGAACTTGTCCAAACTCATTTAATGAGAGTTACTCTCGATCAATATGGATTCATTAATTTTGGTTGGAGAGGATGGGAAGGAGAATTACCAACTTCTTTTATAAGGCACTGTTCTGAGAATCCAACTTTAGATGAGAGAATAATGGCTTATTATAATGAAACTATAGAAACATCAGTACAGCGTATACAGCCTCTAATTAGTTATTATCATAAAGATTCCAGACCAGATAAATTTGACGGAACTTCACTTACTGGTGTTCAGCCGTATATGGGAACTGCAATTCCTAGTTTGACTGGTAGTATTGTGTTTACTGATCTTGCTAAAAAAGAAAAATCGCAGTCTCTAGTAAAAGGTGCGTTAGCATATTCTAGAGCTGGTACGCATGGTAAACATAATGACTTTCATGTTATTGAAACCCATTATGATTTCGGTGAGCAGGCAGCTTATTTTATGAGTTTAGGAACAAATTTAGATCAAACTAGATTATATTTAGGGGTTTACGGTTCTATGAAAGTAACGGATTTGAACAAAGGTACTATTTTTGAAATCGTTCCTTAATATGATAGACACTCTCGGAATTATTCATTATATAATCGTCCACTGAATAATTAGATATCTTTAGGGGGATTTTGATGAATCACTTTAGAAACTATTGGTATCAACCGATGATCGCTCATGGTACGAATTTTGTTCATAAAAGAAAGATGACGCCAGCAAAGAGATTAGTCACTACAGCGTTACTCGGTTCACTTGCTGCTATTTTTCAATCTGCAGGCAACTTAATTCCTGGTATTGGGTTATTTATTAGTCCATTTGCGACGCTGCCGATCTTTCTAGCTATTTGTTATTCTATTCGCGAGGGAATATTCTCTTATATTTTAACTGTTTTCCTCTTATTTATTATTGAGCCAAGTGAACTGATTGTCTTTCCCTTTACTACTGGTTTATTGGGTATAGCGTTAGGAGTATCCTTTATACAATTCAAGAGGAGGATTTTGGTGGTTGCCTTTTCAGCGATTTGTCTACTTATAGGTATTATGATCGTTCTTGATATTTTTCGCTTTCCTGTATTAGGTCCTACCGTTCATACAATTTTGGATATAAAAATTATATTATCGATATTTATAATGAGCTTTCTATATTGTTGGGTCTATGCAGGCCTTTGTAGAATAATGTTGAATAGAGTATATAAAGTATGGTCTTAAAAATTCCTCTTATATTATAAAAGAATGGAGATTTAGGTCGTGTATAACATTGAAATTAGAAGACCCAATTCGGATGATATAGATGAAATGAATTTGTTTTTTCGTCTTGTTATTACTGATACCTTTAATAATGAAGGGTTATTACAATTATTAGATGACATAGAAAATGAAATACATACGAAAAAACAGTATTTGAAAAATGATTTGGAGAGCAATGGGGAAAATCGTTACTTTTTAGTAGCAATTGATACAAGTAACGATAAAATCATTGGAACAATTGAAATCGGTCCAGCAAGTACATTGATTCATAGCTGTACAAGTGGTGTATTTAAAGATTTATATGAAATAGGAACCGTATTCGTACTACCTGAATATCAACAAAAGGGTATAGGTAATTTATTACTACATGCAATGTATATTACGTTACTTAGCAGAGGGATAACAGAATACTGTTTAGATAGTGGATATAAAAAAGCGCAAAGTATATGGACGAAGAAGTTTGGAGAGCCTAGTTATGTACTGAAGGATTATTGGAGAGAATCAAGTGATCATATGATTTGGAAGAAGAGTTTACATGATACACCTATAATATTTAAATTATAAAATGAAAAATGCCTCTGAACGTAGCTTTTCTTACATATGTATGCTATTATTTACCTTTATAATAAAAGAGGACGTGAATGAACTTGATTAAAATTAGTATCCCTGAAGTTGATGTTACAATTACTGAACGTAAACAAGTTATTAGAGGAGACGAGCCAAGAATTACGCCAATCAATGGCTTTATCGATTTCCACTTGTTCCCACGAGATAAAGGCGGCATTTTTATGTTTTACAATATTAATGACGAACTTCTTTTCGTAGGTAAAGCTCGTAAAATTAGACAACGTATTAAGAAGCATTTCGAAGATAACGTTTCGCCAATTAAAAATCACCGTGATGAAGTATACCGCATTGATGCATGTATCGTAGAAGATCCAACAGAAAGAGAAATTTACGAAACATATATCATTAATGAATACAAAGCAAAATATAACGTTGATAAAGTATTCTATAAATAAGTAATAAAAAACAATCCTAGCACATAGACTGGGATTGTTTTTTATTTAAATTTAGTCCTCATATTTTTTTCCTTTTTTCAAATGATTCGCAACAATAAAGCAGCATACACCTATACATATAAGTACAATTCCAATCGTTTTATGTTTTCCCTCAAAGAAAGGAATATCAGAAATAACATTTGTCATACATAGTCCTAAAAATACAAGGATAGGGCCCACCCAAAGTAATACATTACCGAATTTTGTGTGCTTCCACATAATAACCCTCCTCAATTCTCTTTACATATATATCCATGAGTTAAAAGTAAATTCATAGAGAAATATAGTTTTTTTCATATCGAAAAATTAACCTTCATATATTGGTACAAGCAAACGAGAAAGGGGACCATCATGAATTGGTTAGAAGCTTTTATATTAGGGATTATACAAGGTTTAACAGAGTTTTTACCGATAAGTAGTACAGGTCATCTTTATTTAGGCAGGCATTTGTTTCAACTAGATGAAGCGGGATTATTTTTAGATACGATGCTTCATATTGGAACTTTACTTGCAGTGTTTATTTATTACAAAAAAGAATTTATATATTTAATTAAAAATCCATTTTCAAAACTAATGTTGCTACTTATTGTCGGAACGATACCCGCAGTTGTAATCGGATTGTTATTTAAAGACTTTTTTGAGGATATTTCAAAAACAGGTATTACAATTGGTTGGGAGTTTTTAGTGACAGGATTCTTTCTCTACATGGCGGATAAACAAAAGAATGGTCGTAAAAAAATGGACGACATTACATATAAAGATGCATTTATCATTGGTTCATTTCAAGCGGCTGCTATTTTTCCGGCAATTTCTCGTTCTGGAATGACAATCGTCGCTGCATTATGGAGAAAGTTAGACCGCGAAACTGCTGCTTACTTTTCTTTTTTATTATCAACACCAGCCATTGTCGGAGCTATTATTTTGCAATTTGCAGATGTTTTTCAAGGGAAAGCAGAATCTATTTCTAGTACATCTTTAATTGTCGGAACGTTATCAGCAGCATTTTTTGGTTACATAGCTGTTTCATGGATGATTCAATACTTAAAACGTCACTCTTTAAAAGTATTTGCGTATTACGTATGGGGATTAGGTATTTTAATTATAACGTTGCAATATACTCATGTGTTTTAATTATAATAGTAAAGAAATTAATTAGTTTAAGATCCTGTTTCATTCATAAAAGACAGGATTTCTTTTTATTAAGGGGGAAAATATGTTTAATAAAGCTATCGTTATTGGCGGAAGTATCGCAGGAAAGCTCGCAGCAAAAGCATTATCAACTGCTTTTAAAGAAGTAATCATTATAGAAGCCGGTGAAAGATGGGATGGAAAGTCTTCGAGAAAAAGAGTACCACAAAGTAATCATCCTCATGTGTTATTAAAAGGTGGAGAAAAAGCCATTGAGGAATTGTTTCCTAATATTACGAATGAATTAATAGAAGCAGGTAGTGTCGTACATAACTTTACTCGTGATTTAAAATGGCATCAATTTGGTTTATGGAAACAACCATTCACAGGAGAAGTACATATGATTCAACAAAGTAGATTTTTGCTTGAATGGCATATTCAAAAACGAATAGATCAGGTTTCTAATATTACTATTAAATATGAGACAGTGATTGAAGGGTTATTAATAGATGGAAAACGTAATAAAGTATGTGGAGTAAAAGCGAAATGTTTAGAGACTGGTACACAAGAAGAAATTCAAGCAGATATAGTTGTTGATGCAAGTGGATTCGGTTCAAAAAGTATAGCATGGTTACACGAATATAATATCGAAGTGCAGGAAGAGAAAGCGCGTATTGATTTATTTTACACAACTAGAATGTTTAAACTTAAAGAAAATGAGAAATTAGACTACTGTAATACGCTAATGTCTCCAAGTTTCCCTGACAATCCGTATGGCGTTCTTATTCAAACGATTGAGGATAATCGTTATTTTGTTACTTTCAGCGGATATGCAAATGAAAAAGCACCACAAACAGATGGAGAATTTTATAATTTTGCTGAAAACCTATCAATCTCTAATGTTACTGATTTTTTAAATAAAGCTGAAGCCATTTCACATACCAAAACGTACAAAATTCCATATCAAGTACGTAGGCGATTTGATTTAGTGGATAATCTACCCGAAAGATTGTTAGTAGTTGGGGATGCACATTGTCGTTTCGACCCTGTTTTCGGTCAAGGTGTTTCAGTTGCTGCTATGGAAGCTTACCAATTACAGGTACTTTTGCAAAGAAAACAAAAGCTTGATAAAGCATTTACACAGCAGTTTTATAAAGAAACTGCTCATATCATACAAACTCCATGGGAGATGACTACAACGGAGATATCGCGTCATCCTCAGTTAAAAAGAGAATTAACGATAAAGCAAAAATTTCAGCTATGGTATACGAAACAAATATATCAACTATCTGCAATTGACTCTGACGTTTATATTCGATTAGTAAGAGTGATGAATTTAATTCGTAGTCCATTGCACCTATTTCATCCGAAAGTGTTATTTGCTGTATTACTGAAGCGAAAGAAATAGAAGGAAAATAGTTGATTAAAAAAGAATATATAACAGTTAGTAGATATAGAAGGGGTAATCGAGATGAAAATATACATAGAACAATTAAAGAAACACGATGCTAAAGATTTATTTACATTTGAACTTACGAATAAATCTTTTTTTGAAACAATGGTACCAAATCGTGGCTCGCAATATTTCGATTTTGAATATTTCCAAAAACTACTAGACGATTTATTAATAGAACAGGCGGATGGAGATTCCTATTTTTATTTAATTCGTAATGAAAAAAAAGAAATTGTAGGACGAATAAATTTAGTGGATATTGATACAGAAACTCGAAGCAGTTCGCTAGGTTATCGAGTTGGAGAAAAGTTTACTAAAAAAGGAGTTGCAACAGCAGCTGTAAAATTAGTTTTAGAAGTAGCGAAAAATAATAAAATTAATGAGATTCATGCTAAAACAACTACTAATAATCTCGCATCACAAAGTGTATTAGAAAAAAGCGGGTTTTCTTCCTATCAAAACGAAGCAGATACAACATTTGTAGAATTAAATGGAGAACATGTGAAATTTGTACATTATATATGGAGAAATACTTCGCGCTTATAATAAGGGGGACTTATTCATGAATGATTTACGTTATCCAATTGGGCAATTTACATACAAACGCCCTATAACGGAAGAAATGATAGATACATGGATTCAAGAAATTGAAGATTTACCAAATGAACTAACAAAGGCTATTAAAGATTTAGATCAGAAGCAGTTAGATACGCCATATCGAGTTGGTGGATGGACGGTTCGTCAAGTAGTCCATCACGTTGTTGATAGCCATATGAACAGCTACATACGCTTTAAATTAGCACTAACAGAAAAGAACCCTACGATTAAACCGTATAAAGAAGAAAAGTGGGCAGAACTACCTGATTCTCAATTACCAGTAGATGTTTCACTAGTAATGTTAGATTCATTACATAAAAGATGGGTTAACCTTTTATATTCTCTAGAACTTGAAGATCTTGAAAAGACATTTAATCATCCAGAAACAGGCGAAACAAAACTTGCTGCTGCAATTGGACTATATGCATGGCACGGACGTCATCATACAGCTCATATTACTTCATTAAGAAAGCGACTAAATTGGTAACATGAAGATTACTTTAAAGAAGGCGACAGAAAATGATGCAGCAGCTTTATTTCAAATGCAAATAGAATCGTTTAACCCTTTATTAAATAAATATAAAGACTATGAAACAAATCCAGCGAATGAATCTATTGAAAAAACGATTTTAAGGATAAATAATCCAAGTAATAACTTTTATAAGATTATATTTGATTCGAACCTTGCTGGAGCGATATGCATTTCCAAAAAAGAAATACCATATAAATTTGGGATTAGTCCAATGTTCATTCATCCAATCTATCAAGGGAAAGGAATTGCTCAGCAGATACTTATTTTAATTGAAGAGATGTTTCCAGAAGCACGAAGCTTTGAACTTGCTATGATTTTAGAAGAAGAAAGAAATTGTTTTCTATACGAAAAGATGGGATATAAAAGAACAGAAGTAACAAAGAAATTAAATGATAAAACTACACTTGTTTATTACAAAAAAGAAAGGTAAAGCATTTGAAATATGCTTTACCTTTTTCTGTTACCTAAGATTAAATATACAAAATCTATGCATATTCTTCCAAAATAATCGGGTTAGTAATTTTAGAAATGAATAAACATACAAAAAGGCGTTATTTCGTCGTATATGTTACTAACGCTTTTTGAATGCTTAAAACACTATCGTCACCTTTAAATTCTTTCGTAATTGGCGTACTCAAACTAGATACCCAAATTTTAAGCTCAGCATCTAAATCAAAATGCCCAGCTGTTTCAATGCTAAATTGTGTAATGCTTTTATAAGGAATAGAATGATACTCTGTTTTTTTACCTGATATCCCTTGTTTATCTACTAAAATAAGACGACGATTTGTAAATACGATTAAATCACGAATTAATTTATAAGCATGCTCAACTTTCTCATCGTTTAACATAATCTTCTCTAAATCACGTTCAACACTTTCTGTACTCGCATTTGATGCATTCCCTAAAATACCGCTAAATAAACCCATAGGAAATTCCTCCTCCATTATTTGTGGATTGTGTTACTTATATTGTACCATGCAACTCGATGTGAAGTTATGATATTACATTAGTAGTTTCTGGCTATTGTTGTAACCCTTTTATATAACCTCATCTTAATATCTTATGCTAATATATAAGTAAGAAAATAGAAGCAGAGGGATATAGCATGAAAAATATCGGTTTAGTATTAGAGGGCGGAGGAATGAAAGGATTATATACTGCGGGCGTACTCGAATATTTTATGGAAAAGAACTTATACTTTCCTTATGTAGTCGGTGTATCGGCTGGAGCATGTATGGGAGCCACTTATTTATCACGCCAAAAAGGAAGAAATAAAAAAGTAAATACAGAGCTCGTATCAGATCACCGTTATATATCTTATCGAAATTTGATACGAAAACGTGAATTATTCGGAATGGATTTTTTATTTGATGAAGTACCAAATAAAATTGTACCATTTGATTTTCATACTTTCTTAAACTCAAAGGAGCAGTTTGTTATAGGCACGACGGATTGTGATTCTGGAAAAGCAGTTTATTACAATAAAATAGAACATGGCAATGATATTTTAAAAATCATTCGTGCATCAAGCTCGGTCCCATTTATAGCACCTGTTGTAGAATATGATAATCGGAAATTGCTAGATGGAGGGATTATAGATCCTATACCGGTTTTAAAAGCGCAAACTGATGGTTATCAAAAGAACGTCGTAATTATGACAAAACCAGTAGGATATGAGAAGCAGCGAAATAAGTTTTCTGGACTAGCTAAAATTTTATATAGAAAATATCCGAATATCGCAGAGTCTTTAGTAGAACATTATCGTTTTTATAATGAGACGATATCTTATATGAATCGAATAGAACAAAAAGACAATTTTTATGTCATTCAGCCTAGCGTACAGCTTCCTATAAGCGGAATAGAAAGGAATAAAGAGAAACTTGTTAACCTATATAATCTTGGCTATACAGATGCTCAATATCATTATGAAAAATTATTAAGTTGGATAGAGAAATAAAGGGGTGGAAAGTTGCTAATAGGAAAAAAAGTTATTTTTAATGAATTGCAGAAAATGTATAGTTCACTGCATAAATCGTTTCCGTATCGTGCTACTGCAAAATTGCAGCGAGACTTAAAAAGTAAATTTACCGAAGATGACTGTATAAACGCTGTTTTTAATCATTATTGGATGTATACAGCAGGTACTTTAAATTCTGTACTAAATAAAAAAGAAAAGAATATTTCGTTTCAGCAAATACAGTGGCTAAGAAAATCGTTTTATGAATGGTTTCCGCAATATCGTTTTCTAGAAACGGAAATTGTGAAGTATCCCATTTTGTATAGAGATTTCATGAATTATGAGAAGACACGAAAATTATTACTATATTATCTTACTGAATAAAAATATAAACGTACGGGTGCATTTTTTGTTCATAAAAAATACAATTTTAATACCTTGTTTATATAGGGATTTTAAAGTGCAGAAAGAAGTACATATAAAATACAGTAAGGGAGGAGAAGCGTTTAGCAATTGTTTTCCTTTAATGCATTGTCCTACTCGAATATCGTTAGTTATTTATGTTAAAATATTTCGAGTGAAATTAAGACAGGAGGGACAACATTAACATGGAAAATGTATCAAATATAGATAAATTGGAATCAATAAAATCTTTACAATCAACAATTCGTAAACTTGAAAATGCACTATCACAAATGACTCAAAAAGGTGCAAATACTACATTAGTAAAAAAACGACTTAAAGCAGTTTGCGTAGGGTTAGCAGTACTAGAAAATATTTGGAATCAAGAAAATCACCAGTATGGCCAAGAAGAGCTAGCAGAAGCTCGTAATATCCTTACTGGTTTGCTTCCATCAATAGAGAGGGCCTATGATAAGTCTAAAGCTGGAAGTCCTCAAAGAACACTTTTAACAAGACGGATAAAAGCATTAGAACTGTCTATTCAGGCAATTGATAAACTTTCTAATAAATAACTCATCTACATACATAACATCCTAATCCTAAATTTCATAAAAGCAATCTAGTAAAAAGAAATACAAAGGAGGAAGATGGGTGACTTCAATAATTAGTCCTAAGTTAGAGGAGCTTACTAATCAATTAAAGAATGGAAACGAGCAAGCTTTTTATACTTTATTGCATGAAATAAAGTCGAATAGTACGCCACTAATAGAACAATGTCCTGTAGCAAGTCAGCATAAGCTTATAACATATATTTGGTTAGGGGACCGAAAAACTGAAAACGTTTATGTATTCGGTAGTTTTCCTGGTTGGGATCTGTCTGTAAATCAACTACAACGGTTGTTACAGACAGATATTTGGTATGCAACGTTTAGGACGGATAAGAGTTTTATTTCAACGTACTATTTTTCAGTAAACGATGTTTTCGAAAATGATTGGATAAAGCGTAGTGAACAGTATCGATTAGACCAATTTAATGAAAGTACATTTGGAGAGGGTACCAATAAAGCGTCTTTGTTAAACATAGGAATGGAGGTGCAATATAGCAGTCGTTTTCCTTCAAATCATTATCCATCCGGAAAAATTGAAACATATTCATTTCATAGTAAGATTTTAAATAACACACGTAAAATTCATATTTATACGCCTCATGATTATTCTCACACTTCACATCTTCAAGAACTTCTCATTGTATTTGATGGAAATTCATTCATTAATGACCTTTCAATCGCAAAAACACTCAATTATTTAATTTACAAAAAAGAAATCCCATCTTGTATTGCTGTTGCTATAGATTCAGTTAATCGCCTAGAGGAGCTAACTTATAACGATAAAATGAATACATTTTTCAAGGAGGAATTACTTCCGTGGATTCAGGCGAAGTATCGTGTGCATCAAGAAGCAAAACATACAACAATTGCCGGTTTCAGTCTTGGTGGCTTAGCAGCTTGTTATGCAACGCTTCAAAATCCACACATTTTCGGGAACGTGCTGTCAATGTCTGGATCCGTTCATTGGAAAAAAGATGGGTATGAAAATAAAATTCCTTGGATTGAAAATCAAATTTCAACTATAAATTCAAATGCAACTAAACCTCATTTTTATATAGCAGCAGGAGAAATTGAAAACAAACCTCTTTTAACGGCTAATAGACGCCTGTATAAAGCTTTAAAAGAAAAGGAATACCAAATTTACTTATGAAGAGTTTCAAGGCGGTCATGACAGTGTTTGGTGGCGAGAAAAGTTATTCGATGGGTTAAAAGCATTAAAATCTACAAAAACACTTCTATAAAATATAAAGGGGAGAGATTCTATGAATCAAGAAGAACTAGATAAAAAACTAAAAAAGCAAGAGATTTTAGTAAAAGATGAGAAGGTTTGGACCTTTACGTATGAGGACCATATTAGTTCTATCGTGAAAGAAGCAGAAAAGAAAGGGTCTTTTGATAATTTACCTGGTAAAGGGAAGCCTCTAAATCTAGATAAAGATCTTTCGTACAATCCTGAAAAGCAACTGTATAGAACTTTGAAAAATAATCATGTATTACCTAGGTGGATTGAGCTTTCAAAGGAAATTGATGATTTAAAAGAAAAGCTAAAAGAAAATACAAATACTGCAGAAGCAGCGAATTTAATTCGAACTATTAATAAAAAGGTTTTAGAACATAATTTACTTTGTCCACCAAGTGCGCAAAAAACGAGGGTAAAAACGGATTTTTAACGGTTTTTAATGAAGCTATCTTTTGCTATATAATTAAGTAAGGCATTTTCAATTCATTATTAAAGGGAGGCAAATGCAATGAAGAATACGTATCAACTTCAAATTCCAAAAAAACTAGAGCAGTATCGTACTATTTTAGAAGAAAGTGTGAAACCGTATATTAACGTGTCTGGAACATTAGCAGAGACAACACTTTTTGAGAGTAAGTTTGGTGGTTATCCGTATTTACCTATAGATCATGAGCATCCTAAAGATTCAAATGGACAACCTATGATGTTACTTGCGCAGCTAAACTTTGAAGAAATGCCGCATGTTGAATACATGCCTCAAGAGGGAATGTTACAGTTTTTCGTAAGTGCTGATGATGAACTTTACGGAGCAGATTTTGATCATCCAACAGCCCAAAAAGACTTTCGAATTATTTATCATTCGACAATTATAAAAGATTTAAATAAGGTAATTACTGATTTTAGTTATTTAAACACTTTAGAATTAGAGGGCTTTATTATTCCCGAAGCAGCAAAATTAAAGTTTGAATTAGGTTATCAACCAGTAACATCAAGAGATTATCGATTTGAAAAGATGTTTAGTGAGGAAATTGATTGGGAAGAAATTGTTGATGAAGAAAATAATACAGAATTAGGCGAACTATATGATGATTTATGTGAAGATCAAGGACATAAAATTGGTGGGTACCCATTTTTTACACAGACAGATCCAAGGGAATGGGAAGAAAAATACCAGCAACATGAGGTATTATTACTACAAATCGACACAGACGATTCATTAAATATTATGTGGGGAGATTCTGGTGTTGCTAATTTCTTTATAAAGAAAGACGATTTGTTAAATCTAGATTTTTCCAATGTAATTTATAATTGGGATTGTTATTAAGAGTATATAACTGAAATACTAGCAAGCTAAAAAATCTTCCTGAAGGTGAGGGAGATTTTTTAAGTTAAAAATAAACGTTATGTCAACTAGAATGAAGAACGGTAAGTACAATAAAAGTCAAGCTCAAATAACAGAAATAACAACAAATAATGTAAAGTTAAATAACGTGTGTAAATAGCAATATAAATTCATTAAGTAAAACATAAAATGAATTTAATAATTTATATTTTGTATAGAAATAATTTTTCTGTATAAAAAATTTCTTATCGATCAAAAAAAATTTGATTCGTTAAAGCTTAATTAATAATCGTTTAAAATTTGCTGTGATAGATTTATAACAAAAAAATGATCAAAACTGTAGAAATTCGTTTAGATAAGATTTCGTATAAATCTCACTAAAAATCTCCGTTTCGTCTCATTAAGTATAGTTTACTTGGTTTTTGATACCTGATATCGCTTTGTTTCTATAACTGCCTATAATATATATTATGTTAACTAATTTAAAATAATAAACTTATTGAATGTTAGTTTTGGTGATTAGCCTCCCCTTGTTCTTTTTAAGCATTTTGCGTGATGGATTGTTTAGTTGTTTGTTTTTTGTTGTTTTATAAGTTGTTGATGAAAATGTCTCCAGATATAAATTATATTTAGACAATAAAAAATGCAATTCGTTTTAAATGAACGCATTAAACGAATTGCATTGATATGATGACGAATAAGTTTTTAAAATTAGTTTGCTACAGCGATTGCTTCGACTTCAATTAATAAGTTATCGTTAATTAACTTTTTAACTTCTACAGCCGAACTTGCTGGAGGATTTTTAGTGTCAATGTATTGGTCTCGTATATCTCTAACAATGGCCATTTGAGAAATATCTGTTAAGAAAAATGTTAATTTTACTACATCATTAAATTTTAATTCCGAAGTTTCTAATGCACTTTTGAGGTTTTCGAATACTTGTCGCGTTTGTGTAGCTAAATCGTCAACGCCAACTATTTGACCATCAGCATTAATCGCTACTTGTCCAGATATGTAAATTGTTCGTTTAGCGTTACTAACTTCGACTACATGCGAGTATCCAAAAGTTGGTGGCATCGTTTCTGGATTGATAAATTTCTTTTGCAAGGTGTCCCTCTCCTTTTTTAGCAAATTAATTATAAAATCTATGTATTTGTTATGTTCTATAAATAAAACTAAGAATCCTTTAATGATTTCAAATTAAAAACCTTAGTATTGCTATCTTCATATCTATACTAAGGTTTTCTAGAGTTTTATATTTAGTTATCGCTAGTGGAACTTGTCAAACTAATCTTTTCATACTCTATTTTAAATTGATTATCATTTTTTAAATTTGAAAATAGTTGTATTGATTTTCTTCCAGGTAAAATAAGGCGATAATGTTTGTTTTGATTTAGTAAATCAGCTCGTAAATTGTGAAAATGGAAATTCAATGTTAAAAGATTTACACGGCTTAATTCCATGAATGTTCATAAGGTCGTCTTTTATTGTTTTGCTATTAATGTTTAGCATATATACGCCTGTTTTTTTATTTTGATACAGTGGCTGTTTTGTGTTTAGTTCTTGTTTTATATCTTCTAAAATGTAACTTTCTTTTTGAGATATACTGACACATTGATTTTCTTTTTGTATGACACCGTCTGCTGCTATAAATCCTAAAATATAAGCCATGTTATTTGACCATGTTTTAAAATAATCTTCTGATATGTCATACTTCCTCTTCCAACTCCCTATAGCACGCCTTGGAACGTTATTGTCTGTTAAAACCATACGAATGTACCTAGCAGACACATTGGCAAGCATAGCGATTTCTGAGGTACTCTTTCCTTCTACATACAGATGAATAATTTCAGGTTTTGATAGTTTACATTTTGATTTCTTTTTTCTCTCTATTTGCACTTACATTCTCTCCTTCCTTTTAATAATTAGAGACGTATTTTCTTCTATAACATATAACAAAACGTATGTTCTTTGTTGTTTGCAAGAAATTATTTACCAAATTAAAACAATTTACATTTACTTTATATTCGTTTTAACTGCTGCATGATTTGTTTTTTGTATATAAGAATAATGAATTCGACAAATTTATGAAAGGTACAGCATTAAAGATGAAAGGTAAATTAATTTCGTTTAAACTACAAATAGCTACAATATACTGATGTAACTTTTAAACCGAAAGATATTATCGGTTTAATGACTGATTACTTTAAAATGAAATCAAAGCTGCGTCCTTTAAAGAAATTACCCATTGTTTTATCGGATAAAAACAATGAGTCTTTAGAGAGTGTGACATGGTTTGGGCACTCTCCTTCCCTTGTGAAAATAGAAGGTAAAACATTGTTATTAGACCCGATGTTTGGAGATGCCTCTTCCCCATTTCCTCTGTTTAATAGTAAACGTTATTGTGGTGCTTTTTCTTTAGAACGTGAAAACCTTCAAAAAATTGATGCGATGTAAAATTAGTGAACATAATTGGTGGGACGAAGTTATATTTGATAATATAAAATTAGTTTGTGCACCTGCAAGGCATTTCTCTGGACGGAGTATGACAGATAGAGATTGTTCGTTATGGTGTTCATGGCTTATTTTAGGGAAAGAGACAAAAGTTTTCTTTAGTGGTGATAGCGGTTATGCTCCTCACTTTAAGGAAATTGGTGATAAGTACGGTCCATTCGATCTTACGTTAATGGAATGCGGACAATATGATCCGAGATGGTCTGCTATTCATATGTTGCCAGAAGAGACAGTGCAAGCACATATTGATGTAAAAGGAGAATTACTTCTTCCGATTCATTGGGGTGCTTTTACATTAGCTTTACACGAATGGAGTGACCCTATAGAACGTGTTACGAAAGAAGCTAACCGTTTAGGAGTTAAAATTACAACGCCTCAAATTGGCGAATCTATTACGTTAAAATCTACAGACTATCCTAGGTATGCTTGGTGGCGAAAAATCTAATTATAATAAAAAGCGAATCTGTCTTATAATCTGTCTTATATAGAAGATTCGCTTTTTTTCTTATTAATTATAATGTATTTTTTACAAACTGATTAAATTTGTCTATTTCTTCAACGAATGGATTATGATTACTTTCTTCAAATTTAGTTAATACTGCGTTCGGGATTAAATTTGCTATTTCACGAGAAAATATGTAGGGACATTGTGCATCATGCTTACCACAGTATATAAAGCTTGGAATTTTTATAAATTTAAGTTTCTGACGAACATCATAATCTTTATATTCAACTTGTCTAAAATAATTTAACCGATTGCCAACTGTCTTCCCACTATTCGGCAATTTCAATGCCTCTTCAAGCTTTTCTTCAGAATAAAAAGACATAAGTGCCCACTCTTTACTTAATACTTTTCTTTCTTCTTGTAATGTACTATCATCATTTAATGCATTCATAATTGATATGATTCTATTAAAATTTTCATTTTTACTACAGTATATACTATCTTTGTGAGATGCATATTCCATACTCGCTGCTGCGCCACCAACAATTATTTTCGTTAAACTTTCTTGTCCTTCAGTCGCATATACAAGAGCTAACATCCCTCCTGTTGAATGACCAGCAAACCCCCACTTATTAATATATAAAGCTTCCCGAATCGCTTCTAAATCTTTAACCGTTTCCATCATACTATATTGGGAATCGGTATTTGCTAAATCTGAATTACCGCAACCCTTTAAATTAACTAAATATACGCTATAAAAATTAGTGAACGGGTTTGCAAAAGTATTTCCATTATCGTTATACTCGCTATACATATGTGTAACGCATAAAGGCGGACCTTCTCCCTTCACAAAATACTCAAAATTGCCTCTAGTAGTTTTGATAATATTTGTTTTCCACATATTGAATCTCCTGTCTAAAATTTTTATCTGCTTTTTAGAAGTGAATTCATAAATAAAAATATTACTTTACTATATTAGCTTTCCCGCTATCTAAAATTCTATTTGCTGGTACGCTGGGCATTTCAATCACTGTATTCATACTCTTCTCAGTTAGTTCAATAAGCTCCTTTTCATGATTGATTCTCTGCAAATCCCACACCATTCCCCTGAACTCGTTATGCTGTCCACTTACTCTTAATATATTTTTCGTTTTACTGGATGGCTGTATTTGTAGATTTGCAAATTGATTTCCGCTAATTTCATTTGGCGTAGTTACTTGACTATCTATATAAATCATATTTACACAGTCTTCTAAAGAAAAGTTCATAAAACGATTAGCATTTATCCAAGCTTGTCCGCTGCTCGGTTTTTTCGCTATTAATTTCAGTCCAGTTTCCATTCCCACAACTTTAACGTTTTCAAAGTTAACAAACGAAATTTCATTTTCTTTTTCAGCGGAGTATAAAGAAATTCCGGTACCTTTATTTGTTTCTGTCCAATTAATAATATTTATATCTTTTATTTGTGTCTTGTGCCACGAGTTATAATACTTATTTTTACCATCTAAATATATAACTTCAGAATTAAATGTAGGATCGTCTATAGCTATATAGGCTCCTTCGATAGAAGCATTTTTTTCTAATTCTAGAACTCTAAAATTACCTTCCACAACAAATTGTGTTCCATACCCAAATAATAACTTTACATCTTGTTTCACTGTAATTGGTGAGGTGATTTTGTACTTCTTATCATCCAGTAATACTGTTTTAATTTTACTAGATTCTGCTTTATTAATAGCAGATTGTATTTTGATTGAATCATTTTTACCTTTAAAGTCTTCTACATACACTTTATCATTTTTAGCTACACTATCTTTTTGGTTGTATTGATAAAAAGCAAAAGTAATTAAAACTACAGCTATGAGTAAAATAATTATTTTCTTCATTACACTCATCCCCATTTGAATTTTCTCCTTAGCTACTCTTCGAATCATTTGAGTTATAATTATTTTGCTGTGTATGATAGATTACAATTCCTTCTTTTTATAATTGAACTATATTATCGATAGAACTTTCCTGCTTAGCTAATTCTTCATTCCTATAATCTATTAATTTATGATTAGATAAAACAAAGTTGTGTTCTAATATTAATTCATTATGGAGTATTTCATATAAAAATTTTGGTATCATCTCTCCTACGCCGTAATTATAGTCGCTTAAAATCCAAGAAATCTCTTTCCAATCTAAAATTCCTTCTGCTACTTTTTTTGGAGTTTGATATGTAAATTCATTCATTAGCTCTATTAGATAAAGATACATACCCCCAGAATATGAAGAATCCTCCCACTTAATAATGCCTTTAAATTGAATTTGGTCATGCGAAACTTCTATATTAGTCTCTTCTTTTATTTCACGAATTGCATTTTCTAAAGGTATTTCTCCCTTTTCTATCTTTCCCCCTACCCCATTCCACAATCCTTTTACAGGGTCATATTCTCTATTTAACATAAGTATCTCTTCATTTCTTTTTATAAAACATAAAGTATGCTTGTACATAAGTGATTCCTTCCATTGTTATGAATAAGTTCTCACTGGAGATATAAGATGTACTGCTGCAGATTGTGTCCCTGCTTCAATTAATATTGGTCTCATAGAACCACTGAAGCTTAAAGTAACCGTTTCTTCTTTTATTGCCTTTAAAGCATCTAACATAAATCGTCCATCGAAAGATATATTTAATTGTTTTTCACCTTGAATTGCATCTACTTGTTGTGTCTCATATATTTTTCCAATCTGAGAAGCGTTAGAAGAAACTTTAATTGTAGATTCGTTTACAATTTCTAAGTTAACATTGTTATTTGCCCATTCACTTGCTAATAAGCTTGATCGATCTACGCCTTGTAAAATCTTTTTTCTATCTATGTTAATGACTGTTTGAAAGTCATTTGGAATTAAACTAGATATATTAGGATATTTCCCTTCAATTAGTCTTGAATATAATGTAGTTGTACCGAATGTAAAAATAATGTGACTTTCTGAAAGATAGATGTATACGAATTCTGAATTACTACTCATTAATTTTAGCAGTTCGCTAATAGTTGCACTTGGTACGATACAACTTGCTTTCGCATCTGTAGCAATTATCATTTCGCGTATAGCAAGTCTATGTGAATCAGTTGCTACGCAAGTTAATTTATTTTGATCTAACTCTAAATGAACACCGGTAAGAACAGGTCTAGATTCATTTTTCGCTACCGCAAAGACAGTTTGTTTAAACACTTCAATTAATTGCTCTATTTCTACTTGAACTTTTGCATGATCGTTTATAAGTGGTACATTCGGAAACTCGTATGTTGGAAGTCCATTTAAGTTTAATGTGATTTCTTCTGACTGTATCGTAATGATTTGCTCATCCTTACTTTTTATTGTTACATGGCTTGGCATTTTCTTTATAATTTCAATAAAATATTTAGCAGGTACTACTATAGTTCCTGCTTTTAATATAGTTGTTATTCGGTCGTCTTCAGTAGAACTAGGGATGAATTTTTCAATGAAAATGTTTGAATTACTTGCGATTAAAGTAATTCCGGATTGATCTGCAGTTATTTTTATACCGGATAGTATAGGGATTATAGCTTTCGTAGATATAGCCTTACTTACTTCTGAAAGTGCTTGAGTGAACTGTTTATGATTAACGATAAAATCCATTTTTCCCCCGCCTTACATAATATGATAATTTTATGAAGATTGATGAACGATTGTTCCGTTAAAAAAGTAAGGTACTGTTTCTTTCCTTTGTAATGTATTTAATAAGTGTTCTGGTATACGTAAATGTGGTGCTGCTCTATGTAATTCCATCCAAGTAATCTCTTCAATTTCTTTTGGTCTTGATATATTTGTTTCCCCGCCAATTATTTCCCCTAAAAAATTAAAGAAAATTGCATGGTGTCCTCTCTCTTCAAAAAAAGCTTCGCTAATGTAACAAATACCGTTTACAGTTATATGTAGCCCAGTTTCTTCCTTCACTTCTCGAATGACTGCCTCTTCTAACGTTTCCCCAAATTTAACTGCGCCACCTGGTAATGTGTAATAAGAACCATTCTTTCCTTTGTTTTTTACCATTAAGATCTTTTCATTTGTTGTATCGTATAAAAGTGCATATGTAACATTTACTTTTTTCATCTAAGTCCACCTTTAATAACAAGAATTTTCTGCCTTTGTTACATTCTACCATTTAATCATTTTAAAATATAAAAAAGTTAATTGAGTATTTCATTTATCTGCGCTTAGTAAAGGTAATAATCGATATCTCTTTATTACTAAATAAAAAAGAACGTATTTTGAAAGCAACTATTCAACGTACGCTCTTTATACTTTGATAAATTCATTTTTGGATTCTATATAATTTCTAACCTTTTTTCTAAATAGTATCGATTGTGCCCTTTAGGGTGATCTGCACTTACTCCAATTACTTTATATCCATGTTTTTTATAAAACGCAGGTGCCTGAAAGCTAAAAGTATCTAAATTGATTAGCCTACACTCTTGTTCAATTGCAAATTCTTCAATAAGTTTTAATAACTTGGTTCCGTAGCCTGCGTGTCTATATTCTTCAGAAACCCAAAGGAAATCGACATGTACGTGGTGCCAAAATGTAATTGCAGTTATTCCGCCTACAATTTCTTCCTTTTCATTTCGCACTATAAAACTAATTTTTTCTGAAGGCTTTTTCTCTTCATCCGAAATATGTTTTTGGTTATATTCAATTACTTTTTCTCTTATGTAATCACTATCTTCCTGGATCCATTGTTTTACTATTTTCATTTTAATTATCACGCTCCTTTTAAAGTATCTATTCAATTTAATAATCGTAATATCCTGTCTAACTTAATAGTCGTCATTTCACTAATATAAAGAAAAACCATACTACATTTTATCTGTAGTATGGTTTTTTACCGCGTTTGATTCTTTTTAATTAGTACAATAATTCAATTGTATTACTGCGAAAAAGAATGAACATGCCTAAACCAATTAGAACGATTGGAACGATAATATGACAATATTTCTCAAGTACTTTAGCTAATATAGGAGCTCTTAACAATTTGTAGCTAATAAAACACCATATTGCTATCATGCAATAAAAGATTACTAATGTAGCGATATTGGCATTAAGATTTTGACTAGCAAACATTGATATATAAATCGAAATATTATCAGCTCCATTAGCTAATGTAATTGAAGCTACTTTAAATATTGAACTAGAAGCGTTATCAGTGACTTGATTACTTTTATAAGAATGAAGTGACAATAGTCCTTTCACTCCCATATAAATTGGCACGAATCCTAATAATCCGATCCAGGAAACAGGCATGAAAAAAGCACTTAAAGAACCGATGATACTTAGGAAAATAATGAAACTAAACCCAAAATATTGTCCAATAACAATATAAAGTTCTTTCATTTTAGTTTTTCCTCGGACAGTTCTACCTTCTTTCTTAATTACTCCTGTTCTTGCTTGTGAAAATAAAACAAGAAGTATAAAAATGTCATCAATATTTGTTGAAGTGAATGCGATAAAAGAAGAAATTATAGCTGTAACCAATATAAGCCAACTACCTTTATAATAAAATAATGGTTTACAAATGAATTGCATATCTAATAACAAAGGTGGTTAATGTAGGTTTATAACATGACTTCAGTGCCTTTATAAAACAATATGAATATTTTACTAATCTGCTACTTAGTTGCTAAAGAAATAAATTACTTTATTACCTTGTCAAATCATTTTTACTTATTTTGTAATATAAAAAGAGCCCTATACACAAGGACTCTTTTTTAAATTAAGCTACTTTCCGATATAAATGTCGTGTTTCTTTTTTGTTTTCTGCTTTTGGCGGACGAATTAATATCGAAATAATGAAGGAAATAACGCTTAAAACACCGATTATAATAAAGGTCGGTTGAAATCCCCCCAGTAAAGCTCCAATGAACGCTCCTGCAAGTGCACCAAATCCGAAACCTTGATATACAATCCCATAATTTGTGCTATGGTTTTTTAATCCGAAGAAATCTCCAACAATTGCTGGGAAGATTGTGATATTACCACCAAAGCAAAATGCAACGCTTGCTACACAAGCGAAATAAATGCCATAATTTAGTGGGATGAAACTTAAAGTAAAGACTGACAATCCAATAATAATAAATGTTGCAGAAACAATTTTCATGCGGCCAATTTTATCTGATAACGTGCCAAGAACAATTCTACCTACTGTATTAAAAATTGCAATCATTGCGACGGCATTAGCTGCAGTTGCTGCGCTAAGTCCAACGAGCTGCACTCCGATATCTTTTACCATACCGATTAAATATAGACCGCCCATACACGATGTGAATAGCATAAAAAACAAAAGATATACTTGTTTCGTTCGCATCATTTCACGAGGTGTATAATCATTGTGTAAAGTCTCAGTTACAGTGTTACTTACTATTGCTTCACGTAAGAAGAACGATCCAGTCAATACTAAAAGTAAAACGATAATCCCCCAATATAAAAATGCTTGTGATACACCAAGACTATCGATAAGACTTCCGTTTATATATCTAAAAATTAAGCTGCCCATTCCATATGCAGAAACAGATATACCAGAAATAAGTCCTTTTCGATTTGGAAACCATTTAATTAAATTAGATAATGAAGTAATATAAGCAGTTCCATCGGCATAACCAACTACTACACCAGCTAATAAATATAGTAATGGTAAGGAAGAAACTTGTGAACTAAGTATTAAACCGAGTCCCAGCACAACCCCAGCAGTAGCGATGAGTTTTCGAAGCCCTAATTTTTGCTGCAACTTTCCTGCAAATAAGGTTGAAAATGATAAAGAAAAGCTTGTTATGGAGAAAGTTATTGCAACTGCATTGAGATTCCATCCAAACTTACTAACAAGGGGTTGATTAAATAAACTCCATGTATAAATTGTCCCAAGACCAATTTGAACAATGATTGTACCTAGAACAATTAGTAACGGATTTATAGAGGTTTGTTTCATACTAACTGTCCCCTTCTTTTATCATGACATGAATTTTCACAGTTAGTATAACCACCATAAGAAGTAAGATACTGCATGAAAAATGGAAATTGAATTCATGTACACAAAAAGACACTCCATAATGAAGTGTCTTTCTGCAGGTTATATTAGATTTACTTAAAGAAAGCTTTGTTAAGATAAGACATTTTCAAATGCTTATGTATATAGAGTACCAAAAGATTTCAATCATGTGATGGGACTTAAGATGTATTTTTTATTCATCATATAGTCGGATGAACGAAAAAATTAATATTCAATTTCATCAAAATCTTTCGGCTGCGGTACCGTTTGCATATTAGCCGCATCTTTCGGATCGCTATAAATTGCATTTTGTTCTGTATTTACACCTTTAATGTTTTGCTTTTTGTTTTTATTCATTTTATCTTTCACTTTCTCTCACTCCTTTTCATTATAGGAGTAATTATGCCCCATTACCGTTACGAAATGTATCAGCGACTAAATTGCTGAATTCACGTAAATAATATAAATAATTATCACCGCCGTAGTTATATCTTTTGTTATACATTTTTGCAACAACTACATTATATTCAGGTATTACTAAAATAGTCGGTCCAGTAATCCCTAATATTTGATACGACCCTTTTGAAACACGTTCACCAATTTCGCTTAATTGTGCAGGCTCATTTTGGATGAACCAAAACACCCCATTTTGTGGTAGCTCTTTGTTTATAAATGTTGGACTCTGCAAACTCGTAGCGATTTTTATAACTTCTTTTGGAACAATTTGTTTATCATCTATCATACCTTGATTTAAATGAAGATTGCCCCACTGCACAAATTCTTTAGCTGAGACAAATAGATTTTTTTCAGTACCGTCATCTACCGTACCAATTTCACTAATCGCGTCTTCATTTGGATTATTAACAACGTCAACTAAATTTTCATCTTGCTGAACTCTCCAACCTGTTTCTTGAAAATTAGCAGGTCTAAACACACGCTCTCTTAACAATTCAGGAAAACTTTTGTTATATAGCTGGTAAATAAGACGTGTCATCATTCTTACATTAATATCTCTATACGCCCATCCTTGCCCCGGTTCAAATTCACGAAAAATTGTCCCGTCATTCGTTTCTTCTAATCCGTGCGAATGTGTTACTAAATGTCTTATCGTTGTTTTACCAAGCAATGCAGGATCAAAGTCTTTAAAGTATTTTATCGCTTCATCATCAATAGAGTTTATTTTCCCCTCGTAAAGCGCATACGCTATCATTAATCCTAAATAACTTTTTCTCGCAGAAGCAACGTTAAATTGTGAAGATGCTGATACTTTTTTATTATTCGATGCATTTGAGTGATATCCACTATAATACTCTAGTACAATTTTGTTATCTTTTATAATACAAAGTGCCGTTGCAGAACTATGGTTTTTTTCTTTTATATTCTCTACCCAAGAAATTAACTTATCATATGTATACAAATAATTCCCCCTTAATACGCATAAAAATTACAGCTTGAAAGAAAAGTGCAAAATAGTATTCACACCTTTCTTTCAAGTAAACTAGCTTTGATGTTCTATACTTAAATGATCCACCAGTTCCAGCAATTAAAGCAACCGAAACATCCCGCACAACCTATGCATCCGCCGCAACGACCTGCACAACCACCGCATCTACCGCCACATCCGCCACAGCGTCCACCACAACCACCGCATCCGCCGCAACGACGTGCATCGTCTTGAATGTAATAGTATGGATATTGATTTTGTTGTAGTTGATCCCAATACACAACATTACCAGATTGATAATCATTAAGATTTAATGATTGTAGTTCTTGTTGAAACTGATTCATTACGAAACCCTCCATTTATAAAAATAAATTCCGTCCCAATGTTAAAGTTCGTATAATTTTGCAAACAAGGTAGAAACAAGACTATAGACTAAATGCGTACATCAACAAAATATGAACTTACACTAGGTGATGTACCTTGTTTTTTAGCCTATTTTCTTAATTCCTTTTCGGTAGACAAATTTATTATTAATAGAGGTATTTAAAAATTACTAATCCAACAGTTTAGTAGTTCATCGCTTAATTTTCTTTCTAGCAACTCTTTAACTGAAGGCGCTGGCATGATTTTATAAGTATTTAAAGCTTCTTGAGTAAAATCTATCCAGTGAAACGCTAAATGAGACTCTTTAGATTTTGGTATGAAATCATTATGTAACTCTTGTGAATCTATTTCAAAAATGTGATTAATTTCATGATGAAGAACTTCTCGGTCTTCCCATTTGTTTTCTATTACGCCTAAAAATTGTTTTATACTACAGTTAACTCCGAGTTCTTCTCGCAATTCTCTTATTAATGCATTCTCAGCCGATTCGCCAACTTCAACGTGACCACCTGGTAAAAAATAATGATGGCCAATATATTCAGCCACTAACAATTTTTTATCCTTTATCAATACAGCTCGCACAATATGATGAAATTTATTTTTCAATTTTTCTTCCTCCCAGTCATTTACTTTATATTTGATTAAAATAGTCATTTAATATCGGTATAATATAAATCATAGGGGTTTCATACGGATGAATTTCGTTAATCACTTTAAGTGCATCCTTTACAAGGTCCTCTTTACACTTTATTTCAATTTTACATTCGTTCCCTTCACATATTTGACCAATTTCTCCGTTAAAAGGTGCTGCATCGTCTAATGGTCTCCAGTATCCTTTCACGGAACTATAGGAAAGACAATGGTCATATTTTCCTGTTTTACAAGCACCAATTCTATTTAGCTCATCCCGCAATATCTCAATGTATTCTTCAGGAATAAACACTTCGATTTTCACTTCCGAAAATTGCATCTTTCCTTTCACACCTTTACTTTATAATACTTAAACAAATAAACGATACACTTGCTCCCCATCATAATCATGTCCCAATGGTTGAAAACCGTAATGTTCATATAATTTCTTTGCAGAGACATTATCTTTATGTACCGTTAACCTTATTTCTCTACACGCCTTATATGTATTTTTTATTAAATAAATGCTTTTCTGTAATGCTGCTTTTCCATACCCATTGCCTTGCTGCTTTTGATCGATAATAAAGCCGTTTATCCAATACATATCAGTTGTCTCTTTTATAACAGCGTGCATTACAAAACCAACCATTAGCTCGCCGTCGTATATCGCAAATGGTATGTATTCTACATTGTCACCATCTGGTTTTATATATACTTTAGCAAGTGAAACTGCTACAGTTGGTACAAATTTTCTTTGCTCTTCTTTAACTTGTAATTTTAATGCATCTTCCCAATTTGCTCTCGTAACAATCTTTAACTGGATATTCAATATTTTAGGCTCCTTTATAAATAAGTTGTATTTTTATATTCAACAGAGTGACATATTCTCCCTTTTCCAACAACAACCTACAACATGATCTTATTAAATTTTTCTTTATTTAATTGTAAACCTATATTGCTTCACGAAATATTAAAAAGGAACTAGCATAGTGCTAATTCCTTTTACTAAAAAGAATACCCTGTTATTTATCGTATCCTTTTTGAGCTTCATCATTTATTAGGTTTTCTATTTTCTTATCATCAGGTACTGGTTTCCACCAATTACCTGTAATAAATAGCATAGTTAATAAATTATAACTATCACTAAAGTAACTTTCTTTCTTATTCTTCATCCAATCCCATCCACTATTTACCCACTTTTGATTATCGCTTTTCGTTGTACTTGCAGCAATAAACGGTGACACAAATACAGCAGTTGGATAACTACCTATATTTGATCCATTTAATTGATAACCATCCACAATTTTAGAAGGATTTCCATTCGTCTTATTTTGAATCCATGAAGAGACTTTGTCAGAGATAACTTTACTTCTTTTCTCTCCATACATCGCATAGTCCATTACAATCCTTAATGGTACCCGACTAGCATTGTAATAATATGCATTTGTATACTGTGACTCATCTAAGAAATCTTTAGGTGCTGGTTGTGGTGGGTTTTTCACAACAAAATCTGAAATAAGCCCTGTATTTGGAGAGTACTTATTACTAAATTGCGTATAAACATCGTACAAATTATTAATAACAGTAAGCCAAGTTTTATCACCTGTAAATTCATAAAATGCTCTAAGGTGTGACATCATCCAATCAGATGGTCTCGTATCAAGTGAACTTTTAGAATCCCAATCTCCTAAATTTAGTCGGTTATTATTTGTAACATTACTAGCTTTAATACCTTTTGTAATCATGTCTTGTGCTTCTTTCAAATAATTAACCGTTCCATTTGATCCCCACTGCTTATGAGCAAGCAGAAGGGAATACGCAATATCTAAATCCCCATCAGTAGCAGAATCAAAATGACCTTGTGCTTTTTTACTATCTGCGACAACCCATCCCATTAAATTAGGATTTTGAGAGCTTTTAAAAGTTCTTGCTGTTTTAAATAAACCGTCATAGATTTTTTGAGCATTCGAATCATAACCAGCCATTAATACCGTAATTATCATCCCATATCCTTGACCTTCTGAAGTTCCAAGTGGCTTAAACCCATCCGCATCACCCGTAATCTCTCCTTTTACGTAATAACCACCAGGTAAAGAAGATAAATCATTTTTCAAATATTTCTTTTTCCAGTTATCGTAGTAACTTCTTACAGAAGCATTTAAACTTTCCTGTGTAACATGATTAGGTTTTATAACACCTGCATAATTAACTTGCTGGGGAAATGGTTTCATTTCTTTTGCAGCAGCTACTTGTTGATTAACTACGGGAATAGAATTTTGTGCTGAATTGTCCGTTACACTTGCCGCGAAACTAGAATTAGAAAAACTAGCTAGACCGATTGCTATAATAGAAATACATGTGAAAATATTTCTTTTTCCATTCATTATGTTGTCATCTCCTTTTAAAATGCTTACTACGTAAAATGTAACATACAATATTTAACTGAAATATAAAGTATTATATTTATCAACATAAGAAAGAAACTATATGAAAAAGTATCATAAAATTATTATTGAATTACATTATACGGATTGATTATTTGCTAAATTCCTATTCTTTTCTTTTCTTAATACTGGTATATGAGCAATCACAATTCCAAGTATAGTAATCCCTCCGCCAATTATCGAAACTAAAGTTGGCATTTCTCCTAACCATATCCAAGCAATAAAACATGCAGTTACTGGCGTTAAATATAGGGAACTTGTTGCCTCGGCAGCACCAGAATGAGATATGATATAAGCCAATGCGATATATGGGAGTACTGTTGGAAATAAACCTAAATATATAACACTCATATTCACTTCAAGAGGAGCTGCTAGTATTTCTGTATACATTCCAGGTAAGAAAATAAGCATACATACAGTACTAGATAAAATTGTATATATGGTAAATGGTAAAAAGCCGTACTTTTTTAAGTGAGAAGTTTGGAAAACAAAATATAGGCTTTCCGAAATAGCTGCTAATAATATAAATAATCCCCCACTATTCAATTGAATAGCATCTCCTTGACTAAATGATATGAGAGCAATTCCTATAAAACTAATTACCCCACCGATCCAACCATTTAATTTCATTTTTTCGTTCAAAAAAACAGAAGCAAGAATTGCCGTTACTATAGGTGTGACGGAAACAATTAAACTTGCAGACCCAGCATTTACTGTTTTTTCGCCATAGTTTAATGCTATGTGATAAAAAGTGAATCCTAACGCACCGAACATAAAAATTGCTGGGATATCCTTTAAATCTGGTAGCCGTAACTTGTAAATAAAAGAAAACAACAGGAGTATAAATGAAGCGATTAATAAACGTAGTAAAGTAAGATGCTCAGGTGTATAAGATTCAAGCCCCATACGAATTGCCGGAAAGGCAGTCCCCCATATTAAAATCGTAAAAGCATGAGCACAAATAATCGGAATATCTCGTTTTTTATAATTCATGTTTTCTCCCCCTTCAAACCAACCACTTTATAATTACCAATTATTTCTTTTCATCATATTTAATAGTTGATACAATGTCTTCAACCAGTTACTTATCGTAAAAACCAACCACTTAGCATTTTTAAAGTGAACGAGGGAGTTTTTTTATGACAATTAATAAAAAACTGCCTAAATATCGGCAGATAGTAGACTATATGAAAGAAAAAATTGAAAACGGAGAATGGCCTATTGGAAGTAAGATTCCTAGTCAACGGCAGTTAGCTAAATTATTTCATGTAAATCGAAGTACTGTAATAACTGCGCTAGATGAACTTATGGCAGATGGCTTAATTCAAGGACAAATCGGATCAGGAACAATTGTAACGAATAATACATGGTCATTATTAGCGACGAATCCCCCGCCTGATTGGAGTGAATATGTAAAGGCTGGTATTCATAAGCCTAGCAAGTTAATGGTGCGAGAAATAAATGAAGCAGAAGCAAATAAAACACTTATCCACCTTAGTAAAGGTGAACTTGCTCCTGAATTTTTCCCGCTAAAAACGATGCAGTCCATTATGAAAAGCGTAAGTGACGAATTAGATTATTTCGGATACGAAGAACAAAAAGGGTTTTATCCGTTACGTGAAGCAATAAGTAAATACGTAAAATCATTTGGAATCCATACGTCACCGAGTTCTATATTAATCGTCTCTGGTGCATTACAAGCATTGCAATTAATATCAATTGGTCTTTTACATCGAGAATCAACTGTTTTACTTGAACAACCTTCTTACTTATATTCACTTCATGTATTTCAATCAGCAAATATAAATTTATCTGGTATAGCTATGGATCATCACGGTGTTTTACCTAACGAATTATTAAAACGCATTAAATATAGTCAAAAGAAAAACATTTTATATTCTATCCCTAGTTTTCAAAACCCAACAGGGATGTTAATGTCTAAAGAGCGAAGAAAAGAAATAATAAAAATATGTGAAAAGGAACAGTTACCTATTATTGAAGATGATATTTACCGTGAGTTATGGATTGATGAACCACCTCCAGCTCCTTTAAAGTCGATAGATAAACATGGACATGTATTATATATTGGTAGCCTATCTAAAACACTTAGCCCAGGACTTAGAATTGGATGGATTATTGGACCCGAACCTGTTATTGATAGATTGTCAGATATAAAAATGCAAACAGACTATGGATCGAGCTCTTTATCTCAAAGAGTTGCTGCTGAATGGATAAAAAAAGGTTTTTATGAAGAACATGTAGCGAACGTAAGAATTCAACTAAAAGAACGAAGACAAATCATGATACGGGCTTTAAATAAGTATTGTGCATATGTTGCAACGTGGGATATTCCTAGCGGCGGATTCTTTATATGGCTAAAGATTATACCTAGCATTCCGATGAAGAAATTATTTTCAGAGGCACTATCAAAAGGAATTCTTTTAAACCCAGGGCGTATTTATGAAGAAGAATCAGATCAATACATTCGTTTATCATATGGATATGCTTCTCCAGAGCAAATAACTAACGGGATTAAATTACTGAGTGAATTAATTCGTAAGCTAATGGCATAACAAAAACTCCTCTTCTATCTATAAAGGAGTTTTTGTGTATCTTATTTACCACAATCTCATTTCCTGCCCTAACAAAATAAGTTCCTCATAAGGATCTCCGTCAATATTTAATATTTGAGCAAAAGCAGGTTCTGTTTTCATACCGTTTTCTTTCAAACGAATAATTTCTTCCCTTATATGGGGATGCTGCATTAATAGCATATGCTCTACTATCATATGTCTATATGCATTTTGATTACGCACTGGCTTAGGCTGAGCAAATAATTCAAATTCAAAACCTTCAAATTTAAAATTTACCTTTATCGATTCAGTATTTTTCATTTTTTTCTTTTTTATTTTGAACCCTTCATAAGAACCATATAAAGATTTCATTTCTTGTTCAAAAACATCAAAGTTATGTACTTCCATTACTATATCTAAGTCAGATTGAAGAGTATCAATTCTTATAGGGATTGTCCCACAAAGAACGGGACTATACAAAGCTAAATCCTCCATAATATTTAGTTTGTTCAAAACATCATATACTTTTTGTTGCTTGTCATTCCCTGATTGTAAATATGTAATAGATGTAAACATGGAAGTCTCTCCTTCATTTCACGTAATACGTGTCTCACTAGACTCAAGAAAAATTTGTCCGTGTAAATTTGTTCTTGAAGTACCTTTACTTCAATATATTAAAGTGAATAAACAATATGTTTCAACTTTTCTCCTATGCTGCAATACTATAAAAATAAAAAGGGAGGAATTATGATGAGCATTTTCAACATTCTTTTAACCATCCACATATTATTTGGAACGATATGTTTAATAACTGGGATAATAGCGATGGTTGCTCAAAAGAAGAAAGGTAAACATACGGAATGGGGTGAAATATATCACGCATCCTATGTTGTTATCACCGTTACTGCCATTATATTATCCATTATAAACTGGGATAAAATCGCATATTTATTTTATGTAGCAATTTTCTCTTATTCATTTGCGATTTATGGATACCTCGCACGAAAAAAACGTTGGAAAAATTGGCTTCACCATCATATTAGAGGTATGTTAGGCTCTTATATTGGTGCTGTTACTGCACTTTTAGTAAATGTCGGTATTCATATTCCCTTAATCAACTTACTGCCACCTATATGGTTTTGGTTTTTACCTACATTAATCGGTATTCCTCTCGTAGTCAGTGTATCAAAAAAATATAAAAAGCGTAGTTAAAATCCATTACATTTTCGTTACTTTCTGATGATTATTACGAAAAATCATACTCAATGTAATATTTTATTTATAAATTGAAAATCGTATTGCTTTAAGTTAGTCACATAGAGCTAAATAAAAAGAATCCAATACTTTTATTGGATTCTTTTTCCGATTTCATTTCAATATTGGCCTTAAGTATTCAATGATGTTACTATCTGGATCACGAACTATCTATATATACTTGTTTTATTGGTTCAGTGATAATTACACCATTACAGATTAAGATTGTAATAACGAATGTAAACGATTCGGGTAATTCGTAAACATCCCGTCAACGCCCCATAAAAGTAACTTTTTCATATCTTTTTCATTATCTACAGTAAATAGGTGAATTTCTAATCCATATTTCTTTATTCTCTTTACATAAGCTGAATCAATATATTTATAGTTCATCCCAAGACCGATGCAGTATGTTTTATACTTTTTCATCTCTAATTCGGTTAATTGAGCTGCCTTTTTGTAAGATAGTAATTGTACTAGCGGTAAAGTAACATCTAAACTATGAATTTTTTGGAGACTTTCTTCACTAAATGATTGAATCATAACTTTATCATTTATTTCGTATTGCTTTATAATTTCTAATAGTTTTTCTTCCATACCAGTATATTTATCTGGTGATTTTGTTTCAATATAATAGTTAGCGTTACGCCCGAACGTTTCAATAATTTCTTCTAATGTTGGAACTGTTGCATTTTCATATTCTTTCTTTGCTAAAGTTGGATGCTTTTTATTAAAAAAAGAACCTGCATTAAGTTGCTTTATTTCTTCTAACGTATGTTCCTTTACTAGCCCAGTACCATTTGTAGTGCGGTTTACTGTTTCATCATGCATAGCTACTAAATGTCCATCTTTTGTCATTTGAAGATCAATTTCTATATAATCTCCTTTTAGTTGTTGTCCTAATGTATAAGCTGCTATTGTATGTTCTGGTGCATACGCAGAAGCTCCTCTATGTGCAATGTTTTTTATATGAGTTGATTGATTAATAGCTTTCGTGTACTTAAGTTCATCTACTTTATAAAAAACAAAAGTACCTATTACTATAAAGGTGCAAAGTATTGTAATAATATATATCTTTTTCATAATGATGTATTAACTCCTACATAAAAGCAATTTGGATCGAATAATTTATTCGATTAAATGTCGATTTTCAAATACAGTCATTTGTCCAACAGATTGAAAACCGGCCTTTTTATAAATATTAATCCCATCAGGTGAAGCTTGTAATACGCATTGAGCAACATTTAATTTCTTTGCTTCCTGCAGCAAGTAATGAAACATAGTAGAGCCAAATCCTTTTCCTCTCATTTCTTCTTTCGTTGCTATATCATAAATACCAACACTATCTTTTGTACATACTAATGAACCGACTGATACGACTTCATCTTTATAAATTCCTAAGTATAGTTTCATATTTCCACTATTCCATAAGTCGAAATAAGCGGTCTGATTGTAGAATGTTTGAACATGTATACCTTCCTCTGATGTACCAAATAGACTAGCTAACGCTTCTCCAAAATTTTTAATTTGTCCTGGTGAAAAGGCTTTTTGTATCTTAAAATCTTTTGGTATATTTATTGTTGGATGTATTGTTTTTAAGTTTGCTACCATCGCAATATTTTGTTCTGCTTCTTGTAAGCCAAGTTTTATTAATTCGCTTTTTATAGTCTGTTTTTGCCTATCGTCCCAAAACCAAACACTCATTGGAAATTTCTTTTGATTATAGTTGTTTACCTCTTTATATAATGGCTCAATGCCTTCCGTTAAATTATTGTTTAGCAAAGTAATGATATTGAATGTATCTGCCGGTAAACCACAGTCAACAACAATATAGTCCTTCGTTTCTTTTACATTCATTCCATGTAACTGCCACGCAATATATGACGTTTTATATGTAAAATTATCTATTAATAACTGTTTATAATTCATTCATTTTTCTCCTTTCATAAAAATTAACATTCGAATCCTTCAGTATTAAATATAACATATAAGAAATGTACCTATTTCTATAAAAATAGCTCTATATATCACTCTTTTTGTCCTAAAAGAATTAAAAACGATATAACGTTGTCGGAATGAAAAAAGTGGTATATAATAAATATTAACATTACTAGTAATTATTTTAGGTATTCCTAGAATAAAGGAGCGATACATATGAAAATTACTATTTATTTCGGAAGTCATGAAGATCAAGATGTTCGTACAATGGACTGTCATTTAGATGTAGAAGATACAGAAGAGATCGTTTCTGTATCATAATATAAATTGTAGGAGCGAACCCTCTTCCCTACAGCGTTTAAGACACCTTTTACAGGTGTCTTTTTTGTTGTTTTTTTCGTCAAAAACCCTTTACTTTAGAGCGTTTTAATAGTAAAATATAAATATACGAACAAACGTTCTTTTTATTTTAATTGTACATGAAGGGATGATTTTTACAATGGCTCAAGCAAAGCGCAGAGGAAGAAAAAAGCAAACACCTATTATTTCAAATACAGGCTTTATCGGCTCTGTCTTTATTGATACATTGGAGTTACAAAAGAAATCCTATTATTTCGCTCGTAAAAAACTTCAAATTGTTCATCACGTACTAGATGGTCTCTCTGGGGCAACAAGTTCTCTATTTAAAGAACATAACATTTCAGCATACATGTCATGTGTGTATTTACATAAACAAAAGAAAATAGGCTTTGTTCTTTCAACGAAACCATTTGAACAAAGTGACGGTGTTGCGTATTTTGTAAATTATTTAATCGAAAAGAATTTTTACGGTAACGAAGAAGTGGAATATCAAGAAGTATTTAATACGGGTTTTATCGGTGTTGTATTCGCTGATTTATGTAGCATAGATCGTTTTAATTTCGAGTTTGAAATGGGTATGTTAACGAAATTAATGAAAGATATGATTATTCCAGTTAAAGAACTCTTTTTACGCCACAATGTACCGGCCTACATCTCCACTTCTCATTTAGAGGAACAAAATAAATTAGGTTTCGTTCTATCTGTAAAACCATATGATGAACGTGCAGAAGCAGATTTATATTTTGAGGCGTACTTAAAGGAACGCGGGTTATTTATTGGTGATGAAGAAGATGATATTGATAAGATTGTTATTAGAAAAACAGCTGAATTGCGATAAAAAAGCGCAGGATATGGATCCTGCGCTTTTTATAATTTACGTTTTACTTTAAATCAATATCGTGTCCTGTCTTATTTTTTGTAGGGAATCATTAAATTAGCTTAGAATATCCCGGGAATTTTGATCACTATGCAAAAGAATCCCTTGTAGATATAGTTAAAATTTTGTATCTCATAGAAATCTATATCCTAATTACTACTATTTATCTTTTAGTTCTTTTATTGTCTGTATTGTTTTCTTTATCTTCTTTAAAGCATCATCCATATGTTTAGAAGACTGTGTGACTGTTTCAGGGTTACCTTTATCTAAACCTTCTACCATTTCTGTTAAGGAGTCTTCGTACATTAACATTGCATCAGACAACTCTTTTTGTAAATCATCATATTTCTTAGGTGGTTTTATCTCTTTCATTTTCTGTGTTACAACCTTAAAATTACCTATTTCTGCTTTAAACTCATTTTCTGTAGTAGCAAATGAAGGGTCTTTTGCTATTACATCTGATATAACTTGATACTGGTTTACCCACTCTTTTGCTACATCATTAACCTTTTCTTTGTAATCATGTGCGTTTTTTAATCTACCATCATCTTGCTTTTCTTCTGCTACTTTTATACTATCAGTTTTCTTTGTTTCGGAGACATCCTTACTGCAACCTACTCCTAATGCTAATGTAATTGGTAAGACTACTGTTAATATTTTATGTTTCATTAATATTTACCCCTTTGTTTAAACTATATCTACGTTTCTTCCAACTCTTTCTTTAGTCTTCCTTTCCTCTAATGGGAAATTTAGGTTTTTAACAATATGAACATATGATAACATGTATTATAGTTGTAGATAATCCCCCCCACCGTATGCTTTTTCAATACTCTCTCTAATATATTTTTCAACATTTAAGCCCCTTTTTGTCTAAGTATTCAGTGAAGAGACATGCTACAATTAACAGTATTTCTACAATCTCGATTTAAAAGAATGAGGATTATTTATTGGTATTAAAAAAGATAATATTGATAAGTGTATGAGTTGAATAAAACGGAATTACGATAGACAAGCGCAGGATGATGATCCTGCGCTTTTTCGATATTATTTAATTACGTTCAACACTATACCCTTTTGAATGAATTTCTAAATTCAACTTATTTGAATAAACTTTATTCAAAATAAGAAATACAATGCCTCCTCCAATTGGAATCGTGTAGGCTGGAATATGATTTAATAATAGACCTGATAATACCAATGCTATCGGCTGCATCATTTTACCTATACTTAATCCAATACTAAGCACTCTACCCCTATATTCATCCGGGATCTCTTTTTGCATAAAATAAATTAAAGGGATATCAATGAATGCTATCGTTAGCCCTACAAAGAACATAATAGCGCAATACATAGTAACAAATATAATATTATTTACTTCAATACTTTTGAATAAAACAGGAATACCTGAAACTATCATAAAAATCGCCAACATAAAACTTATTTTTTTCAATAGATAGGAATAAGAATAACGATCAGTTATCTTTTTTACTAATACTGCACCAACTATCATACCTATCGGAAAAGTCCCTTGAATCATACCAAATTGTTTAGAACTAAGATTGAGAACTGTATTAATAATGTATGGCAATGGAACAGTTACAGAAAAACCTAAGAAGAAATTAAGGGAAATTAATATATTAAACGTATTCTTTAAACTTTCCCTCTCCATTAAGTAAGAGTATCCCTCTTTTATATCTTTAATAAAATGAATTTCTCTAATAGAATATTCCTCATTTATGTTTTGCTCGAACAATTTAAAGTTAATAAATAATATGGATATACCCGAAAGAATAAATGAAATACCGTTTATAATGATAAATGTTTTCATATCAAAGACTACAAAAACAATCCCCCCTAGCATAGGGCCTAGAATTAAAGATATGGAATCGATAATTTTACTTATAGAATTAATACTCATAAGCCTCTCTTTAGAGACGATATTAGGTTTTGCAGCTTCTAATCCTATTCCAAAAAAGGTTGTAAATACTGTCATAAGAAAGGTTGTAGTATAAATGAAGAATAAGTTTAATCCATAATAGCTGCTTAATATATAAATAGCTATTAATAAACATCCACTGAGTAAATCCATACAAACAACTAGTTTCTTTTTATCAACCTTATCAGCAATGACACCAGCAAACGGATTCATAACAATCATTGGAATCGTTCCTAATATGAGCGTAATCGCGAAATTTAATGCGGACCCAGTTATTTGTAAAACATATAATCCTAATGCGAAACTATAAATAGAGCTACCGAATATTGATACTGTTTTTGCAATTGAATATAAAAAAATGTTTCTAAGTTCTTGATTGCTTTTTTTATTTTCTATATGTAATCGTAAACTTCCCATAACATTTCCCTCGCTTTTCTTTGTATTACGTATAGTGTAAGGTCTCGGGTTAACCCGATATCAATATGTACAATTTGAAAAGTTTTAAGGAGAAATAAATAAAAGATGGGGCCAACCCCATCTTTTATCAACTGTGGGTTTTTACGTCTCTCTGTACTGATAGAAATAAAATGATTGCTATAAAAGACTTAGGATTATATATACGAATGCTAATTTTTTATTGAAATATAAAAAGTAATATGGTATCTTCTATTACATTGATTAATTACATATGAGAATCATGTATAACTCCAAGAATATGGCTTGGGGGTCTCTACCAGGAACCAATAACTCCTGACTACAAAATGCGTATTATAGCGTTTGTAGTCAGGAGTTTTTTTGTTCTAAGGTAAATAATGACGAGAAGGGATTACAAAAAATGAATTTCAAAGTATTTATATTAGCTTTAGCAACAATAGCAGTAGGTCTTGTAGAGCTTATTGTTGGAGGAATATTGCCAGACATCGCTAAAGATTTTAATGTTTCATTAAGTTCCGCTGGTCAATTAATTACAATTTTCGCCTTTACTTATGCAATAGCAGGGCCTGTATTATTAATTTTCACGAGTAAAGTGGAAAGAAAAAAATTGTATATTATTTCACTTTACATTTTTCTAATCGGTAATATACTTACGTATTTCAGTCCGAACTTTACTTTTATGATGATAGCAAGAATTTTAACCGCTATGAGTACAGCTTTAGTTGTAGTACTTTCCCTTACAATTGCAGCAAAGATTGTTAATCCCTCTTACCGAGCAAAAGCATTAGGATTAATTTATATGGGTATTAGCTCTTCACTTGTTCTAGGAGTACCACTAGGCATATTAATTTCGAACACATTTGGGTGGAGAGTTATTTTTTTATGTATTGCTATTTTATCATTGGGATCTATCATCTTAATTTCAGTATTTTTAGAGAAAATACCTGGAGAGGAAAAGGAAAATCGAATTCCTTTATCTATTCAATTAAAGGCCGTGTGTAGTCCAAAACTAGGCGCTGCTCATCTAGCTACCATGTTTATGTTAGCGGGACACTATACTCTATATGCTTATTTTACTCCTTTTTTAGAAGATAAGTTCCACCTAAACCCTTATTGGATTAGCATATTTTATTTAGTGTTTGGTATAGCTGCAGTAAGTGGCGGAGCGTTCGGCGGTGTTTTATCAGATAAAATAGGCGCTCCAAAAAGTATTGTGATAGTTATTACTTTATTTGCTCTAATCTTATTTATATTACCGTTTATGGCAGTTTCTATTATCCTATTTATTCCTGTTATGATAGTTTGGGCTGCATTGAGTTGGGGGCTTGCACCACCTCAACAAAGTTATTTAATCCAAACTACCCCGGATACGTCAGATATACAGCAAAGTTTTAATAATTCAGCCCTACAAATAGGAATTTCACTTGGCTCTGCAGTTGGAGGTATAGCTTTAAAACAAGTACATGATGTCGCCAATATGGCCTGGGTTGGTGGATCTCTAGTTTTATTATCTTTAGGTTTGGCTATCTTTTCTCTTACTAGACATATACCGACAAGAGACTGTCATGTAAGTGCTAAATATGTAGATTAACATTCTCTTTTTCTTTTAATCGCAAAAAGTATAAATCAACATAAAAAGTCCGGTTTTATAGCCGGACTTTTTATGTTGAGGTTAATCTTATCTTTTTCCGAAAAATGAATATGTATAAATCTCTTCTCCTTGAACAAAGAAATCCTCGTACTTTCCACCTCGCTTCAAATGGTTTGAAGTACTTTCATCTATGGATTGAAACTGTAGATTTTGGACTTCTTTTGTTACTTTTGAAAGTGTAAAATTTGCTCGAAAGTTGTTTGTAATTTGGCTATTTGGGCTGAAATTTTTAAATAAAATAAATAGGCTTAATAAATAACAATCCGTTTTAAAAAGTGGATTTAATTCGTGAAGTAAAAAATTCTCATGCTCAAAACTATAATTGCTCGTACCAGAATGATCAATTACAATATCAACAGACTGATTCTGAATAGGGATGTTCAAAAAATCAGCACAGATAAAGAGAATATTTCTTTTCGGATTTCTACTTGCTAATACATCCTTTAAAAATAAAAGTTTATTAAAATCTCGATCCACTGCAATGTATAAGCAATCCTCTGGCAGTTCTTCATAAATGTTTCTCAAAAAGAACCCAAGCCCCGATCCTATATCCAGTATTAATTTACTATTTAAATTTAAATGTAATAGTTTCTTTTTCGCCCATTGCCCTTCTCTATGCATATTTTCCAAATACGCATTATCAGTTTCATGAATATAATCCGAAATAGTATTTTCATGTGACGGTTGCTCATTTGCATGAAATGATTTATCAGCAGTTATTATTCCTGAAGTAATTATATATTCTTCACCACAATTACAAATTAACTTTCCCTCTGTAATTTGATTGTTATTAATAATTCCATCTTGAAGAATTAGTTTTTGTCTACACTTAGAACATGTAAGTAAATGTAGTACACTTAAATCTACCCCAATAATTGAATTAGAAGTTTCATTTGTTAATAATAAATCATGTAGCACTTCTTTTAATTTATTCCGTTTCTTCTCCAAAAGTTTTATTTCCTGTTCCACCTTGTCATATTTCAGTTTAAATAAAGATTGGTAAAAAGTATCTTTTTCGTAATTCATAGATTTCGCTAAATTTTTATAAAAAAATAGTTCTTTAATTTCATTCAAGCTAAATCCTAGCTCTTTGTATTGTAATATAAACTCTAAATCGGTTTGACAATACTCGTCAAAAAAATAGTGACCTCCCTTTTTTTCAGGAATAATGAGACCGAGATCCATGTAATGTCTTATTGTATCAATACTTATGTTATTTAATTCACCAAATTTACCTATTTTCATAGCATCACTACCATTTATATATTTTTTTATATAAATTTCTATTTTTACATTTAAAAACCCTTTAAACTTTCTAAACAACATTATTTACGATATGTATAGGATATTTGAATGTCACTTATTTTATAGGTGTATAATTCTTTTATTTAATTAAATTTCCATCGCATAGAATATACAGGAATTTATAACTTAATATAGAACATAAAAAGAAGAAGTTTATATTCTAAATAAGGGGACATACATACGGGATGAGGGATTAGAAAATGAAAATTGCAATAGTCTGTTTCGATAATTTTACTGATATAGATGTTTTTTTACCATGGGATTTATTAAATCGTGTACGTTTAGTTGGTGGTATTTCTGATTGGAACGTTCAACTATTAGGAACGGAAAAAACTCATATATCCATGTCTGGCTTACGTATTCCTATGACAGGAAGCATATCTCATATTCCTACTGCTGACGCAGTAATATTTGCAAGCGGTAAAGGTGTACAAGATTTATATAAAAACGAAGAATATATTAATAGCATTCATGTAGATCCCCAAAGACAATTAATAGGATCTATGTGTTCTGGTTCATTACTACTAGGAGCAAAAAAATTGCTAACAGGTAAAAAAGCCACTACATATCCATCCGCAGTAGAACAGCTTAAAAAATTTGATGTGAATGTTATTGAACAAAGTTTTGTGAACGAAGGAAATATCTCGACTGCTGCAGGTTGTTTTGCTGCTCAAGATCTTTCAGCTTGGATTATAAGAACCTTAATCAATGAAAAAATGGTCGATACTGTGCTAGAAACTGTTCAGCCAGTAGGCAAAGGTTTATATTTTTAATTTCAAATCAAGTAGAGCTCCCAAAACGATAAAATGAGCTTTTGTGATTGATGGCGACGTAATATGCCTCCAATTTCATTTTAATTAAATAAAAAACCCGCGAATCATTCACGGGTTTTCCTCTTAATAACTAATTGCTATTGTACCTTCACCTGCATGAACCGCAAATGAAATTGGTAATGGATATAGTTTGAAATCCATTTCAGGGAATGCTTGTCTAATGTCTGCAATCCATTCTTCAGCTCCATCTTTATCGTTTGCATGGAACATATGAAGTACTTTTGGTAATTCTTTTTCAAGTTCATTTTTAATGTATTCTCGACATTTTTGGATTTTACGAACTCTCTTTTCAAGTAATAACTCTCCACCTTTTACTTCTAATATTAAGTTAACACTTAATAAACTTCCAAGTAAAAATTGAACGCCTTTTACACGTCCACTTGCGTAAAGGCCTTTTAAACTTTTCGGGAATACGTGGAAAGGTCTTCTTTTTTCATTTACTAATGTATTGTGTATATCTTGTAAAGTCATACCATCATTGTATAACGTTTTCGCTTTTCTAATTAGTTCATCCATTGGATAGCTTGTTGTTTCGCTATCTAATACCGTTAATGGGAAACCAGCCATTTCTGCAGCTAACTTCATGTTTTGATAGGTTCCACTTACTTTTCCGCTAATAGCAACTGCAAATCCCTCTTCATATTCTTCTTTGCATTTCGAAAATAAATCTACCATTTCCCCTATGTTAGGTTGTGATGTAGTGACAGTTTTACCTTCGTTCAAAGCATTATAAACGCGTTCACGCACACCTTCTTCACAATCTTTGTACGACACACCATCAATAATAACTTCAATTGGGATAACAAAGTTATCTCCTTCTGTTTTAAAACTCGCAGTTGTACTATCAGTAATCCAAGCAACACGCTTCATGTTGTTCCTCCCTTAATTCAATTCCTCTTTTCTGACTTTTCTATATATTTATGTTACGAAAAGAGAATATCCCTGTAATAGTAACAGGACTTTATTGTTTTGGCTATAGTAGATGAATAGTAAATGTGGATATTTTTTGTCATTTTCGACAAAAAAAGAAGAAAACTGGAGTTTTTCCCAATTTTCTCTTATCATACATTATTTAAAAGTTTCATTATCTAAAATTACTACATAATCATTTGTCAATCGGCCAGCTTCCTTCGTATAACTAACAAGTCTTTGTATGTTATCACAGCTTAGTTTCGCTCCCCATACAAGTAATGGTACGCCGATAAAATCAATGTGGAACCTTCTAGAAAACAGACCACCGAAAGTCATCGGTAAAGGTACTGTTGGTGATGTATTAGAAAAAATAATCTTTTCATGACTTTGATAATGTTTTTGCAGAATCTCTCCTAAATGCTTCATCGCAGGTACAACGACTTTTGATGCGCCGCATCCAATTGTATAAACCGGATTACTATTTTCATCTACTCCATGAAAAATGATTTTCCCCATATCTTCTGTTTTCAATTTATTAAAGTACTCTACATTCAAAATTTCCTCTTTCGTTAACTTACGATCCGTTGGCAATTTATTTAAATGATAAGCTGCAGCAAGTGCAGTTGAATGTGTTCCGCCGAAATCTGTGTAAATGAATATCATATTATCATCCCTTGTTGTAAAAGTTCAATGTTATTTAGTATTACCGTTCACGGCGCTGTTAAACAATGGATGAATACTTTCATGTTTTTTGTATTAATTCATTATACTTTTTCCAAATATAATATCGTCTACTAATTACAGTACCTAATGTGATACATAAAAAGGTATTTGTTACAACCATTAATGTATAGTGGGTACTGCCAGAAAACATACTTTGTTTAATCAAAACCTTCGTACCTAGAAGAGCAAGTAGAATAATTGTACTTAACCAATTTCCTTTTCTTAATACATGACCCGTTTCACTATCTAATCAAAATGTTAAAACTTTTCCCCTAATCACTCCAAGACCAAATCCAATCCCCAGCATTACAGCGAATAGTAATACTTTCAATATAGTTAATTGTCCCATATGAATAATAGACTGGATTGTCACAAAGCACAGCAAAGCCGGAATGAGCCAAATACGATTAATATTCACTTTATATTCTTTACCTTGCATTAGTATGATAATAAAAACAACAAGTAGAATAACAAATAGAATTTCCATTTAGAGTCCTCCTATTTACTTGTTTACATTTGAAGATTATATTCGCTTCTTTTTATTCCATATTTTAAATAAACTAGCTACTAAAAATCATAAAATATAGAATGTGATTCCCATCAGTTTTAAGCATTATTTATACAAAAAAAACGCACAAATAAATAGTACGTCTTTTTTGCATTTATTAGTGCATTCATAAACTCTTTTAACCTTATGAAAAAGAGTTTTCTAATTCTTTCATTATTTTTTCGGGTCCTGTTCCTTTATTTGATGGAATAACTAGAGTAATTCCTAAGCCTGGATATACAGCCGAGCGAAAACTAACGCCTGGATCATACCCCATTACATGAAATTTGAATATCTTGTTTTTTCTTGTTTCAATCCATATTCCATATCCGTAAGACTGATTTTTATTTACTTGAATTTGAGGAGTTAAAAGTATGTTTGTATATTCTCGGCTTATGATTTCATAGTTACATAATGCTTCCCAGAACTTCAACATGTCTGGCGCAGTAATAAAAGCACCACCATCAGACCCTCCTATTATTGGTATAGAGTAGATGTTTGTTCTCCAATTTTGGTTAGTTTCATCTTTTATATATCCAAGAGCTGTTTGTCTTGGTAATGTATCTAAAGAAAAATAGCCAGAATCATTCATACCAATTGGTTTAAATATGTTTTTTTCTATATACTCCGTAAATTTAAGTCCTGTCTGTTCTTCGATTATTAACCCCAGTATAATAAAACCTGCATTGTTGTAGTGAAACTTACCTCCAGGTACAAACATTATATTTCTGTTTTGGAATAATGGTAAGAAGTCTTTTAAATTTTTTAATAGATACATAGGAGTTTGTCTCCAAAGATCTTCGAAGTTATCCATAATATTTTCATCAAAATAATCTGGAATACCCGAACTATGCGTCAAAAGGTGATGTATTGTAATATCTTCATTGAAGTTTGGAAAGTTAATACGTAAACATTCTTTTAACTTTGTGTGAAAGGTAATTACCCCATTTTCAACAAGTTGACAGATACCGATAGCAGTGAATATTTTACAACCGGAGGCAATTCCGAACCTTGTTTGTAGCGTATTGTTTATACATTCATTGCGATTTGCGTAACCAAACGCCTCTTCATAGACTAAGCCTTTTTCTTCTTTTACTAAAATTACCCCAGAGAAATCTATATGTCGATGCATTTCTTTTACAATGCTGTCTATTTGATCTTTTATTTTCATTCCGAAATCACCCTTGTTTATCAATATTGTTCTCCTTTCTTATATTTCCATAAATAGGAGGGAGAACCCTCCTATTTAATATCGTAAGATTTACATCAAAACTAAGAGAACTATTTCAAATTTATTGGCTTAGAGGAATGCTCTTTAGACTGTGATGGCAATTAAGTAACTACACACATGATAGTTATAAGCAGCATTACTACTGCCCCTACAATAACAACAAGTTGTATAGAAATAAATTGAGTTGCAACTCCGAATAAAATCGTAATTAAAATAGTGACGCCTGCAATCACAAGCCCATATATACTCCCAATCCGTCCCATCATATGGACAGGAACATTATTTTGATAAAAGGTGTTAAATCCTGTATTTGCATATGCCATAGAGAAAGATAAAATAAAGAATCCGATAGTAGCAATTAAAAACTCATTTGAAAAAGCATAAATTAAATAACCGATTGCGATGAATAATGATCCTATTCCAATTAAAAATGAAGGTGTTAATTTTTTTGATAATATTGTATTTGTTATGGCTCCTAAAATAAACCCAGCTCCAGCGATACTAACTAAAAAGCCATATTCACTATCTGTTAACAATAAAACTTCTTTCGCAAATGACAATTCAAGTGAATCAGTTGCGGCAACTAAAACCATCATTCCTTGAAATAAGAAATACACAAAAACGATATATAAAGATTTTTTACTGGAATTTAAAACGATGTTCCAATCTTTTTTTAGTACAGCTAAAGATAACTTATCATTTGACGTAGTAATATGGGATTTTTATCAAGATTAGGTAACAGTAATGTAATTACTCCTGATAAGAGAAATGCTATAGCATTTATATATATATAGCAAACTCCGATGTACCCGCTATTAACAATAAGCCTGCTACCGCTGGAACAATTAAAGATGCACCAGATCCTATTAAACTACGTAATGAATTAAAACGTTGTCTTTTCTCTACTGGTATTAATTTCGTCATATACGTCATAGCAGTTGGCTCATAAATTGCACTGGCCATACTGATAAAGAATACGAATACATAAACAATCCAAAGTGATGGAAGTAAAGGTAAAATAGCGATAAATACCGCACGATATATATTGAGGTGAATCATTAACTTCCGTTTATTTAAACGATCAATCATACTTCCTGACCATGCGTTTGTAAATAAAGCGGCTAATGGTTTAATTACATATAAAGTAGCAACAGCTATGATAGACCAGTACATTCAGTGCTATTAAATAAATCCATGCCCCTAAATTCGCAATACCAACTCCGGACAGTAGTAATAAAGGATATTTCCAATCTTTAAGTAAGTTTTTCATTTTAGGCCCCCGCTTTTCAAATTGTATTTAAACAATAAAAAAATCCCACCCCCAAGACTTTTTGTCTTAGGGACGAGATTTATCATCACGGTGCCACCCTAGTTTGTTAATATGTCGCCTTATTAACCTTATCAGGTACTGCATTGTAAATCATGCTTATACCATAGCTCTATAACGGGAGCTCACGTCCTCCCCTAATAAAAGGTTCGGATGTGCTGCTCAGAGGCTTGGTTCAATAAAAAATTTTTACTCCTTTTCAGCTAAATGGAGCTCTCTGTGAAAAATTCATTTTATTTACTCTTCTCTTCACTGCATTTAATTTTCCCATATTATCACAAAAATATTTGACTGTAAATAACAAATAATCAGACATTTAATGACTTGTTTTTGTTAATTCTTTTATTTATTATTTTTTCTAAAAATTACGGTGCGTGAAATTACTTAAATTTATAAAATAAAGAGCCTATTGTATATAGACCCTTCACTTTGTCCGAATTAATTTGTATTCGCCTCTACTAACGGTTGTAAAGGTGGTTCTAAGTTTAGTTCTAATGTATCGCCTTCTTGTATATCTTGCCCCTTTTCAATGCTTTGACTCGTTACATAGCCCGTACCTGTAGTCTTTAATTCTAATTTTAATAGTTTAGAGAAATACATAACATCACGCATGGACCAACCTTGTAAATTAGGCATTTTTGCGTCGGCACCTAATAAAAAGATACGATCTCCTTCACTCATTATTTCACCAGATTGCGGATATTGTTTTTTTATTTTTCCTTCTCCTAAAACTATCGGTTCAAGTTTCTCTTTTTTTACACTATTCTCTACTGTATCCATTGATTGATTTACATAATTTTGTACTTTTAATTCAGAACGTTTCGTTGCATCTGCCATTTGTTTTTCTGTATATGGTTTCACTTTTAAATATTCAAGGCTATTTTTCATAACTGGTTTAAATATTTCAGCGAGCGGCTGAGCTCCATACTCATCTCCCTTTAACTTTGGCTGCTTAATAGCTAAGTATACAATTAACTCAGGGTCATCAATCGGAGCCATTCCTAAAAATGAAAAAATATAGTTTTCTTTTCCTTCCATATATCGCCCATTTTCAGGATTCGGAATTTGCGCTGTTCCTGTCTTACCTCCTATTGGATAACCATCCACTTTATACATTGTACCAGTACCTTTTGAAGATGTAATAACACGCTCCATTAAATCTCTTACCTTGTCCGCTGTCTCTTTTTTTATCGGATTCCCAATTTCTTTCGGTTGATTTTCCATAATAACTTGTTTATTTATTGGATTTACAACTTTGTCAACGATATATGGTTGCATCATTTTCCCATCATTTGCTATAGCAGTAGCAGCTTGGATTAATTGAATAGGCGTTACTGTAGAGCCTTGTCCGAAAGAAGTTGTGACTTGTTGAATTTGTGTATTTAATAATAAAGTGTTTTTACTTTCACCAGGTAAATCTATTCCGGTTTTTTGATTAAATCCAAATTTATTCATATATTGTTTAAATTTATTCGGTTTCAATAGCTGATCTTCTAAAATAGAAAAAGCCACGTTAGATGATCTTTCAAAACCTTCATCAAATGTAATGGATCCCCATCCAAATCCACCGTTATGATCTTTAATATCAGATGAACCAACGGAATATTTTCCGGATTGGAAATATTCTTTCCCGTTATATACACCTTCATTAATCGCGGCAGCTAACGTAAATATTTTCATTGTTGAACCTGGTTCGTATGCATTTGCGATTGGATCATTTAAAAAATATTCGATATCGCCTTTATTAGGATTAAAACTAGGTTTACTAGACATTGCTAAAATTTTCCCTGTCTTTGGATCCGCTATGATTCCTACTAACATAGAAGGATCATAGTGCTCTTGCGCCTTATTCATTGCTTCTTCTAAAAAACTATTAATTTGTTTATCGAGCGTAAGGTATACGTTATTCCCATTTTTAGCTGGTTCTATTTTCCCTATATCATTTGTAAGCGGGATCCCTCTTGGTGCTCCAACATATTCTATATTTCCGTTTGTCGAGCGCAAATATTTATCCAGGCTCTTTTCAAGTCCAAATTTCCCTTCTGTATTTCCTTTATCGTCAGGTCTCGCAAAACCAAGTATATAGGATGCAAAATCTTCATTTGGATATACTCTTGCTTTTTCTGACATAAAAGATACCCCTGGAATTTTTAATTTTCCAATTCTTTCTTTTACTTCTCTAGATAAATTCCGGCCAACTTTTCCAATTTCAACTTGCGTGCGTCCCTCATGAAAATTTTTTAATACGTCCTCTTTATCAATTTCAAGCGCATCAGCTAATCGCTCTGCGGTTTCATCTTTATTTTTCACTTTATTTGTTCCTTTTAAATTCACAACAACACGATACGTTGTGGAATCTTGGACTAACACTTTTCCAGCTTGATCATATATTGTGCCACGATTCGCTTCCAAAACACCATTTTTATTATGTTGTTCATTTGCTAGATCCTTTACATTGACATTATGCAACACTCCTACTGCCTGAATATAGAAAAAACGCAAAAGCATAATGAGAAACAAAATAATAAAAGCAACCATAAAATACCGCGCGCCTTTATTCGTTTGAAATTTATGCATATTTATCTCCTTTCTTTCACAATTAATTACTGCGATATGGTGTGCTATAAATTATGTAGTTTTTTGCTTTCAATACTATATGTTTCGAAGTTTTCCTTTTAATTCCTTTAAAACAATGTGAAACTAATTATTGTTATTGCTAGTTTATTTATATACTTAAAATACAGTACGTGAAATTTTAGAATATTCATTCTTTTCATTCTACTCCATAACATTCAAATTCTTATTGGAAATAATCCATTCAATTATATACAATAAAAAACCCTCCTCTGGATTTCCAAAGGAGGATTTTTTCACCTAATCTATGAAAGGCTAGTTATGAAATTTAAGCTACATGATTATATTTTTCTAAAAAGGGAATTCGTTTCGCTACGAGTGCATACATTTTGAAAATAAGTTTTGCGATTGGTTCAAATATACGTTTTTTCTGCAACAATAAACTGCTTGTTACAATTGTTATTACAGCCGCACCTATTATATCTAAAGGAAAATGAACACCTACATACAAACGTGATATACAAACTAAACCCGCCCATAAAAGTGCAATATATCTTAACTTTTCTCCTCTAAGAACAAAAATGAATGCAATCGATAATACAAGTACAGAATGATCACTAACAAATGATGAATTTTCTGCATGAGGTACTAATTGATTCACATCATATGATACAAAAGGACGTGGATGATAATATACCGCATGAATAAAAACATTTACTAGTAATGCAATTATTACTGAAAGTGTCGTATACAACACTGTATATTGTTTCCTTATCGCATTCTCTTTCTTTCCGTTATGAAACCATAAGATAAACATGAATAGAATAGCCACATATGCAGCGCTATTTGTAATAGCAATCATTATCTTATCTAAGAGCGCAGATGTACCCGCTAAATTGTTTATCCATTGAAATACTGTGTAATTCACGTTACTCTCTCCTTATAATTTCTTATATTACTTGATTTACACAGTATACAACATTTACACATATTTAGATTTTCACTTTATTCATTTTACTATTTTTCATTTGACAATTATGTAACTATTTACATGAATTAAAGATATATAATATTAAAAAACCTTTTAAATTAAATGATTCACAAACAATAAGTGTATATATTACATAACATAGCCATATAAAAAGATTGGTTATTAAATCATATTTTTATTCCATCCGTAGAGCGATATTACCAAACTGTTCTCCCTGTTCCATACGTTTTAATGCTTGAGTAGCCTCTTCTAACGAATAAACTTTATCCATAATTGGTTTAATCTTATATTTCTCTATAAACGTAATCATTTCATCAAATTCCTCACGGCTACCCATAGATGTCCCCATAATATCGATTTGATTATAAAATAATGCTCGTAATGGTAATTCAATTTTATCTCCTGAGCTTGCACCAAAATTAACAATTCTCCCATTAGGTTTTAATACATCAAAGTATTTTAAGAATGTTGCTGGTCCTATACTATCGATGATTAAATCTACTTTCTCTCCGTGTAAACTCTCTTCCCAATTTCCAGTACTATTAAAAGAAAAGTCTGCACCGTATGTTTCGGCAAAGTTCCTTTTGTTCTCAACTCTTGAAGTAACACTGACTTTTGCGCCAATTGCTTTCGCAAATAACATGGCAAACGTCGCTACACCGCCGCCTATTCCTGGAATTAAAACATGTTCTCCACACTTTAATCTACCCTTTGTAAAAAGCGCTCTATATGCAGTTAATGCCGATAAAGATAATACGCCAGACTCTTCCCAAGTAAGATATGACGGTTTTGCCACTACATTTTCAGCTGGCACAATGACATATTCAGCAAACGTTCCATCTTTCGGTCCACCTAACACCTCTGGTAACTCTGGTACTTCGGCAATAGTATCCCATCCAATGCTAGGATTAATAATAACCTCTTTATTTAATAAATGATTTGAAACGCCTTCTCCGATTTCTGTAACAATTCCTGAACCATCTGAGCCTATTACTAATGGCAGATCCAATTCTTTTCTATTGTTTATAATAAATAAATCCCTATGATTTAATCCTGCAGCTTTTAACTTTACTTTTACTTCACCAGCATTAGGATTGATTTCAGATGACAATCTATATTCTAATCCTTCTACCCCTCTTTTATATTGATGTACAATAGCTTTCATTGCTTCATTCCCCCTTAATATTTTCAATGTACTAGATATATCGAAATAAATAAAAGAATTTGCCTCCAATAATTAGAAATAATGTATATCGTTGTGACAAAAGCCCCCCTCCTTATAAATATCTTTGGAAGGGATTTTTAAATTTCTTCAAATAACAATCTTTAATTTTTTTGGGTTTTGGCCAATTCTAATATATTTTGAATAAACGGTGCTTTTGCATTTGTATATGAAGCACGATCAAAAGGATATGTAGCAGCAAGTTTCTCTTTTAATTCTCTATATTCTTTTTGTGCCCATTTATGTTCTATAAGAAAATCACGAAATAAAATGTTATTCTGCCACTCCTCACTATTATAAATATAAACATGTAAATGGTGGGTGCCTGCTGTCCATTTTCCCTTTCTAAAAAAACGCCAATTAGGGGTTTCTTTTGGAACATACTCATATCCAATTTTTAATAACGCTTCAATCCAATTTTCGGTAACTTTCAAATCAGTTACACCAATCATCATATCAATTAAAGGTTTCGCACCTAATCCCTCTACGGATGTACTTCCTATATGTTCAATAGCAATACAATCTTCTCCGAATAAAGAAATAAATTTCTCTTTTTCTATTACATACTCTTCATGCCATTCTTTTTGATACGGTTTAATAACGATTTGTTGTTCCATTTTAGCCACCTTCTTATAATTATTTATTATTATATTTATAAAATTTCATGTGATTAACATAGGATTTTCAAAAAATATGTCGAATACTGAAATATACAACTTTATTATAATAAATGCGAGGTATATTATGAAAGATAATCCAGTTGAAATTCAGTTGAATCAAGTTACATTCCAGTTAAAAGAACATCATAATTTTGATTGGCTATTGAAATTAGGAAACGTATTTGCTGTTTTTGACCAGCAAGATTCAGGCAATTTATCTTTTGGTGTAGAAAAAGATGGGCGTAAGAAATTTATTAAATATGCAGGGGCACAAACACTTGCATATAAAGGGACAATAAAAGACGCTATTGAAAGATTAAAAAATTCAGCTTCCCTATACGAGGAATTAAAGCATGACTCACTTATAAAACTAATTGAACATTATCCAGTTCACTCTGGATATGTACTAATTTTCGATTGGTTTGATGGTGAATGTCTTCATTCACATTGGAGTTTCCCACCTCCTGAAAAATATACTAACCCAAGCTCTCCATTTTATAAATTTAAGCATTTATCAGTTATGGAACGAATTCAATCATTACATTCCATTTTTTCTTTCCATACATTTGTTGAAAAGAAAAACTATGTAGCAATAGATTTTTATGACGGTAGTATTTTATATAATTTTCATACAAACGAGACGAAGATTTGTGATATTGATTTATATTCTAAAAAACCATACGTGAATAAAATGGGACGATTATGGGGTTCCTCTCGTTTTATGTCTCCTGAAGAATTCGAGCTACATGCAATGATTGACGCAAGAACAAACGTTTTTAATATGGGGGCAATGGCTTTTGCTCTCTTGGGCGGTGGAAAAGATCGCTCCTTTACGAAATGGGAAGCAAGTAAAGATTTATATGAAATAGCGTATCGTGCTGTAAACGAAAACCGAATTGAACGATATGTATCGGTTGAAGCATTTTATGAAGAGTGGCTAAACGTGGCTAATGCTGAAAAGATATAAACTTATATTATTAAAAGCAAAAAGTTTCTACTATAATCATGTATAATATATTTGAAATGGAAATTCAAAATAACGAGGCAAATATTATGAACTTTGTTTATATTAATCAAAACGTATTAAATAATCTTCTTTACATTTTAAGTAGTATATTTATTTTTTATTTTTTATATGATAGCGGGCGCAATTTGAAGAAATATAAAAAACTACTTATTATACTTTGTACGAGTATCCCTCTTATTTTATGTATGCGCTATCCTATCTATATGGATGAAAATTGTATTCATGATTTAAGACAAATACCAGTTATTATAGGTACGCTTTATGGTGGCTTCCCTGTTGGTATAATATTGTTTGCCATCTTATTAATTACAAGGTTTTCATTTTATGGATTTAGTATGTTAACAATATTAGTTTATGGCACAATGTTTATCATTACAGCGTTCGCATCCGCAAAATTTAATAAGTATAATAGAAAAGTTAAAGTAGCTTACGGAATGTTTTTAACATTTTTTCTAGCAATATTTACAACTGTAATTGTATTAACCTTATCAGATTTTGAAGTGAATAATTTATATATTATTTATTTCATAATATTACCAAATATTTTAATGTTATTTGTAATTTATTTTAATGAAGTTTTAAAAGATGCAGTATGTATGCGGTCGAAGTTAATCAAAATGGAGAAAATGGAGATTGTTAGCCAACTCGCTGCTAGTATATCGCACGAGGTAAGAAATCCTTTAACTGTCGTAAAAGGATTTACTCAGCTTTTAAAAACACCAAATTTAACTCCAGAATCAAGGGACGAGTATATTGAACATATACTTGAAGAGTTACATCGTGCCCAAGGAATTATTGATGATTATTTAACTTTCGCCAAACCTGCTTCAGAAAAGTTAGATCATATTTCAGTAGAACAAGAGTTAAATCGAGTTATTAATATGATCTTACCTTTATGTAACATGAACACAATACATATTACAAAAGATTTCTCTACGGCAACAATTGTTGGTAATAAGCAGCACTTTCAACAATGCTTTTTAAACTTAATAAAAAATGGTATTGAAGCAATGCCTAATGGTGGTACTTTAAATATTTCCTCATCTATTAGTAATAATAAGGTTATCATACGAATTGAGGATAGCGGAATTGGTATGTCACAAGAGCAAATAAATCGATTTGGTGAACCGTATTTTAGTACAAAAACGAAGGGTACAGGTTTAGGCACAATGGTTGCTGTTAAAATTATTGAAACGATGCAAGGTAATTTAAAAATCCGAAGCGTTATTAATAAAGGCACAATTTTGACAATTACATTACCGAAATGTAATATGAACTCATCTAAAAACAAATAAAAAAGGAGCATAGTTGCTCCTTTTTTATTTGTTTCGATACATAAGTATCTTATATGTTTTGTAAGTTTACATTTGTGGAGACTAATTAGAAATTAGTACCCTCCGCCCCAACAGCTGCATCCAACGATAATTAACAAAATGAATAACACAACTAATAAAGCGAAACCTCCACCAAAACCACAAGAACCACCGTAACTCATATTTTCTCCTCCTTTTGGTTTGAAAACTAATAGGTAGTTGATCATTTTAACTGGTTCGTATTATACATTATGTAAATATCCCCTTTTTGAGCATGTCTATATAAAAATAAGTAAAAGCACTCATTTGAGAGTGCTTTAAAATGGATACCAAAAGTTTTGAAATACATGTAACTTTAAATACACAGCAACAATTAAAATACAAACACCTACAAATAAAGCAATAAAATCCCCTCTTTTCGCTTTATTTGTATAAAACCACGTACGTGTATCCTTCTTACCAAATCCTCTTAAATCCATTGCATTTGAAACTGTATCGATTCTATCTAGAGAATGAATAATTAAAGGCCAGAAAATTAAGACTCGGTTTTTCATACGAATCCATAAACTTGCTTCTCCTTTTTCAAACGCTACTCCTCTTGCCTCTTGCGCATGTTTAATAATTTTATATTCAGACTGAATATCAGGTATGTAACGTAATGCAATATTTATCGCATAAGTAATCTTATAATGAATTCGAAATTTACTTAGGCTACTCACAAATCCACTTGGATCAGTCGTATAAATAAAAATAAGTGTAAATGGTAATAACGTAAAATACTTTAACGAAAGTGTAGCTGCATAAAATAAAGTTTCATAAGTAATCGTTGCATATCCAATATGCAGAAATGAAGTATATGATTCCGTTAATTCAGATCCATGGGTGGGTGTAATAAATAAGATCATGACAGAATTTAATAAACTAAATGTAAATATAACAGTAAAAACAATAAAAATTTTACGAAATGGAATTTTAGCAACTAGGAGTCCAATACATCCAATTATAAATACAAATAGCAATACGCGAAAATCAAAAAATAAAAAAGTAAGCGTCATACAAAAAATAAATAACAATAATTTCACTGCTCCATCCATACGATGAAAATATGTACTATACACCTTCCTCCCCCCTCATAACATTAAAATAAAGTTCTATAAACCTTTCAGGATTTGCAATACCACTTAATTTAACGAGTTTGAATAAAGAACTCTCCCTTAAGTTCGCTCTATGTAACGTTTTTGGATGTCCTAATACAGTAGACGCGGTATCATTCGCAATAATTTCCCCTTCATGTAAAACTATCGCTCTGTCTGTATATTCTAATGCAAGATTCATATCGTGTGTAATAAAAATAAAAGATATTCCCTTTGCAGCTAGTTTTCTTATAAACGTTATAAACTGTTTATAATGATAATAATCTTGTCCCGCTGTCGGCTCATCTAATATGATAAGTTTCGGATTTGTCGTTAGTACAGATGCAATCGTTACTCTCTTTTTTTGTCCGTAACTTAATGCCTGGATTGGCCAATTTCGAAATGGATACAAGCCACAAATTTTTAACGTTTCTTCCGCTCTAAACTTAATTTCTTCCTTTGATACCTTTTTTAATTTTAATGTGAATGAAACCTCTTCTATAACAGTAGGCTGTGTAATCATATGATTTGGATTTTGCATGACATATGATATAATCTCTCCACGTTTACGAATAGACCAAGTATTAATATTTATTCCATTAAATAAAATCCTATCATTATTTGTTTTGTTAATACCTATAAGACTATGAGCTAATGTTGATTTTCCAGCACCATTATGCCCCAAAAGTGCAACAATTTCCCCTTCTTTTATAGAGAAATTTACATTATCTAATACTTTTTGTTTATTAGAATAGGAGAACGACAAATTTTCTACTGTCAATATTTCTTTGTTATTAGGAGTATTTTTATAAAAAACTTGCTTCTCCATCCACTCATTTATTGCGCTACGAACACTTTCTCTTTGAAGATTTTCAAGTGGGTATATTCCCTCATTATTACTATCAAACTGTAACCTCTGTAATCCTTCCATGTACATAGGTTCCCTTAAGCCAATAGATGGTAATATATTTGAGGCCAAAATCTCTTCTGGTGTTCCTATCTCAACGATTTCCCCTTCATCCATTAAAATAATTTTATCTAAATCCAGATTTAACATTTCTTCTATTCGATGTTCAATAATTACAATTGTTTTATTATATTGTTTATGTATATCTTTAATAAGTTCTATTGTATGTAAACTACTTACTGGATCTAAATTCGCTAAAGGTTCATCAAACAATAATATATTAGCATTTGTCGTTAACAGACCCGCTAAAGAAACAGTTTGTTTTTGCCCTCCTGATAATTCATGAGGACTTTGTTTATGAAAAGTATGCATCTTTACTTTTTTTAATGATTCTGAAACAATCTTTTTCATATCATCTTGATTTACACATTCATTTTCTAAATAAAAAGCCACATCTTCTTCTACTGTAAGACCAATAAATTGGGCATCTTGATCTTGCAAAATTGTTCCTACCTGTTTACTCTGCTCAAAAATACTCCCTTTCCTCGGGTCTTTTCCGGCAATAGAAATAGTTCCAGTACTACTCCCTTCATAAGAAAATGGGATTAGCCCATTGATACAATGAGCTAACGTTGATTTCCCTGAACCACTACGCCCAGCAATTAATACTTTTTCCCCAGGATATATATGAAACGTAATGTCTTTTACAGTAGGCTGTGCCGCATGCTTATATTGAAAACTAAATTTTTCTAAAGAAATAATTGGTTGCATGTTAACATCCCTACTTTTCAATTTTTAAATGTGTATGTTTCTTATTTGACTTAGCTAAACCTATTGTAATTGGCAACCCAAGAACTAAAAATACAATAACATCCGCAATTGTTGCTCCTAATACTTGTATTACAATTTTGTCAAACGGTTCTCCCATGACAATAATATCGAATGCCCCAGCAAATATAATAGCAATGACGATACCAATTAATCCCGTAATGGCTAAATAAGAAATATCACCTTTATTATACGTCCCGTTTTTCACACTAAAGCCAACTCTTTTTTGAATGAGCCCCATTGCAAAACCAATAATGCCTGAACTAATAACCCATCCCCACCAAATACCCCAGCCAGCAATTGTATCCGTTACGGTATGACCGATAAGTCCTATTAACAGCCCTGCCACTGGACCAAATAAAGCCCCAAAAACAGTTAAGATAGCTAATGCAGGTTTAATAAACGTATTTGGTGCAATAGAAAATCCCCAAAGTCCTAATATCCCGTATAATGCTGCTCCAATTCCGATTGCTACTACTAACTTTGTTGATAATTTATTCATTACAATTCCCCTCTCATATAAGTCAACTTTTATTACTCTATATTTATTTTGAAAATGAATTATGCATTGACACTCCCTTTCTATACAACAAAAAAATGACCTCTTACATAAGAGGTCATTTTCTTTCACATTCAAGAATCCTCTTATCTTCCAAAACACACACACGTGTCCTCTGCGGAATTAGCACCTTCCTATACATGTACATAGGGGTTGCTGAGGTTTCATAGGGCCGTTCCCTCCACCTCTCTGGATAAGTATTAATTTGTAATTCGTATTATGGCACTTAGAAGAATAAATTTCAACACTTTTCTAATTATTTTTATTTTTCGTTTAACAGTGCATTTAAATCATTGTATTCTTATCGGAATTATGAAATGATAAATTTAAATAGTTACGGGAGGAATGTGCGATGAAAGTAATCGGTTTAATTGGTGGCCTAAGTTGGGAATCCACATCATTATACTATAAACATATTAATACACTTACACTCTCTCAATATGATCAGAATGCAAAGCTTGTTTTATATAGTATGGACTTTGGTGAGGTAACTACTTTATTACAAAATCATCAATATGAAGAAGTGAAAAATGAATTAGTTACAGTTGCAAAAAAGGTTGAAAAATCCGGAGCTGAATGTTTATTAATATGTTCCAATACAGTCCATTTATTTGCTGAAGAAGTAGAACAAGCAATATCTATTCCACTTCTTCACATTGGTGATGTAAGTGCTAAAGAAATGGTAGAGCAGAATATAAAGCGGATCGGACTATTAGGTACGAAACAAACGATGGAACAAGACTTCTATAAATCACGTCTAGCGAACTATAACATTGAGACAATTATTCCAAATAAAGAGGAAAGAAATTTTATTCATCATGTTATTTTAAATGAATTAAGTAAAGGAATTATTTCAGAAACATCAAAAGAAAAGCTATTACAAATTACAAAATCATTAATTCAAAATGGCGCAGAAGGTATACTACTAGGTTGCACTGAAATACCATTGCTCATTTCCCAAAACGACCTTACTGTTCCTGTTTTTGATACTGCTTTTTTACATGCAAGTACTGCTGTACAGTTTGCAGAATAATAGTATAAAAGCATAAAGGTAGAGCCTCTATGCTTTTATATTGTCTACACTATTTATTTAAAAGAGATGCAATCACTGCAATTGCTTCTTTTGAACCACCACATTCTAAAAAACTTTCTTTCAGTTTTCGTATTCCATGCTTATACTTTTCATTTGAAAAAACATCTGTTACCGCTTCTTTTAACGTTTGCATATTAACATTCTCTTTCAATAACCGATGTGCTGCTTCAAGCTCAGTTAATCTTTGTGCTATCATTGGCTGGTCTTTATCATGTGGAATGATGACAAATGGAACATTAAAATAAATAGCGTCTTGTACGCTGTTCATGCCGCCATGTGTAATAAAAACATCTGCTTCACTTAATATTTCTGACTGGGGTACGTATGAAGAAATTATAAAATTGTCTGGCGCTTTCTTAATTTTAGAACGATCATTCCTATCACCAATTGCCATTACAACTATTCCATCAAAATCCGAGAAAGTATCAATGCACATATTAAAGAATGGTTCAAGCCCTTCAAGCAGTGTTCCCATTGAAATATATATAACCTTCTTACCTTTAAGCAATTTAAGTGGAAACTCTACATTTGTTTTACGCCTTAAAATACTCGGACCAATAAAAATATTATTTCTCCCAAACAAATCGCTATTAGGTTGAAAATAACGACTTGTATATACAAGAGTAATATCTCCCTTGTTATGCATAAATTGAAGATTATTTTTAGGCTTTACTCCAAATTCATGTCCCATTTCATATAGTAACTGTTCAGAAATTTCATCAGGTTCGAATGGTATTTCTGCATTTGGATGAAAAGGTAATGTCTCCAAAAATTTTGGAGGAATTAAAAATATAGGAGAAGAAACTATGCCTGGAATTTGTAAATATTCCTTTACCAACTCTCCAGCGCCAAATATATCATAAATTACGAAATCAAAATGTATGTTTTCACATAATTGTTTCGTAATTTCTAATATATATAAAGAAGTTTGAACATGTACACGAAAGAAAGAATTCAGCCCATCTGGAGTTTCAGAATCAATAGAAATCTCCTTTAATAAATCTGGATGTGTATATACAGTAGCTCCCAAATCTTCAATTCTGTCTTTAAATTGTTCTGTCGTAATATAATGTACGTGATCACCCCGTTCAGTATAGGATTTGACTAAACTTAATGTAGGATTTACATGTCCCTCTGCTGGAAAATTAACCACTAAAATATTTAGCACTTATTTCTCACTCCTTACATTTCAATTCGCTTATTAAGCATACTGTAATTATTACCGTCAATCTTCACCTAATAGTCCTAATATGCTTGCTACTTTAGGTTGATAAATAATTGTTAGTGATTAAATTAAAAAAGGCATCTACATAAGTAGATGCCAAACCGTGATAAGGAGTGTTCTGTGAGTTTAGAATAAGCTTTTCAGCTTGTCCTATGCTATCAATATATGATTTATTTTATAAAGCGTGAATAATTGATAGCATAATTTTACCTTTCTATCACCCATTTTGGATTTATTCCTAAATAAAACGACTCTAGTTTCTATACTATTTCATATGTATTAACCTTCCTGAGAGCTATCTATTTTTATAGGTTCTCCAGTCAATCGCTTATTTTTCAATTCAAAATAAGCATCTAAAACTTCTTTTCCAATATCAGAGTTAATACCAGATTTATCATTAATAACCCACGGCACAACCACAGAGAATGCTACTTCAGGATTATCATATGGCGCATATCCTGCTAACGTTAAATTATAACATTCTCTTCTATCACCCTTTTCATTTCTTCCGATATCACTTTCTCCACCGTAAACTGTCTGTGCTGTCCCTGTTTTACCTGCTGGTTTATAAGATGCTTTTTGGAACGCCCTTACTCCTGTTCCATCCCCTTCCTGGAATACCCTTCTAAATCCTTCTTTTACTTGATTTATATATTCCTCTTTCATATCTATTTTATTTAAAACGATTGGTTCTACTGCATGCACCACTTTACCAATCTCATCTTTTTGCGATGTTTGCTCTCTTACCTCTTGAACAATTTGTGGCTTCATTCGATATCCACCGTTTGCAATTGTTGAAATATACTGTACAAGCTGAAGTGGTGTATACGTGTCATACTGGCCAATTGAGTAATCTAATAAAAAACCAGGTTGATTATCTTTTTTACCAATTTGTCCAGCTGTTTCATTCGGTAAATCGATACCCGTTGGAACACCTAATCCAAATTGCCTGAAATAATACCTCATTTTATCAAAGTACTCCTGTTTAATGTTTAATGAACTATTTTTCACATAATCCACACCAGCAATTTTTAATGCTGTATGGAACATATAAACGTTTGAAGAGACTTGTAACGCTCTTAAATCATCAATATTCCCAAACTCTTTCCAAGACTTTTTTTCCTTAGTTCCTTTAAACTTCATTGGTACATCATAAAAATATGTACCTGGAGTTATAGCTTTCGTTTCAAATCCAGTTAGAACTGTCGCACCTTTCACTGTTGATCCAAGCTCATATGAACTAGTCATTGTACCTAATGCATAGTCTTCAACTTCTGTTTTTCCGTCTTTTTCTACAAGTCTTTTCCCAGCCATGGATAATACTTGTCCGTTTTTCGGATTCATCATCACAACGAAAGCACGGTCCAACATGGATTCTGACCCTTTATATGCCTTTAATATTTTTTCAATACTTTCTTCTACTTTTTTCTGTAATTCCATATCTATTGTTAAAGTTAAATTTTTACCGCTCTTTCCCTCAGAAACGGTTTCTGTTCTCATTGTATTACCTTGTTTATCAGCAACGCTTCTTACTTCTTTTTTTGTCCCATGAAGTACATCTTCATATTGCTGCTCGATATAACTTTTTCCAACTCTATCATTTCGGCTATAATCACGTACCAAATAGTAATCTAATCGTTCACTTGGTAATCCTTCATCGGCATTAGAAACATTTCCAAGAACGGATCGAAATAATCCATCATTTACATACACTCTCTCCCAATCAACCGATACGTCTACACCTGGGAGATTTGCTAAGCCTTCACTAATTATAGTAAATTCCTTTTCACTAACATCTTTTTTAATAATTTGAGGAGCCATTTGATAACCAGAAGTCATCTTACTTTTAATAGCTAACACTTTTATATCTTTATCTGTTAATTCCTGAAGATTTTTATCTGTCACACGCTTCCTTTTTAACTCTTCTATTTTTTTATCTAAATTTTTCCCGGTAATATCTTTATCTCTGAACTGATTTATTTCTTTTTTAGATACTAACTTTTCGGTAAGTTTCGGATTTAATTGCATCCAAAAATCTTTCTTATCCGTCTCAGTTAGCTTATCTATATCTTCTTGCGGTATTTCAATTATGTCTGCAAGTTGTCTTGCCGTATTTAATATTTCTTCAGATTTTACACCTTTCATCTTTGTGTATGTAATTGTACGTAAAGATTTATTATCAACTACTGGATTCCCTTCTCGATCAAATATTTTCCCACGCGGGACAGAAAGACTTACGGTTGCATTTTCTCTCTTCTCTACTTCATTTTTATACGTTTCTCCATCGATAATTTGTACTTTACCTAATTGTATGATCATGGCAGAAAATAATAAAAATACACAAAAGAATAAAATGTTTAACCGCATCGATAGTGCTCTACCTTTTGTTTTCTCTTGTTTTTTCACTTCGTCTTAATCTCCTCCTTATAACATTCCGAATAATATTTTATTTATATATTAAAAGTAATGTATAACTTCCGTACATTACCTTTTACAAATATTAATATAATGTTTAAAACTTAATAGAAATTAAAACAAATCTAAAGAAAAGGTAAAGTTTACTAAATTAAATGTAAAAATACCCAATAACCAAAAACTAAGCTTTTGGTTATTGGGTATTTAGTCATTTAAGAATTAATAATGGGACGCATTGATTCGAATCTATCATCATAATTTGATAGAGATTTTTTGATTTGAGCTTTCGGCAAATATATCGTTACTGTTGTCCCGACACCAACCTCACTCATAATACTTATTTTCCCTTGGTGGCTTTCAATAATTTTATAACTCAACATTAATCCAATACCGGTACCTTTTTCTTTCGTACTATAAAACGGTTCACCTAATCTCTTAATTCTTTCTTCAGGTATCCCAATTCCTTCATCAATTACATGAATAATAACACCTTCATCGTTTATCTCTTTTATATGAATTGTGATTTTCCCACCATCTGGCATAGCCTCGATTGAATTTTGCAAAATATTAATAAACACTTGTTTCAATTGATTTTCTGCGCACTCAATACTTATATCTTTGGTGTCTGCATATAATTCCACTTGAATATTCGTCATAATTGCTTTTGTATTCATTAACGAAACGACATTTTTATAAATTTGATAAATATTTTTTTGTTCTGTATTTATTTCATCTGTTTTAGCAATTGATAAAAACTCTTGAAGAATCGCTTCTATTCTATCAATTTCAGAAAGCATTAAATCAAAATATTTTTCCTGATCTTCTTTATTAATTTGAAATAACTGTATAAACCCTTTAATAACTGTCAATGGGTTCCTCACTTCATGAGCAACACCAGCAGCTAATTGACCGATTGCTGCAAGTGTATCTGACTTATTTAGCAATTCTTCTGTCTTTTTTCGCTCTGTAATATCACGTACAATGATCATAATTTTATCATGTAATAATGGTAAGCATCTAGCCTCAAAGAAATCGATACTACCATTGATTGTAAGTGGATATTCGACAATTACATTCGTTCCTTTTTCTTTCACTTGACGAATAGCTTCCTGAAACTGCTGCGCCACTGGCGATGGTAATACTTCGAAAAACTTTTTCCCCATAAAAGCTTCTGCCGGTACGTAAAATTTTGTAGGGGATCCTGCTTTATAGTCTATAATTGTACCATCATCTTTTGTTAAGAAACATAAATCCGGTAAAGCCTTAAAAATTAATTCCAATTCAGACGTTTGTTGTTTTAACTGCTCTTCTATCGCTTTTAAATGTGTAATATCTACACCAACAGCCCAGTAGCTATATCCTGTTACAGGAAACTGTTCTGAAATATTGGACCACATAATTGTTTTGGTTTCACCGTTTTTACATGTTAAGTGCATTTCCCAATCTCTGAAATTTTTTCCGCAAGTTAAAAATTTCGTTTGTATTTGGTGACGATAATCATGGTCAGGGTACAATAATTGAAGTGCATGTGGATTCCCTATTATTTCTTCAGCGGTATAACCTGTTACAATTTCACACTCACGATTCCACAGAACAAAATCTCCATTATAATCAAGCGCATCAACCATAACGGGCATATTTTGTAAAATTGTATGTAATTCCTCTTCTTTTCGAGAGAGCAATGTTGTATTTTTACTTTGAAATACTTTTGTTGCCCCATCTATAATTAGATTTGAAAGCATTTCGAAATATTTTTGACAATTGAAAATTGCACTTTGGTTTGACCATACTACAAATGATCCTAAATGTTGATTGTATAAAAAAATGGGGATTTCAATTTTGGGAAGTTTACATATTTTCGTCTCATTTATTCCGAAAGAAAATATACATTCTTTTTCAGCATCAAGAAGTTGATGTGATATGTTGGTTAATTGATAAAATTGTTCTGCCATGGTTTCTATTGTACTCACATCAATAAGTTCCATTAGCCGCGCATTCATTCTTTTTTCACCTCAATATGTAAAATTAATACAAATTCAAATTTTATACTTCTCCATTATACGAAGAATGTGCCTTTAGGTATATAGCTGTAGAATAATTATTCGAACAAATTTTATTTTTCAATTAAAAAAGAAAAAAATAAATATGTAAAAAGAACCTTTAATCAGTATGTGTTTTGTTCATCATCTAATTTGATAAGCAACCTAACGCGTTCCCTCATGTATACACTTAATTATTAAAGTACTGTTATACACATCATTTGGAGCAGTATAAAAATACATAAAATATAAAGTTCATAAAATATTCACAATTATTATGAAAAATATAAACATTTATTCCAATATATTCTATATAATGAAATGTAATAAGGCTTCTATGAATCTCATAGAATACCTTACCCCTAATAAAAAGAAAAACAGAATCNNGATTCTGTTTTTCTTTTTATCCCACTTTAGTTGTTTCATTGCCTGCCGCTAATAAACCTAAAGAAAAAGTTACAATTTCTTCATCTGTTAATCTTTCGCCTTCATATTCAGCTCGTATTAAATCTGAAATAATATCATCGGTTAAATTGTATCTCTTTTCTTGAACGATTGGTAGAAGATATGCTTTAAATTCATTTAGTGCTATCCCCTTTTCCACATCCAGATCATTAAACTTATCTTTACTATACGGCATAAATAAAATATCAGACCATGCTTTAATTTTTTTACGGTCCGTTGTTGGCACTCCCAATAAATCAGATATGACGGTAACAGGTAAAGGTGCAGCAAACTCTTCAACGATATTAACCTCACTATATTTTTCGATATGTTCTATAAGTTCATTTGCAATCGCCTGTATTCGGGGTTTCCATTGTTCTAAACTTCTTGGAGTAAATGCTTTAGAAACGATAGAACGTACATTGCGATGTTCTGGTGGATCAGTAGAGTTTATATTTATCCTAGTTTCTAAAGGAGGGATTGCGAATTGCCTTCGCTCCCTTCTACTTGAAAATAAGCGATAATCCGATAAAACTCGATTTACATCATCGTATAAAAAAACATTCCATACATCTTGCTCTTCATCGTAATGTACTGGGTGATTATACCTCATAAATTCATACCACTCATACGGATTCCACAATTCTTCTTTTGTTTTCAGCTTTGAAATTTCATGAACTAAAATCACATTTTCAGGCGAAGCCATAGTTCTTTCCTCCCTTTTCTTTTACAATAATAGTGATAGGTCGGTAGTTCAAAGTTGTATAATCTAACATATGTTATTTTAACATATACTAAAAGAGATTTTTCATTGGAGAACTTGAGAAATATATAAGGGGGATTTTTTATGTATGTTGATATTTTATTGCTCGCAGAATTAACATCCGGTCCAAAATACGGTTATGAAATAAAGAAAAATATTCAAAATCGGTTAGGAGAGAATTTTGAATTAAATCATAATATGCTTTATCCTTCTCTCCGACGTTTTGAAAATATGGGGGCTATAACGAAAAAAGTACATACACAAGTGGGAAAGCCAAACCGAAATATGTACGACATAACTGAAACAGGTGAAGAAATTTTTTCGGAAATGTTAAGAGAGTTTCCCGAAAAGCTCGCGACAAACAATGCAGAATTTCTTGTTCGTATCGCACTATTTGAAAAACTTGATTACGAAGCCAGAAAAGAAATTTTAACAATACGCCAAGACGTACTATATAAACAACTTACTGCTATTCAATCTTTAGATGTTAGCTCATTTTTCATTACAGAAGTCATTGAATTTAGTAAATCACGTATTGAACATGAATTGCTTTGGATTACATCACTTATGAAGAAAATATGAAAAAATTTAAAGAAAAGTTAAAAACAATGAATGAAAATGAGATTTATTATCAATACTATAATTAATAAAAGGGCAACCACGATTTGGCTACCCTTCAAAAATTTATACTTCTGGATCGAATGTTTTGCAATCCGTTTCTTCCGTAGTAGATGCTTGTTTCCCTTTATGACTTACTACATAAATTGCGTCTGCACTACATTTATTGCCGTTTGCCCAAAATTTACAGTTGTTTACTTCACATAAAACGTCTTGTGCCATAGTATCACACCTCCTCGTTCTATTATCATTAACAAAATTCGGGGGTATGATACTCTTTGTTATGCATTTTTTATTCCCTTTTTAGCTTTCTTAAAGGTTCAATATCTCCCCGTACAATAGCATCTATATTTTCGGTTATTTTTTCAATGTCAAAATGCCACCATTGAATTTGCAATAATTCTTCTATTATTGTATTTGTAAATCGTTCCTTTATTTTATTTGCAGGGTTTCCACCAACAATTGTATATGGTGCAACATCTCTAGTCACAACAGATTTAGCTGCAATGATTGCACCATCTCCTATTTTTATTCCGGGCATAATCGTTGTATCCATACCAATCCAAACATCATTTCCTATTACTGTATCACCTTTGTAAGGTAAATCAGACAAATTAGGTGTATACTTCTCCCACCCATTTCCAAATATATTAAATGGATATGCCGAAAATCCATCCATCCGATGATTCGCTCCGTTCATAATAAAGGTAACTCCATTTGCAATACAACAAAACTTTCCAATGATAAGGCGATCTCCAAGAAATTCATAATGATGTAATACACGATCTTCAAATGTTTCTCCATCTTTCGCATCATAATATGAATAGTGTCCAACGAGTATATTAGCTTTTGTTATTGTATTTTTTATAAAATGGACATTTTCATTTCCTACAATAGGGTACTTAACATTTGGATTAGGATTCATTTTGTACAACACTTCCTTTATCACTTATTTCATTTTCTATTGCTATTACTGGCTTTAAATTGTATATCGGTAAAATAAACAGTAATCCAATAATAAATAATAGAGCTGTGCCCTCATACATCGTACTTAATGAAAACATTTCTTTTAACGAACCAGCAATACTCATTGTTACTACCATTGAACCAGTGAATAGTGGACTTAAAATGCCATTTACACGGCCGATAAAATCAGTATCACTATTTTGAATTATGAGCGTATTAATACCTATTTGGATACAAGGAAGAGCTAACCCACTAAAAAGTTGTGCTGTCAGTGTTACCCATAAATTTGTGGAATAACCTATAATACCAATACCAATTGCCTGACCCAGCATACCGATAATTAACATCTTTTGCGGAGCAACGTTTTTTGCAAATACCATGGCTAAAGCGCCGCCAACAATCATTCCTGCACCATTTACTGTTAGTAACCATTGTAAACTCTCTTTTGATAATCCTACCTGCTCAGTTACAATAAAAATACCTAACGGCTGAATTAAACCAATTCCTAGTCCTGCTGCCATAAAACAAAGCCCCAGTAAAGTTAATGCTTTTTTCTTTTTCACATATTTAATACCATCAAGCATCTCCTGTAATAGCGTGATTTCTTTCTTCTCAATATTATTCTCAAGATCTTTCGGAAGAAATAACAGCACAACAGCTGCCAGTAAAAAAGCGATACCTGTAATAATAATTGAAATATAAATTCCAAAGCTATGAAAAATAAATGTTCCAAGAATCGGTCCTAATACCATAAAAATCGCAAATATTGTTTGATATATAGACATTGCTAATTGGATTTGTTCCGCCGATAAATGCTGTTTAAACAATTTCATACCAGATGGCTGAGAAAACTGCGAAAGGATTGCAGAAATAAGCGTGACAAAAAACACAATTTTCCATGTTCCAAATATAAGGGTAATTAATACTGCAAATACTGAAATAGAACTTAACGTTTCACACCATATCATTGTCCTCTTCGGCTTCCACCTATCAGCAAACGTTCCGCCAATAAAAGAAAAGATGAAAATTGGAGCAAACTCCGCAACTGAAATCATCGAAATAGCAAAAGCATCACCTTTTGTCATTTCCATAACGTATAGTAATACAGCAAAGTTTCGAACCCATATCCCTACTTGTAAAAATAATGCTGACGCTAAAATTCCTTGCACAAACCGATTTTTCAATACTTGTGATACCCCAGTATTTTGTTTCGTTTCTACATTTGTCGACATAAAAAAGCCCCCTATTTCATGTTCTGAACAGGAGGCAGCACAAATCATATAAAAAGGCTATATATTCGTAGAGCGAAATACATCCCTTTTCTATAAATGTACAGACTAATCCTATTCAGAAGAATATTTCGTTTTTTAACGAAGATCTCTTACAAATAGAATTAGTTGATCATTGGGATGTTTTCACCCTTCCGTTTCGAATTTAAATAACACATACATACTCTATGTAAAGCATTTTTGATGTATGCATGTCTTACAATAAATATTCTAGAATGTTAATGGTAATTCCTCTAAAGAACGCATTAAATAATTACCTTGCCATTTAATTTCTTCGCGATTTCCTTTTATTTGTAAATCAGGCATTCGATTAAACAAAGTAGTGATAGCAATCTTTGCTTCCAACCTAGCAAGTGGGGCGCCTAAGCAGAAATGACTCCCATGGCCAAATGCAATATGACGATTATTCTCTCGAGTAATATCAAATACTTCTGGATTCTCAAATACTGTTTCATCACGGTTCGCCGAAGCTAATGCAATGACAACCATATCCCCTTTTTGGATTGTTTGGTCATGGATTTGAAAAGGTTCATCTGCCCATCTTGAAGTTGTAACCTCAACTGGAGAATAATAGCGTAATCCTTCCTCAATAGCTGCATCAATTAATTTTGGATTATCCTTTAATAACTGTAATTGATTCGGATTTTCAAGAAGCGCTAATACCGTATTTGTAATTAAATTTACCGTTGTTTCGTGTCCCGCTACAATTAGTAACATTATCATTGAATATAGTTCCCGAGCGCTTAGTTTATGTCCTTCACTCTCTGCAAGTATTAAAGCACTCACCAAGTCCTCTTTTGGTTCTTGTCTTTTAACATCAACTAAATATTGGAGATATGTAATAAACTCTGATAGTTGCTTTTCGGTTTCCTTTATTTCTTCTGGCGTTTCTGGATAAGCAATGACAGCATGAGACCAAATTCTAAATTTCGCTTGATCTTCTTTCGGAATGCCGAGCATTTCACTTATTACAATAATTGGTAAAGGGAACGAATAATCATCCACAAGATTTAATGAACCTTTGCGCTCGACTTCATTTAACAAATCATCTGCAATATCCCTTATTCTTCCTTCCAATTGCGTGATCATCTTCGGTGTAAAAGCTTTTTGGACGAGTGATCGTAAACGATTATGGTTAGGTGGATCTGAATTTAGCATGTGTGTCGTTAAATAATCACTATTGTCAACAGTAAGAAACACATTCAATGTATCTTGAGAAAATACATTGGCCGGGTCTTTTTTTAAGCGATTATCTTTTAATAGTGGCAAAGCATCTTCATATCTTGTAATCAGCCACTCTGCACCTAATTCTGTTTTATTCACAAATAAGATCGGTTGCATTTTTCGAGATTCTTTATAAATTTCATATGCATCTTCTTTAAACTGAGCTGAAGCTAAATTAATGCCATCCTCTATTCTTAGCCCAACTTTATTTTTCATTGACATCGTATTCCCTCACTCTCATTTGTTTTTGAAAACGAACCAACATATGCATTATACTCTAATAAAAACGTGAAAATTGTAAATTTTTAATCTAAATCTCACTTCATATATTGAAAAATAAAAAAGTGAGGGAGTAAACTCTTTCTACTCTCTCACTTTTCTTTATGCGAAGCACATGAAATTACTAATTTGTTGATAACGGTAGCTTACTTTACGACGACGACCACCTTGCCAAGTGTAACCTGATACTCCGTTTCTTCTCACTTCAGTCGGAAAGAACCATAAATCTCTCCCGAAAGGCCCTGGGCGATGTAAACGTAAAAAGCCCCATCTTCCTAGACAGTTACACATCCATGATTTCATATTGCCTGGTTGTGCTGGAGAAGCAAACGTGGATGGTAACGATGGAGCTTGAGATGGTGGTGGTGACGTTGGAGCATCTTCCGCATCATCTGGTCTATAATCTTCTTGTTCCATATCTCTCACTTCATTTACAGGTTCATACCCGTAGTTTTGTGGATTATAATACATCCCTTGATCATATGAATAATTTTGCTGGTTATACATATTAACAAATCACCTACTTTTCATTCAGTACCTTTAACATTCATATGTGATATGCGCACTATAGGAAGCTTATGTATAGCCTAAATTCAACAAAAATAAATCTCGTATTTAAAAATACGAGATTCTTCATAAACGGAATAGATGTATTATTTTCTTAATTTCACACTATAAAAACGCATTTCATCTAATGAACCTTCAAATTCAAATACTTCTTGTTTAATTAATTCTTTTAAGCGATATTCTAAAAACGTATCGCCAACTAACTGCTCTACATGACCTAGCGCTTCACCAATTACTCTAGGGGCTTTTAGGAATTCTCGATCAACACCTACACTTTTCGCGCATTCAATAATAAATTGATCAAAATAATCTTCTTGTACAGAACGCACTTCATTGTCTGTCCAAACTCTTAAAAATTCCGTACTTTTCGATAGACTATCCCACTCATGTTCAAACTGCGTACGATTCTCTACAGTTAAATACGGAGATTCTACAAAACTTTTTTGAATTAGGGCTAAACTTTCAGGTGCTAACTCTCCAGTTCCACGAATCGCATACTCTAGTTTTAATATTTCTTTACTTGCATCAGATGTATTCATAACGCGAATGTTTTTCTTATCTTTTAATTGCGCCATTACAAAACATAGTCCTACATGTTCATGTGCGTTATCGGCTTTCCAAATTGTAATAGGCGTTTCAATAGGGATAGTGTGTAGTTCTTCTATAGTTTCTAAAAACCTTGGTAAATACTCTTCTTCAAAATAATTTTCATAAGCAGTTAAGTTGTTTACTAACCATTCCTGTCTTGCTAGTTGCCCTTCATTCATATGTAACTTGTTTATCGGACCAATTGAAAAGAATTCAGAAAAAGCAACAACCATCTCGTTCAACCGTTCTTCTTGACTCAGCATATGCTTTAAACATCCAGCTGTTGAATCATCAAAAGCTATATGTACGTGTGAGCTTTCTTTTACATTTCTTTTATAAGATGTACTACTCGTTAGTTGCTTAGGAATATTCATTAAATTTTTAATAGTATCTTCACTATAGTTTTCTTCTAATAAATTTAACTGGATTAAAATACTTTGAAGTAAATGCTTTGCTTCATCTTCGTACATATCCTCTACAACATTTTTAATTTTATCTATCATGTAAACCCCTCTATTCATTTCAAAAATAACATAGATTATAGTGTATCATTTAAGTATCACTCTTTAAAAGTTTTTTAGTCAAATCATGTATTAGAAAGATTGCTAAATAACCTTTTGTAAATCTCTTTATTTAAATGTATAATTATATGGAAAATAAAAAATATAGGAGCTATGTTTATGGAGAAAGTATTTCCTAATTATAAACAGTATCTAAAAAATTGGAGATTTATATTTATTTGTATATTACCTACTATCGCCTTTTTATATGCTTTCGATGTCATCTTTGAATTACTACTTCATCAAGATTTCTATTTATCTAACTTAATTTTTGCTATTATTTTATTTTTAATATTTATGAGCATCAAAGATATGTTTAAAATTAAAAGTTAAAAGTTAAAGATCCGGATAAAGTGAAACTTTCATCAGTGGGGGTTTTACTGCCCATTAAAGCGGGATAAAAAAAGAGCACCCTGCAATTAGATGCTCTCATGTGATAGAGGTTTTTCTGAGTATTAAGTAGGACACGAAGGTCTTGTCCCACTATCTAATATATGCTTGTACTTATTTTTTGTGCATGTACGAAGTATCACTATAAATTCTCCTCATAAATCTATTGTACAATTAACATATTTATACATAAAAAAACATCCCCCGTGGATGTTTTTTATGTACCGATTTTTAAGCTTCCATAAACTTTGCCGGTACACCATTTTTTTCAACTACAGAGGATATATTAGTAGGATTAATCATTACATTTTCAATACTAACTAATTTATTTTCTAATAGTCCATTCTCTGTCGTAATAAGTTCTTCAAACCGTTCTAAAGTCATCGGAAATTTATGTTCACTTCCGCCATTCATACTGACTTTTACATACTTCATCGTGCACCCGCCTTTCATAATAATCTATAATTCGATAAAAAGGCGCTTACATCCTTTTATTTACTACTAGATTTTTCACTTTTACACTTTCCAATTTACATTTATATTTAATATAAGAAAGCTGCTACTATTTTTTGTTCACGTTATAATTGCGAGTAAAAATGATAAAGATAGAAATGCACAAAGTGGTATAAATAAAACAGTATCCATCCTAGCAAAATTCGTATCTTTTTCGCGTTTGAAAATACCAAAATAATGAAACTCACCAATTACTCTTATGAAAAACACAATCATACAAACCCAAGATCCCATTTGAACAATAATATTAGGAAGTGTGAAATGAACAATATTCGTTTGTTGTAATAAAATTATCGCTGCCATACTTAGTAATAGCGCGATGAAAAATGTCATCCCTGTACCTGGTGTAAACGCCTTTTCTCCAGCTTTTGTTGGAATGACACTACTTGTCGCCCACTTACCTCCGAAAGCCCAATAAACATGTAAAAAGCTAACTAAAAATAATATACAGACAGAAATATATGTAATAATAAGCATTTTGTCCTCCCATTATTTTATTTAAGTTTTCAACTTTAGATTATGCTATAAATTCCACTTTAGCAATCTATATTTAATGACATAAAAACCCCTTAATGATTTCTCGTAAAATTGATTAATCATTAAGGGGCTTTTAAATTTATTACGCATTATACCTATTTCTACGGCGTTCCATCCTCGTTTGTCCTTGAGCAGTTTCTTCTTTATATTGATGTATTTGCTCTGCCATTTCATATGTTGCAGCTGGAGTTGTTTCTTCGTAATTATGCTCACGTATTTTTTCAGGCGTTTTTTGTTTTGATACTTTTCCACCAAACTTAAATAATTTCAACTTAAATTTCGGTAATCTTGGGAGTGGAATCTTAAATGATCGTTTTTTACGTTTCTTTTTTTGTTGAAATAAAGTTATATTTTCTTTATTATCCTCTTCTTTACGGTGTAATAACATAGCAATTAACCCACCTAATATAAGCCCGCCAACTAAAAGCATTAGGTATTTGAAATTGCTTATCATTAAACTCGACATACGTTCAAGTATGACTAACGACTGTACTTCTTTAATATCCCATAATAAAGCGGCCCATAATGAGAATAAACCGAAAGTAAGTCCATATGTACGAAAACGGAATAAACATGGAATTAAAGCGACACAAGCGGCAATTTTCGCATTCGCTATAATTGAACTTGTTGAAATATCTTGATGCCAAATTACTAACAGTAATGTAATAAATGGCGCATAAGCTATCCAGCTACATATACGTGAATATATTTTTTTCGCAAAATAGCTACCGAAACTAGTAAAAAATAAAAGGCCTCCAATATATAAAGATTGTTCTAGTGGGATTTGCTTCATGATTCCTGCAACTGGAAAGAGGCCGCTCAATAGCATTAATAGCACATCTAACTTCTTCACAATTCCTCATTCCTTTCAAATTTCTTTTGAATCAATTCATATTAATTTTCCAAATAAGATGTTTTTATTTCTAAAAAACATCTTAATCCTGTATGCAATTAAAGTAAATACGTAAAAGAGAAGATACATGACAAATGATATCCTTATTTACACGAAAAAATGACAAATCCTGATCGATATAAGGAGCAGGATTTGTCTGTTATTATTTACAGTAGAATAATTGAATCCTTCTTTTCTATCTTTATTATATCTACATCCAGTTCATCATCAAACTCTTTAAACTCTCTTGCATCTATATCAGTCATATAGCCTTTTATTACTTTCGCCATATGCATGGAATATGGCATGTGTACATCCTTTTCAAAAAGCATACTTGTATTACAGCACATGTAATGTATCATTTTAGCAATATCATTCCTTTCTACTGCTTTTACACCTATTGGTAAAATTTCAAGTATGTATCGCTTCAATGTTTCACTACCATTAAGCGTATATTCACCAGTGCTATAATACATTCCTTTTTCATCTACATATAAACTTGTACCATCCAGTATATCTTCACATTCTATTGCACCGTATTTTGGTACATCAAAAGATGTATTTATCCTAATAATATTTAAGTTTGGGACTTTTAACACATCTGGAAAAAAGTCAGGGAAAGTATCTATATCGATTTTTTGATTTTGTAACTCTTTTATCCAATGTTTTCTTACATTCGCATCTATAATGAAATATACTTGTTCATTTTTTTCTTTTGCATGTTGTAAAATTCCTGTTAATGTTTCAGAAACAAATTGTTTAAATTGAATTCCCATATCATTTCTTTTTGAAGGCTGTGGTAAAAAGGTGTTATGTTTATTTGCATGTAATAACAAACGATCAATCGTTTGCCAATCTGTATTCCCATATAATTTATATGAAATTTCTTTTCCTTTTATTTGTGAAATAATAGGTAAGAAATCAAATTTCGAGATTCGTTCAATTGATAAATTAACATACATACAAGGTAAATTTATCTTATTCCAACTACGTTTCATAAACCCTCTTTGTTCTAATAAGTTAAAAATACACTGTATAATAGTTTTACGAGATACACTTTGACCTATAAATAAATTAATAAATGCTGAAATACGATTTGTACGCGCAAACCCTTCTCTAACAATTTGCTTTGGATCAATTTTTTCACGCCCGTCACAATCTTCCATTGCAATTAACGCCAATGCCGCATTCTTGCGCTCACCTGCAGTAGCATTGACCGCTTTCCTAACATCCTCTACTAAATTTGATTTGTATTTCTGGCAATATTGCATTCTATATGGATTTTGCAATACTTTTTCAATATTACATCTTACTATTTTTAACAATACTGGAGAATCTGCATTTAATACATACGATGACTCACCGATTTGAGCTAACACAATTTTACTTTCAAATAACGCTTGTTCAACTTCCAACGATATTTTTTCAGACCATATTTCTAACGTTATCGTTTCTAATCCTTTTGGTGCAAATAATGGAAATAATTCATTTTCATTATTTGTTGCTACCTTTTTACATTCTGGGAGTAATGTGAAATCAGTAAATTTTTGCTGAAATTCTTTAAATAAATCCTCTCTTTCTTTTACTTTTATACCAGGTTTTATTTTCGTACCTTGAACTTTATATATTCTCTCATTGTATGGAAGTAACACCCTAAGATTTTCTCCTAGCATATAATCTTTCGGATATTGAAGAATATGCTCTAATTCAACTTCTCCCCCTATATGAAAATCATCTTTTAAATTTCTAAATATCTTTATCCACTTTATACCGTTTGTAGCTTGTTGTACTTTTAGTTTTACAAACCGAACTTTTTTATTATTCGATGCAAGTTCTGGAGTAGAAATTAAAATCATGCCTCGTTTTCGCCTCAAAAGCAAAGGAATATCGGGATGGTTATATTCTTGATAAAATCTCCGGATTCCTATTGAGACATTTAATAATGGAATATTCTCGCCTCCGCGCGTTATACATTCGAACCGATATACATAGGCAAAATAATCTTGTGTTTTTTCATCTTTAACGGGCTCTGACATAGCCTCACAAATATTTTGTAATCTAAGAGGAGAAAAATATATATCTTCTTCGTGTATGTTTTCTAACTGTAAAGGCCGTTCACAAAAAATATGTGAAATTAAAGCTGGCACCCACTTTGAATATGTTTCATTATCAAGTAATACTGTTAAATTAGAAATTAAATCGTAATGCCATTCATATTTTGGTGAATCTATTAATTTATTCGGTTTCCAATCATGAATAATCTCATACCAACTTTGAAAAATATAATCAAGTTGTTCTTTTCTAATAGGTTCTTTACATACAATCCATGGTGTATTTTCATTTAATACATATGGATTATGCTGAATAAATAATATATCAGAAAACATATCATATAATCTTTCATTCAACCGTTTCAACTTGCTCGTTAATAAAAATGTCTTATAATGTATCTCTACAATATCAAGCCATTCAATAGGAAAATATATAAATGATACGCTTTCGTTTAAAAGAGGTTCTACTATATTTTCAAATGTTAACAACTTTAATTTTTCCATAAAATGATTACTTCCTTTCTTCATTTTTCTTGATCTCAAAAAACTAAAGTATCATCACATAATTTAATTATTTAAAAGAAAAGCAAATACCGCTTATCCGACTCACATATTTATGGCATGACTCTGATAAAAGTTAAAAGAAATTATCATACATAGCCCTCCTCGTACATCATAAATATATTACATTCAGATTATACAATATATGTTACGTATTGTATTTGGTATTTACAATAATTTTACAAAAAATTATAAAAGAGGTATTGACCATACATATGTATATCAATACCTCTTTTCACTATCCTATTACCTTTTTCGCTTCTGTATTCACTGGCGACTACTGTAATATTAAAAATGAAAAAGTGTATATAATTGAGCATAGAGAAGATAAAATGGGAAGAGGTTCCCATTTCCATACTGCAGATAATGAAAAAGGAGACCCACTGGAAAAAAAGAAGATATAATCAACACCCTGGACATTATCCGGAAGATTTTGAAGGATACAAGAAAAAAGGAAGAAATGAAGAAACTAATAGAAACTATTACATTAAGAAATCTAATAGATATTTGGTTAAATGAACATACAAAATTGAAAAACGAAAAAAATAACAAGTAAATAATGTTACATCCAGCACGAAAAAGGCCGCCTGTGGTAGGTCATAGCCATCAACTTAAGGAAATGAATAAAATTCAACTAAATGGGTCATCCTTCCATGCATACCGCAAGGAAGGATGACCCATTTTATGTCTAAAATTAATGATGTTACACAATAAGAGTTACGTTTACTAGGTGAAGAATTTAAAAGTAAATTTTCGATTCACCACTTACAACTACTAGCAGTTAAAACTGGAATGATTCGACGAAAACAAAAGTGTAGAGCACAAGACCTCGTTTCATTATGCGTGTTTCTCAACCAAGGTCTGAACGAACGATTTAATGCACAGCCTGTACAATTCTTAAAGGAATTGTTTTTTACAAGTATTTCGAAAGAAGTTTTCTCCAATGACTCCTTTATCTAACCGTTTTACACGTATCCGTATACTAGATTCAATAGCCTTTCAGCTTCCAGCTCAATATGCATCTTCTTACAAAGGGATAGGAGGTGGTGGTTCAGAAGCTGGTCTGAAAATCCAATTAGAGTATGAACTGATTTCTGGAGAATTTTTAGAAACAGCTGTAAGAGATGGAACAAGTAGCGATTGCCGTTATGGACAGGAACGTACGCAAACATTAGAGCCAGGGGAACTTTCTCTTCGTGATCTTGGTTATTTTTCTATTTATGATTTAGAAAAAATTGCGGATCGAAAAGCATTTTATGTGTCACGTATTCGCTGGAATACACAAGTCTATCAAAAAGAGAAAGGTGGAAAATGGACTCTTTATCAGTGGTTGAATGTCTGAAAAAAATCAAACCAAGGATATTGTTGAGATCATTTAGAAATTTCTTGCTGTGATGACTATCATAGTGACTTTTTCTTCAGCAACAACTATTAGTAGCTAATTACCACAAGGACTTATTTTTGAAATTTGCTATTTTTTAGAAAGTGTGTTAATTTAAGAAAGACCTATTTTTGTTTGACTTGAGATTAAGAATAAATTTTGTTTTTCGTCTAAGGTATTTGAGCAAGGGTAGTAACATATGTGTGGGTATCCACACTAGGAGGCAACAATTATGGAACAAGGTAAAGTAAAATGGTTTAATGCAGACAAAGGTTTTGGATTCATCGAGCGTGAAGGTGGAGAAGACGTATTCGTACATTTCTCAGCTATCCAAATCGACGGTTTCAAATCTTTAGACGAAGGACAAAGTGTAACGTTTGAAGTAGAAAAAGGACAACGTGGCCTACAAGCTACTAATGTTCAAAAAGCTTAATATTAGTTGATGAAAGACCCTCTTGTAGGGTCTTCTTTTTATTTTGTTACAATATTCCGAATACAACTTTTTAAGGGGATTTAGGGTGCTTAACTTTTAATGAAAAAGAAGATGTTAGAAATCATAGTTTTAGCATTATAGGCTTTTTCTTTTAGCTATCTTGCAATTATATTAGGAATACAAAAAAACAGATTATATATAGTCGTAGGATTTTCAATCTTATTTGTTGGTGGAATTTTGATTGTGCATCTATTTTAAAATAAGAATAAAAATGGAAAATAATTTTGTTTGATTGTATATCTCATACACGTCTCATTATTGGTAGTTAATACATCTAGAAGTCTACAAAAATATCCTCCAGTTAAGTACTCTAGAGGACATTCATATTTACATAATCATTCTTAAAAGAAGCCACACAAAATGAAACCTCTTTAGCACCCAAAAAAGGCTTACTCTTATCTATTAATAACTGT
>NZ_NVEC01000170.1 GCF_002571225.1 Bacillus sp. AFS059628 | reverse complement strand
AAAGATTTGTTCTTCTGAATAGTAGCGTGTTCCACCAGCATTCTCCTGAGACTACCAGGATACAAACCTGTTAATTCCGATACTTGACTAACTCGTGAAAATTTCATTATTATTTTCACCTCATTGAACCAAACATAGCACGTACGTTCGATAAATTCAATAAAGTTTGATAGATTCAATAAAATTTATCTTGTTCAACTAAGGGCGCAATTCCTTAGCCAGTTCTCTTATGAACTTCTCATATTTTCACATGAGCGCAGACT
>NZ_NVEC01000016.1 GCF_002571225.1 Bacillus sp. AFS059628 | reverse complement strand
GTTTCCGCCTTGGTTGTTGTTTCCGCCTTGATTGTTGTTTCCGCCTTGATTGTTGTTTCCGCCTTGATTGTTGTTTCCGCCTTGATTGTCTAACGGTTTAATACTACCTTTATCAAATGCAAATTGAATGTCATAGAAATGGTGATAATTCATTGAATCGATATCTACTTTTACTTTTGCATTTAGCTTTTTTGTTAAATCGTCTACTTCAACTTCCACTATACGTGTATCAGCTTTTTTATCTTCACTTAATACACTCGCATCAACAAACGAGCCATTTTTCTCAAATTCAAACTTTGTAATCCATGCACTATTTGTTAATGTGAATGATACATATTTTTTACCATCTTTCACTTTTAACACGCCTGGACTCTTCGTGTACGTGTTCATCATTGAAATTTCTTCTGATTGATCTTTTAAAGCTTTGAAACTGATGCTGTATTCGCCGTCTTTCATTCTGTCAGTATCTGGATTCTTGTTTCCACCTGGCTTTTCTACTTCCGGTTTCTCTACTTCTGGTTGTTTCTCTTCGTTTTTAATTTGTTCAACCTTATCTTGTTCAAATAAAAGTTGCACATCATGCGTTTGCTTATAGTTTCTTGACGTCATTTCAATAAATACTTTTGTATTTAGTTTTTTTGATAAATCGTTTACTTCAAACTCTACTACTCTTGTATCTTTTTCTTTATCTTCACTTACTACTTTTGCATCAACAAACGCACCATCTTTTTCCGTTTGGAAATTTTTAATTAACGAGCTACTTTTTAGTTTTACAATTGCTTTTTTCTTACCATTTTCTACTTTTAATACTCCTGGATTTACCATGTAAGTATTCATCTTAGATTCTTCATCTGTTTGATCTTTTAACACTTTAAATGGAATACTGTACTCTCCATCTGCAATTGTGTTAGAATTTGGTTGTTGATCTGGGTCAGGCTTTTGGTCGGGCTTCTGACTTGGATCTGGTTTTTCATTTGGATCTGGCTTATTTGCTGGATCCTCTTTTTCATTTGGTTTTTCTATATGAATCGGTGTAATACTGTTTTGATCAAATGCAATACGTACATCATAATCATGATGATAATTTAAAAAATCTATGTCTACTTTTACTTTCGCATGTAATACTTTCTCTACATCGTCCACTTCAAATTCTACTACTCTTGTATCTTTTTCTTTATCTTCACTACTTACATTTGTCGCAACAAACTGGCCATTTTTTTCTGTTTCAAACTTTGTAATCCATGAACTATGTTCTAACGTAAAGGATACCTTCTTCTTCCCATCCTTCACTTTTAAAGTTCCTGGACTTACAGAGTATTGATTCATCATAGATTCTTCATCTGATGTGTCCTTAAGAACTTTGAAACCAATTGAATATTCACCATCGGCTAGTTTAGTAGCTGCTTGAACAGCAAGTGGTTGTAATGTTGATACGAATGTAAATATCATTAAGCACATCGCAACAACAATTTTAAGATATTTATTCAATGGAATAACGCTCCTTTATTTAGTTTTGACGTACTTTACGAATTAAGAAGACACCTGAGATAAGGATTAACACTGCAAATAATCCGATGCGCGATTCATCGCCTGTTTTTGGGTTATCTGTTTTTTCAGCTTTACCACTTTCATTTGTTCCTTTGTTCGCCTCTTTATTTGCTTCTTTACTCTCTTCTTTCTTTACTTCTTCTTTTACTTTTGTCTCTGTTTTTGTTTGATCATTATTCTTTGTTGCAGTAGTTGCTTTATTTTCTCCACCTACCGCTTTTACATTTGCATCAAACGCAAAGCGAATTGTGTAGTGATGGTCATAGTTTACGTTTGGTACAACAACATGAATTTTTGCAGCTGCTGGTTTAGATAAATCATCTATTTTAAACTCTACAGTTCTTTTATCTGCTGCTTCATCTTTACTAACAACTTTTGCATCAAAAAAATTCCCGTTCTCAGGTGCTTTAAATTCTGTAATCCAAGCACTATGATTCATCGGAATTTGTACTCTCATCTCACCATTTTTTACAACTAACTTAGCTGGTTTTTCAAAATAATCATTTGCCATTGAAGCTGAATCATTTTCCGCTTTTTGGATGACATAGTTAATATCATAAGTACCGTCAGCTAGTTGTGCTGAAACTTTCCCATATGGCATGACAAGAAAAGCTAGCATACATACGAACGTTATAATAAAAGCGGGTAATACAGAAATCTTTCTCATTTGGCTTACTTCCTCCTTGTTTATCCTTCATCCACTTCTTTTTTTGAAAATGATAATTATTCTCAATTTATAAGAAAAAAATAATAATCCTCTATCATTATTTAGTTGTAATTTATTTATGTAATATAGATATTATTGATTATCATTCTCAATTCGTGTTAAAAATAATATCCCTCCCTATTCCTTATAAAGAGCGATTCATATTTTAACATAAGCCCCTAACTATTGATTATCATTCTCAATGAAACACAAAAAAATAAAACTACCCTTCTCCTACTCTATCACCTCTATTTACAAAAATGATATCGTTATAGAAAACCTTATACCTTATACCTTCCACTCCTCACTTTCCTTCCAATATTTCCACAACTAAGTCAATCTTAGCCTACTCATAATTTTTTTGTCAACTATATTACGTATAAAATTTCAAATATCTAAATTTCTCTATATGCGGCTTTTTCTACAAAAAAAGAGGCTTTCTTTCATAGAAAGCCTCTTTTCACTATTTTTCTACAGCAACTTCTTGCTTTTGAAAAATAGAAATGACATATCCAATTACAATACCTACTAGAGCAGGAACTAACCAACCGATCCCTACACTATATAACGGAATTTTATTTAAAATAGGTGCTAATGCCTCAATTTGAAGATTCGCATTGTGCAATCCATCAAAGAAGCTGATCATGAATGCTCCTACAATACCACCTACATACATTACTAAAGGAAGACGAATATAGTTTTCAACTAGCGATAATACAATCAGCACGATACCAATTGGGTAAATTGCAATTAAAATTGGTAATGCTAGTGCATTTAACTGCGTTAAGCCAAGATTCGCTACCATAAATGCTAATACACAGAAAATGAAAACGACTTTTTGATAAGAAAGCTTTGGTAATAAGGAAGAAAAATATTCCCCACAAGCTGCAACAATACCTACAGAAGTTGTTAAACATGCTGCTGAAATTGCGATTCCTAATAATAAAGTTCCGTAACTACCGAATAAATGATTTACAACGTTTGTTAAAATAATTCCTCCGTTTGCTCCCATTCCAAGAGACACACTTGAAGCTCCAAGATAAGCAAGAGCTAAGTAAACCAGCAGTAAACCAAGTGCTGCAATAAATCCTGCAAAGATTGTTACTTTTGCAATACTATTTTTATTTGTAATACCTTTTTCTTTTAAAGCATGAATGACAACATTTCCGAATACTAGCGCTGCAAGTCCATCTAAAGTTAAATATCCATCAATAAATCCTTTAAAAAGAGGAGCACTATACGCTTCTGTCGGTGCACCAAATTCTCCAATTGGTGTAATAAATGCTTTACCTACGATAATTGCAATAACAGCTAATAAAATTGGAGTTAATACTTTGCCAATGCGACCCACTAATTTCGATGGATTTAAAGCTAAATAGAAAGTTACGGCAAAGAAAATGAATGTAAAGATAACAAGTGGATACGATTGATCAGCTATCTCACTTGGTAAAAACGGTGCAACACTCATCTCATAAGCAACAGTTCCTGTACGCGGCACACTTACGAATACGCCTAAACATAAATAAATTGCAGTAATAAACACTAGTGCGAATATAGGGTGTACACGTCCTGCTAACTCATTTATATCTCCCTTTAAAGCGATAACGATAACTCCTAATAAAGGTAATCCAACACCCGTTACGATAAAACCGAACAAGGCGATCCATACATCTGTTCCAGCACCTTGCCCTAACGCTGGTGGAAAAATCATATTACCTGCACCGAAAAATAGTGCAAATAACATTAAACTTATTGCAAACATCTCAGAAAACTTTAAAGATGATTTCATTTCTACTAACCTCCTAAATAATTAATTAACAAAATATTCTGAATTAAAATCCGTCACATATCCTCTTTCAAGCATACTTCCCCGTAAAAGAACGCAAAAAACACCCGTCCCTAACAAAGGGACGAGTGTTGAAATCGTGGTTCCACCCTTATTCTAATAAAATGAATTTATAACAAAATAAGCTCATTTTATAGCTCGTGTAAATTGATAACGGTTTTATCCGCCAAGAATTACAATGCATCATGCAGTTCACTCTTGAAGTTTAGAGGTGGTAAGTCTGTCTTTCCGTATTAGGAAGCTCACAGCCTAGGCTTCCCTCTCTGAGAATCGTAAAAAACAACTCATGTCCTCATCATTACTTTTATAAAATATCTTGTCGAAACTTGTTGTTTTTTATTATATGGGCTATTTTTAAAAAAATCAATAGTTTTATTTTTTCTGATAAAAAATATAGGGAGAAAATTTCCACTCCCTATAACTGCCCAATTAATATGTTTAATTCCTCAGATGTAACGCTTCTCCATTTTCCTACTTCAAGATCAGCTAGCTCTATATTCATAATACGAACTCGTTTTAGCTTTGTTACAGTAAACCCGAAAGCGCGGCTCATTCTACGAATTTGTCTGTTCATTCCTTGCGTTAAAACGATGCGAAATGTAGAATGATCCACTCTCGTCACCTTACACGGCTTCGTCATTCCATCTCTAATCTTTACACCGCTAGACATCTCATCAATAAACCAATCTGTAAATGGCTTATCGACAGTGACAACATACTCTTTCTCGTGCTCATGATCTCCGTGTAAAATTTGATTCGCAATGGCGCCATCATTCGTTAATAAAATAAGTCCTTCCGACGCTTTATCTAATCGCCCAACAGAAAAGATACGCTCTGGGTAATTAATATAGTCAATAATATTATCTTCAATATGATCGGCTGCTGTGCAAGTAATACCAACTGGTTTATGAAAAGCGATATACACCTTTTCTTTCTCTTCCTTTGCAAGAACCTGTCCATCAATCGTTACTACATCACCATCATTAACAATTGCCCCGTGCGTACAAATTTCACCGTTAATTGCAGCTCGTCCTGCTTTAATAAGGCGGTCTGTTTCGCGTCTTGAGCAAGATTTTGCTTCGCTTATGTATTGGTTGATTTTCATGTTTTATTCCTTTACATATATATTAAAAGCGTCAATCTATGGCAATATCATTTTGCCACGATTGACGCTCGTTTACTTCGCAAAAACAACTAAATAAATAACCCCAATCACCAAAAATATTCCGCAACAAGCTAACAATACTTTTGCAAGTTTGTCCATAAACATATAATGGTTTCCCCTTTGTTTCGTTGTTTTCTATTTTAATTCGACAACTGTTACGCCTAGGCCTCCCTCGCCCATATCACCGTAACGGAAGTTTTTCACACCGCGGTGCTTCTTCAAGTAATCTTGTACACCTTGGCGAAGTGCTCCTGTTCCTTTACCGTGAATGATTGATACGCGAGGATAGCTTGCAAGTTGGGCATCGTCTAAATATTTCTCGACGCGCGCCATTGCATTTTCAAATCGTTCACCACGAAGATCAAGTTCTAGCGAAACGTGATAATCTCTACCTTTTACTGTCGCAACTGCTTTTTTCTCTGTTTGCTTCGGCGTGTTAATGTATTCCATGTTAGACTCTTTTACTTTCATCTTCAGAATACCGATTTGTACGCTCCACTCTGTATCACTTACTTTTTCAAGTAGTTGACCTTTTTGACCGAATGTTAATACTTTTACTTCATCACCTGCGCGTAACTGTTGTTTCGGTGCAGTGTTTTTCACGTTTACTTTTTGTTTCTTCACAAGCTCTGGCGCTGCGCCTTCTAGACGGCTCTTCGCTTCAATTAGCTCGTGATCTTTCACATTTGCAAGCTGTGCTTTACGCAATTGACGAAGTTCTTGAATAATACCTTCTGCTTCTTTCTTTGCAGCTTCGACTTTTTCTTCCCCTTCTTTTTGCGCTTTTAATAATCGTTCATCACGATCTTCATTAAATTCAATGATTTGACGTTGTAATTCGCGATGCAGCTTTTCAGATTGCTTGCGAAGTGCTTCTGCTTCGTTCCAGTCACGCTCTGCGTTCTTTTGACTTTCTTCTAACTTCGCAATCATATTTTCAATTTTGTTTGTATCTGTACTAATGTGGTTACGCGCTTGTTCAATCACGCGATCAGATAACCCAAGACGTTTCGAAATTTCGAAGGCATTACTACGTCCTGGTACACCAATTAATAATTTATACGTTGGGCTTAACGTGTTCACGTCAAACTCAACGCTCGCATTAATGACTTGTTCACGGTTATATCCGTATGCTTTTAATTCTGGGTAATGCGTTGTAGCAACAATGCGAGCACCACGATTACATACTTCATCTAAAATTGAAATGGCTAGTGCAGCCCCTTCTTGTGGATCTGTTCCAGCACCTAATTCATCGAATAAAACTAAACTTTCGAAATCAGCTTTTTCTAAAATATCAACAATGTTCACCATATGTGAGGAGAACGTACTTAAACTTTGTTCAATCGATTGCTCATCACCAATATCAGCAAAGATATTTTTGAATACACAAATCTCTGACTCGTCCATTACAGGAATGTGAAGACCAGATTGCGCCATTAACACACAAATACCAACTGTTTTCAGCGTAACTGTTTTACCGCCTGTATTCGGCCCTGTAATAACAATTGTCGTGAAGTCTTTACCTAACATAATGTTATTTGGCACGATAATTTCTGGATCAATAAGCGGATGACGCGCTTGTTTTAAGTCCATATAACGCTCGTTATTTACAATTGGCTTCGTTGCTTTAATACGCTTCGCATAAAAAGCTTTCGCAAAGATGAAGTCAAGATTCGCCACTACTTCTACGTTAGATAAAACGATATCCGCTTCTACTGCTACTTCTTCTGTTAACATCAATAAGATGCGTTCGATTTCTTGTTTTTCTTTCACACGTGCTTCTTGAAGCGCGTTATTTAATTCTACAATGACTTGCGGTTCAATAAATAACGTTTGCCCAGATGCTGATTGATCGTGAACAATACCGCCGTATACGCCGCGGTATTCTTGTTTTACTGGGATTACGTAACGTTCGTTACGAATTGTTACAATCGAGTCAGACAGCATCTTTTGCGCGTTTGAAGAACGCGTCATGTTTTCTAACTTTTCACGAATACGGCTTTCTGCAGTACGAATTTGAGTACGAATACCACGTAGTTTATCACTTGCGCTATCGACTACTTCACCACCATCACCGATACAATTTGTAATTTTCTTTTCTAAATCATATAAAGATACAATTTGAGCGACATGCGTTTCTAAAATGGGAAGCTCGACACCATTATCAACCATATCTTCAATGAAACGTTTCATATTGCGACTACCATACATCGTATTCGCAATATCAAGTAGTTCATTTGGGCTTAACATACTTCCAATCTTTGCACGCTTCACATTTGAGCGAATATCCGTAATGCCACCTAATGGTGCACTACCTTTCAAACGAATAACTTTCGCTGCTTCATCCGTTGTATCTTGCATTTCTACAATTTCTTCAAAATCAGTGCTCGGCACTAAATGCTTCACTTTGTCACGACCAAGTGAAGAGGCTGTATGTTCAAGTAATTGTTCTTTTACTTTATTGTATTCTAATACACGCAACGTTCTTTCTAACATGTTGCAGGTCCCCCTTGTGTTACTTATTACGTTTAATATAATCTAATAAACGTTCGATATCCCACGTGTTAATCACGTTATCTTTTTGAATCCAACCTTTACGTGCTGCCGCTACACCTGTTTCCATATCTTCTAACATTTCAAGTGTATGAGCATCCGTATTAATCGCTACTTTCACACCAGCATCTTGTGCTTGTTTTAATAATTTCGCGCTTAAATCTAAACGATTTGGATTCGCATTTAATTCTAAAACTGTATTTGTTTCTTTTGCGAGTTCGATTAATAAATCTGTATCTACATCGTAGCCTGCGCGTCGTCCAAGAAGACGTCCTGTCGGATGAGCAATCATTGTGACATGCTTATTCTCTAGCGCAGCACGAAGACGTTTCATAATCGTCTCACGGTCTTGTGAGAAGCTAGAGTGAATCGCTCCAATAACGTAATCTAATTCTGCTAATACTTCATCATCAAAATCAAGTGATGCGTCTGGTAAAATATCCATTTCAATTCCGCGTAAAATTGTAATGTCCGGATACTTTTCATTCATACGTTCAATTTCTTTCGCTTGTTCACGAAGGCGCTCTTTCGTTAAACCATTCGCCACTTTCAAGTATTGTGAGTGATCAGTAATTGCCATAAACTTATATCCACGAGCACGACACGCCTGTACCATTTCCTCAATTGAAAAAGCACCGTCACTCCATGTTGTATGCATATGTAAATCACCTTGTATATCAGAGAACTGAATTAAGTTTGGATACTCTTTAATTAATTCAATTTCTTTTCCATCTTCACGCACTTCTGGTGGGATAAATGGAAGACCGAAATGAGCAAAGAATTCTTCTTCCGTCTCGAATGTTTTCACTTCGCCTGTTTCTAAGTTTTCTACACCGTACTCACTAATTTTCTCGCCTTTATCTTTTGCGATTTGGCGCATTTTTACGTTATGGTCTTTTGATCCTGTGAAATGATGAAGAGTTGTAATAAACTCTTCTGGTTTTACTAAGCGGAAATCGATTGAAATATCATATTCATATTGAAGACGGACAGAAACTTTCGTATCTCCACTTGCGATTACTTCAATCATATTATCGAATTGTAGTAAATGCTCACGTACTGCAGCTGGTTCTGTCGTTGCAATGATAAAGTCTAAATCTTTCACTGTTTCACGAACGCGGCGCAAACTACCAGCGCGAGAGAAACGAATTACCTCAGTAATATTCGACAATTTCTCCTCTATTTCCCCGGCAATAGGCAATACCATTGCGATTGGTAAACGCTCTGGACGAGATCCTACTTGATCGATTGCTTCTAATATTTTCTCTTCTGTCTTCTTACCGAAACCTGCTAAAGCTTGTACTTTATTTTCCTTACAAACCGCTTTTAGCGAGTCCATATCAACAACACCGAGTTCTTTATATAACTTAGCTACCTTTTTACCACCAAGGCCTGGTAATTTTAATAACGGTAATAAGCTACTTGGCACTTCTTTTTCAAGCTCTTGTAATACTTCAGATGTTCCCGACTCTATATATTCTTGAATAACTGCTGCTGTTCCTTTTCCAATGCCCGGAATCTTCGTGAAATCTTCAATCTCAGAAAGACTACGATCATCACTTTCTAATGCTGCTGCCGCTTTACGAAATGCCGATATTTTAAATGGATTCGCGCCCTTTAGTTCCATAAACAGGCCGATTGTCTCTAATAATTTAATCACTTGTTTTTTATTTACTTTCATCATTACCCCGCCTTTCTTTCATAGAAAAAAACTTCTCTTTCCGAAAAAAGAGAAGTTATACTCTGCTACCTGTCTGCCATAGTTCCTTCACCTTTTCAGAGAGAATCGGTGTATCGTCTACAATTATTTTGCTAATTGATGATTTTTGTAATGGTGTTTGTAATTGTTCAATCGGAAGAATATTTCCAACGATAATTAACACAAACAAAATAATATATACTTCTAAAAATCCGAGGATTGCCCCCGCGAACGCATTGACTTGCTTTAAAACCGGTATTTCTGCAAACATATTTAACAAATTACCAAGTAATGAAAGTGCAATTTTTGTAATAATAAACAATATAATAAACGCAAGCGCTTGATAAAATACTGCCTCAATATTATTTGCATCAATCCATTCTGGAACAGATACGTTTTTATCAAATGGATACGGAATAAATTTCGCAAGTGCTGGCGCTAAATCTTTACAGTACCAGTATGCAACAAGGTATGCGATAATAAAGCTTGTTAACTTTACAAGTTGCAGAATAAACCCTCTGCGTAAGCCGAGGAAAAATCCCATAACAAGCAGTAAAATGATAATAATATCAATCATGTTATTCCATTCCTTTTTTTGTCATACTTTCTTTCAATTTCTCATGTTCTTCTTTTAATTTTATGTAATCGTGTATGACGTTTACCGCCGTCAATACCGCTAGTCTACTCGTGTCAAGCGAAGGATTCTTGGCATTGAGTTCGCGCATTTTATCATCCACAATCGCTGCTACCATGCGGATATGACTTGTACTTTCATCGCCAACAACTGAATATTGCTGACCATAGATTTCTACATTAATTCGACTTTTCTTTCCTTTTTGTTGTGACAACTCACCGGCCTCCAATCACGTACAGAATCCTAAAGTTTATCATACCATGAACCTTCATAATATGGAAACAGAAAGAACAATCCGATATGATAAAAATAACAATATAAAAAAAGGGGCGACCATTATGTCAAATTCTATCGTAATTCAAACAAATTCTACAGTAATTGAAGACATGAAACAACAATATAAACATTCTCTTAGCCCGAAAACTCCGCAAGGCGGGATCTTCATGGCAAAGGTGCCATCGTGCACGATTACAGCGTATAAATCTGGAAAAGTAATGTTCCAGGGCGGACGTGCTGAAGCAGAAGCTTCTCGTTGGCAAACTGTCTCTCAAACACCGAAAACAGCTGTAAAAAAATCTGTCGATTCACACCGTTATGCACCGCCTGCTTCCATCGGTACCATGTCGATTGTAGGGTCAGATGAAGTTGGTACTGGTGATTTCTTCGGACCGATGACAGTCGTTGCTGTATATGTGGATGCGAAGCAAATTCCACTGCTAAAAGAGCTTGGTGTAAAAGACTCTAAAAACTTAAATGACAATCAAATTACTGCCATTGCGAAACAACTTCTACACGTTGTTCCTTACAGCTCTCTCGTTCTTCATAATGAAAAATATAACGAGCTATTTGATAAAGGAAACAACCAAGGTAAGTTAAAAGCCCTACTACATAATAAAGCTATTACAAACTTATTAGCAAAAATCGCACCTACAAAACCTGAAGGCGTCTTAATCGATCAATTTACACAACCTGATACATACTACAAATATTTAGCTAAACAAAAACAGGTACAGCGTGAAAATGTTTATTTCGCGACGAAAGGCGAAAGCGTCCATTTAGCAGTAGCTGCTGCCTCTATTTTAGCTCGTTACTCATTCGTAAAACAATTTGACGAACTAAGCAAAAAAGCTGGTATGCCACTTCCGAAAGGTGCTGGTAAACAAGTTGATATTGCAGCCGCTAAATTAATTCAAAAGCTTGGTAAAGAACGATTACCTGAGTTTGTGAAACTGCATTTTGCTAATACGGAGAAGGCGCTTCGCTTACTAAAATAGTATCGACAAAAACAGGAGCCTACAAACTCCTGTTTTTTGTTTCACCCTACTATTGTCCTTATAGTTTTGTTATAATTGTAATATACAGATTATTCTAACATAGGAGGGGATTCCCATTGCTACTTCTACAAATGATTCTAAATATTTTACTAGGCGATCCACACGAAAGACAGTTTGAAATTAGAGAAAATATTCAGCTACTCAGTGAGCAACGAGAGTTCAACGATTTAATAGAGCGTTATGGCCGTTCTTTCTTATTAAACTTTCGAATTCGAAGATTTATCGGAAAACACGATGCCCGCTTGTTAATACATAATCCAGCAAAACTACAGCACTTCTGTGAGGAACTTGAATGTATGATTAGAAAAAGGAGGTTTTTCATATGAATGCTGTAAAAGTTAAAAAGTTATTATATATTCTCTTACACCTCGTGGGCCCACTTTCTTTCCTCACTATTTCTATCATTTGGGGAGCTTTTTTCACTTCTAAATCCACATTCGAAAATATATCTGATAATCTTGGTGTGATGGCCATCTATTATGTGTTCATGAGCTTACTTTGGTTTTTCTATTTAGATCGAATAGACAAAGATATAGATAACATTACAAAAGAGATTCATGATAAAAAGATGTAATACATAAAAAAGGAGAGCCGCCAAGACTCTCCTTTTTATGTTAACTTCGTTTCTGCTTCTTATTAGATGAAGGTACTTTATGAGAACCTGTTTCATGTGTCGTCGTTCCTTGTCCTTCTACTTCTGGAGAACCTAGGTCTGATCTTGAATGATCTTTTTTCACTTTTTTACTCATTTAAATTCACCCCTTCGCATTACTTTTTGCTACGGGAGAATAAACTATACAATATACAAAATAAAAAGCGAGAGGAAATCCTCTCGCTTTTTTCATATTTTAGAATTCAGAAGAACCTGGAGTTCTTGGGAATGGAATTACGTCACGGATGTTAGCCATGCCAGTGATGTACATTAGGAAGCGCTCGAAACCTAGACCGAATCCAGCGTGTTTTGTACCGCCGTATTTTCTAAGTTCTAAGTACCACCAGTAATCCTCTTCGTTCATACCTAATTCTTTAATTCTGTCTACTAAAACGTCCATTCTTTCTTCACGTTGGCTTCCGCCGATTAATTCGCCGATGCCAGGAACTAGAAGGTCAGTAGCAGCTACTGTTTTACCATCGTCATTTAAGCGCATGTAGAATGCTTTAATGTCTTTCGGATAGTCAGTTACGAATACAGGGCGTTTGAAGATTTCTTCTGATAAGTATCTTTCATGCTCTGTTTGTAAGTCAATGCCCCATTCTACTGGGTATTTGAAGTCAGCACCTGACTCTTGAAGCACTTTAATTGCTTCTGTATATGTGATACGACCGAAGTCAGAGTTAATTACGTTGTTCATGCGCTCTAAAACTGTTTTATCAACGAAGCTGTTGAAGAATTCCATTTCTTCTGGTGCATGCTCTAATACGTATTTCATTGCATATTTCAGCATATCTTCTGTAAGGTTCATTACATCACCTAGTTCAGCGAATGCAATCTCAGGCTCAACCATCCAGAACTCAGCAGCGTGGCGAGTTGTGTTTGAGTTTTCTGCACGGAATGTAGGTCCGAATGTGTATACATCACGGAATGCTAACGCATAAGCTTCAGCGTTCAGCTGTCCACTTACTGTTAAGTTTGTTTCTTTGCCGAAGAAGTCTTTTGATTCATCAACTTGTCCATCTTCACCTTTTGGTACGTTGTTTAAATCTTGCGTTGTTACGCGGAACATTTCGCCAGCACCTTCTGTATCACTACCAGTGATGATTGGTGTATGGACATGTACGAATCCACGCTCTTGGAAGAATTGATGAATTGCAAATGCTGCAATAGAACGTACGCGGAACGTTGCAGAGAATGCGTTTGTTCTTGGACGTAAGTGAGCAATTGTACGTAAGTATTCAAATGTGTGACGTTTCTTTTGAAGTGGGTAATCAGAATCTGATAAGCCCTCGATATCAATTTTGTCTGCTTTAATTTCAAATGGTTGCTTCGCTCCAGGCGTTGCAATTACTTTACCTTCTACTTTAACTGAAGAGCTAAGTGGAAGTTTTGCAATTTCTTTGAAGTTATCTAATTCCGTATCGAAAACGATTTGAACGCTTTTGAAGAAGCTACCGTCGTTTAATTCGATGAAACCAAATGCTTTTGAATCACGTAAGTTACGAATCCACCCTGATACTTGTACTGTTTGACCTGCGTATTTATCTGTATCTCTATACAGACTTTTTACTAATGTGTTTTCCATAGTGAAATTCTCCTTTGCTGATATATTTGAATACAAAAAAACCTTTCATCCATAAAGGGACGAAAGGTTAAACTTCGCGGTACCACCCAATTTGTCATAAAGACCAACTTTAACTCGTATGTAATACATACTTCCCGGTTTGTAACAGGCCGGATTCCCGTCTAAGTCTACTCTTGAATACAAGATTCAATTTCGGTTAGCAACTCCAAGGTGTTCTTCACATATACCTCCTCATCAGGCTCTCACCGTCCCTGACTCGCTTTGGATTATAGTATATACTACTTTTCCTTATCATCGTCTTTCATTTTGTTAAACTAAAATTAATGTACTACATTCGAGAGAAAGATGCAAGACGCCTAAAAATATATCGACGATTTTTACAATCGTTCCATAAAAAAATTGCCGGAATAAATCCGGCAATTTCTTATTATTTACGTAACTCCGCACCAAATTTCTCTTCTACCGCTGTTAATACACGGTTATGTGCTTCTGTTACTTCTTCGTCTGTTAACGTACGCTCTGCATCGAAGTAGTTCATAGAGAATGCAAGTGATTTCTTGCCTTCTTCCATTTTTTCTCCTTCGTATAAGTCAAATAGTGTTACGTCTTTCAGGAGTTCTCCACCAGCTTCAGCAATAACTTGCTTCATTTCGCCAGCTTTTGTTTCTTTCGTTACGACAACAGCCATATCACGTGTCATAGATGGGAAACGTGGGATCGCTGAGTAGTAAGTTTCTTCTGCATCTGCACCGAATACTTTTACAAGAGATAATTCGAATACGAATGTATTTTTCACATCTAATTGTTTTTCTGCTTCTGGGTGCAATTGACCGATGAAACCAATTACTTCGCCATCTAATACGATGTCAGCTGTACGACCTGGGTGCATACCTTCACGTTTTGCTGGTGCATAAGTGATCTGGTTTGAAACGCCAAGTACGTCGAATAATCCTTCTAGTACACCTTTCACAACGAAGAAGTCTACTACTTTCTTCTCACCTTGCCATGCATGGTGAAGAGCAAGACCAGTCATAACACCTGCAAGATGTTGTTCTTCTTTCGGAAGTTCTCCATCTTCTGTTGGTAAGAAGATAGAACCTACTTCATATAAAGCAACGCTGTCGTTTTTACGAGCAACATTGTATGAAACTGCTTCTAACAATTGTGGCACTAGGCTTAAACGAAGTTGGCTGCGCTCTTCACTCATTGGAAGCGCAAGACCTACAGGCGCCTTTTCGTTTGGCTCAACCATATATTGTTTCGCTTTGTCAGCGCTTGTTAATGAATATGTGATCGCTTCATATAAACCAGCACCTTCTAAGAAGCGACGTACTTTACGACGTTTCGTTTGTGCTGATGTTAATTTACCACGAGTCATTGTTCCAGAAGGTAATGTAACTGGAATGTGGTCATAACCGTATAGGCGACCCACTTCTTCTACTAAGTCTTCTGAAATTGTAATGTCAGGACGACGTGCTGGTACATTCACATGGAATGTTCCTTCTACTTCTGTGAATGGGAATTTTAAGTTTGTGAACATTGTACCCATTTCACTTGCAGAAATATTTGTACCTAATACACGGTTTACTTTTTCTGCCGTAACAGATACTGTACGCTCTTGTACCTGTAAATTGTCAGCTTCTACTACACCTTCAAGCGCTTCTCCGCCAGCGTATTTCGCCATTAAAGCAGCTGCGTGTTGAATTGCTTCAAACGTACGCGTTGGGTCGATTCCTTTTTCGAAACGTGCACTTGATTCACTGCGAAGACCTAAGTCTTTTGATGTACGGCGCACTGTTTGACCTGCAAAGTATGCAGATTCGATTAAAACGTTTACTGTCTCATTTGTAACTTCAGAATCAGCTCCACCCATTACACCAGCAACAGCTAAAGCTTTTGTGCCGTTTGTAATTACAAGATGGTGATTTTGTAACGTACGCTCTTGATCATCTAACGTTTCAATTTTTTCGCCTTCTTTTGCAAGACGAACAACGATTTCTTTTGAACCTAATTTATCGTAATCGAATGCATGTAACGGTTGACCGTATTCCATTAAAATGTAGTTTGTAATATCAACTACGTTGCTAATTGGACGAATGCCAGCTGCCATAAGACGTGTTTGCATCCACATTGGAGATGGACCAACCTTTACGTTTTTCACCATTTTCGCAATATATAATGGGTTTTCTTCTTTCGCTTCTACACTTACAGAAATGTAATCAGCAGTTTTTTCTGCTGTTTCTTGTAAGTCGATAGCTGGAAGTTTTACTTCACGACCGTAAATAGCAGCGACTTCATATGCAACACCTAACATGTTTAAGCAATCTGCACGGTTTGGCGTTAAACCAAGCTCAAGTACTTCATCATGTAAGTTTAAAATTTCAAGTGCATCTGCACCAACTTCAGCGTCACTTGGGAAGATGAAGATACCGTCTGCGTATTCTTTCGCAACTAACTTTCCATCAATACCAAGCTCTTGAAGCGCACAAACCATACCGTGAGAAGCTTCACCACGTAGTTTTGCTTTTTTAATTTTAAAGTTGCCAGGAAGTACAGCTCCAACTTTTGCAACTGGTACTTTTAAACCTTTTGCAATGTTAGCAGCTCCACAAATAATTTGAACTGGCTCTTCTTCACCGATATCGATTAAGCATTTGCTTAACTTATCAGCTTCTGGGTGTTTTTCACATTCTAATACGTGACCAACTACAACACCTTTTACACCTTTATTTAATACTTCAACACCTTCTACTTCAATACCACTTTTCGTGATTTTATCTGCTAGTTCTTGTGCTGTTACATCTTTAATATCTACATACTCTTGTAACCAACGATATGATACGAACATACTTATCCTCTCCTTCCCTTACGCTCGTTTGAATTGTTGTAAGAAACGTACATCATTTGTATAGAAATGACGAATGTCATCTACGCCGTATTTCAACATTGCGATACGCTCTGCGCCCATACCGAATGCGAAACCTTGATATTCTTTTGAATCATAACCAGCCATTTCAAGTACGTTCGGGTGAACCATACCTGCGCCTAAAATTTCGATCCAGCCAGTTCCTTTACAAGTGCCGCAACCTTTACCGTGACACATCATACAAGAAATATCCATCTCTACAGATGGCTCTGTGAATGGGAAAAAACTTGGACGAAGACGGATTTCACGATCTTCACCGAACATCTTTTTCACGAATACTTGCAGTGTACCTTTTAAGTCACTCATGCGAATGTTTTTATCGATTACAAGACCTTCAATTTGCATGAACTGGTGTGAATGAGTCGCATCATCGTCATCGCGGCGATACACTTTACCAGGACAAATAATTTTGATTGGACCTTTTTCTTTATTATTTTCCATCGTACGTGCTTGTACAGAAGATGTATGTGTACGTAATAACGTTTCTTCTGTAATGTAGAATGTATCTTGCATATCACGCGCTGGGTGATCTTTCGGTAAGTTTAATGCTTCGAAGTTATAGTAGTCTTTTTCTACTTCTGTTCCTTCAGCTACTTCATAACCCATACCGATGAATACATCTTCAATTTGTTCAACAACAGCTGTTAACGGATGGTGACAACCTGTTTCAACAGGACGACCTGGCAAGGTAACATCAATTGTTTCATTAGCTAATTTTGCTTCGATTACTGCTTTTTCTAAATTACTAATTTTGTCGTCTAAACGAGTTTGAATCGCTTCACGTACTTCATTTACTAATGCTCCCATACGTGGACGCTCTTCTGCTGATAATTTTCCCATGCCGCGTAATACTTCTGTAATTGGGCCTTTTTTTCCTAAATACGCTACGCGTACATCGTTTAAGCCTTTTAGCTCTTTCGCTTCTTCAATAAGCTCTAACGCTTTTTGCTTTAGCTCTTTTAAACGTTCTTCCATTTGGAACCCTCCTAATTTTAAAAATAAAAAAACCTCGCTCCCAAAAAGGGACGAGGTAAATTCGCGGTACCACCCTAAATTGACAGAACATGTCTGCCCACTCATTAGTTATAACGATCAATTCTGACCGGAACGCCTTTACATGTACATGGTCCTGGCGTCAACTCCAGAGGTGAATTCACTTCCGTCTACCATAAGAATGCTTTCAGTCTACGGCATTCTCTCCCTATATGGCGATTTTGTAAGCTACTCTTCTCTATCAACGTTTTTCGTTATTTAACTTTTAATATAATGTACTTCAACTTATTATAAGAAGTTTTTTATTTGTTCGCAACCGGGCTTTGCAAATAATACGTTAAAATCCCTGCTGCAACTGCAACATTTAATGATTCTGCCCCGCCGTAAATCGGAATATACAAGTTTTGATCCGTTTTCGCAAGAATTTCTTGGCGTACGCCATTTCCTTCATTTCCTACAATTAATGCAAAACTACCAGCTGGTGTTACTTCACCATAAGGAACTCCATTTTCAAGAGCTGTTCCATATACAGGAACGTTATTTTCTTTTAGCTTGTCTACCCATTCTTCTAAGTTACCTTTTACAACTGGTAAGTGGAAAATAGAACCTTGTGTAGAGCGAAGCACTTTACTATTATATGCATCAACGCATCCTTCTCCAAGCACAACGGCATGAATACCGGCTGCATCAGCTGTACGAATAATTGTCCCTAAGTTACCTGGATCTTGCAGGCCATCTAATAAAAGAAATTTCCCATCAGCAAGAGCTACTTCCTTCTCATGCTTTTCACAAACAGCAAATACACCTTGCGTCGTTTCTGTTTCACGAAGTACTTTTACGATAGCTTCAGGTACGATATACATTTCTACATCATTAACTGTCCAATCTTTCGGAAGATCTGTCTGATCTGACACGATAAGTTCCGTTACAATCCCTGCCTTTAAAGCTTCCTCCACTAAGTGGAATCCTTCTACAAAAAATAAACCTTTTTTATCGCGCTCTTTTTTCGTTTGCAGCTTTTTCCACTGCTTCACACGCGGATTTTGTACTGAATCAATGTTTTTCATAATATGTATTTCCCTCTCTTCTTGTCTTATCATTATAGCCTATTTTCCATACATATTTACATAAAAAAGAACAAAAACTAACGTCAGTTTTAATTCTGAAGAAGAGGTGAAAACAATGAGTTTTAATTTACGCGGTGCTGTATTAGCAAATGTATCTGGTAATACACAAGATCAATTACAAGAAACAATTGTCGATGCAATTCAAAGCGGTGAAGAAAAAATGCTTCCAGGTCTTGGTGTTTTATTTGAAGTCATTTGGAAAAACGCTGATGAAAATGAAAAGCACGAAATGTTAGAAACACTAGAGCAAGGATTAAAAAAATAAGCAATTTGAAAATCACCTTTGCATAGATAGGCCAAGGTGATTTTTTTGCGGAAAAATTTTTTCTTCTCCTAAACATTTCTACTTTACTAACGAACTATGATGGAGTACAATGTTCAAAATATATTTAAACCGATCGATTTTCTTTATAGACACCATAAGATAAAAGGAGTGAATGTTTTATGCACCGTATTACGCTTGAACAAATTTTTAAACACCATATTACACAAAAATACGTAAATCGTTCTGGGATGGTCCACGCGATTGCTGTCGCTTACCATGCGTTTCACTTAGCTAAAAAGCATCACGCCTCAGTCGATGCTGCTACAAAAGCTGGTTTCCTTCATGATATCGGACATCATACATGGTACACAGGTGGCGAATGGGACTATGATTTATACAAAAAGAATGATATACACGCAATTAAAGGAGCAGAAAGAGCTCATAAATTGCTTATTAGATTAGGAGAGCACCCTAAACTAGCAAAAGAAATTTCTATCGCAATTCTTCTTCATACAGATTCTTTCTTAGTACAACAAGAAATTGAAAGAACGTCTCTTCAAAATATTATTAAATGGGCAGACGAAGCAGATGAAGAACCGGGCGGAGCGCATCATTATAGAACGATTTCTTATGAAAAAGCATTAAAAGCTATTCAACAGTTAGATCGATTGGTAGAGCGCGAATTGCAAATAGAGCAATCAAAATTGAATAACAAGGCCGAACATAGTTATCAATGAGAAAGAGGCATCACTATAGGGTGATACCTCTTTTATTATTTTATGGAAAATACACCTGTATATGTAATATTTAAATGTTACATCCAAAATAAAATACTTTATAATTAAATATACAAATATAAAGAGGTGATTTTACAAATGCAACCCGCTACACAACTTTCTAATGAACAGAAATACTCTATGTCATGGGGACAATTTATTAGCTCCGTTTTATTTGCTTTTTTCGGAACCGGACTCATTACTGTGTTCCTCGCAATGCCCTTAACAATTTATACAGCTGGTCTTACAGATAAAAAACAAATTGCCCTGTATGAATCTATCGTAAATACTGCAAGTATCGTATTACAACTAGCCGTGTTGTTATTCTTCATTTTTAAATTCGAACCCGCAAAAAAATTACTACTACAATCATTTAACTTTAAAGCACTTAAAGAATGGCGTACATACGTATACTTACTTCTTTTCTTCGCTATAAACATTTTACTCAATTACATCTTGTTAAATTATGTGTTCCAAGACGCACCAAAGCAGCAATCTTCCGCACTAAACTTAGATGTCTTTAAGCAGTATCAAATATTATTACTTCTCGGCTTTGCAATACTCACCCCAATTTTTGAAGAGCTTATTTTCCGTGGCTTTATACTTCGCTTTTTCTCAGAACGCTTTCCATTTTGGATTGCAGCGATTATAACAAGCTTCTTCTTCGGTATCGCTCATACATACTCACTTGGCGTAATGGTCATTACTTTTTTCATGGGATTATTAATGGCTATTTTATGTAAAAAAACAAAATCTATTATTCCAGCTATGTTATTTCATATTATGAATAATCTGTTGGCATTCTTGAGCTAAAAAGAGGTATCATCACGATACCTCTTTTATCAATTCGTATGATCACTTCTCATTTCTATCAATTTATACATATTTATTAATAATATCCAAAATAAACCTCATGTAGTAAAATATAACTTACTTCACATAAAGGAGTTTACATATGTTCATGATTATTTGGATGCTTTTTACGCCACTTCTTTTACTATGCGGGATTGCTGGTGGTATTTTTTTAATAGTAACAGGGATTAAATATCGGAAATTACTCGTTGGTTTAATGGGGCTACTGAGTCTATCCTTTGTCACACTACCTTTTGTTCTTTTAAGTGTAGGGATTCATATCGATACAATTTTCCCGATTCCAACTGCTCTATACTGGACGCTATTTTCTTTAACTGGATTATTAGCAGGGGTAAGTGGAGTACAAACAAAAATTAAAAGTATACGTAATATGGGCTTCATTATTTTTACCACTGGAATCTTAGGGGTTATTTTCTGGGTACTCATGTCTGTAGGTGATTCATTCTATATATAACATTTTTTGAAATCCACAAATCGGAGGTAACACAGAAGTGTTCGGAATATTAACTTGGATGATTTTAGCTCTTACTTTGATTTTATGCGACTTCATCATTGGCATTTTTTTAATTATGGCTGGTATTAAATGTCGTAAATCACTTACCATTATAGCTGGTTTCATTAGCATATCGCTTATCGTTGTTCCTATCGTTTGTATAGGTTCTGGAATAGATTTAGAGGGGATGGTTCCAATTTCGGGAACTTTATATTGGTGCTTCTTCTCTTTAGCTGGACTATTGGCTATTATAAGCGGCAGACAAATATCAAGTATTCGTGCTATGGGAACAATTTTGTTTATAACAGGGCTTTGCTCCGTAGCTGGTTATCAGCTTTTATATTTAACTGCATAAAGAACACAAAAAAAGCAGGGAAATTAATTCCCTGCTTTTCTATTTGGTTTATTGCCTGATGGTAAGAAGAACGATAACACCCAAGCAATCCCTGCCAGTATCGTTGCAATTAAGAAGGCATCGTTAATACCGTTAATTGCAGATAGCTTTGAAATTTGTCCATATAATAGTTGTGTACTCATCGCGTCTCCTGCTTGTGCTGATCCAGCTAAGGCCGCTAAGCTTTGCCCCATGCCATGTACTTTATCAACTAAAATTGGATTTGAAGTTGTTAACATGTTGCCGTAATCTGCTACGTGAGCAGTCGTTTGTTGCGTCATAAGTGTAATTAATATCGCGGTTCCAATTGAACCAGCTACTTGTCTTGACGTATTTTGCGTTGCTGTACCGTGAGAAATTAATTTCATCGGCAGTGCGTTCATACCAGCTGTCATAATTGGCATCATAATGAATGACATACCAATCGAACGTATAATGTAATCCGTCATAATAACACTATACGGTGTATCCATCGATAACGTTGTGAATTCATATGTCGCAAATGTTGTAATGGCTAACCCAACAATCGCTAACGGACGAATACCATACTTATCAAATAGTTTACCTGCAATAGGTCCCATGATCCCCATAATTAATGATCCTGGAAGTAATAATAAACCTGATTCAATCGGTGTGAAACCGCGAATGTTTTGCAGATATACTGGAAGTAATAACATACCTCCGAATAATGCCATCGTAACGATTGCGTTAATTACTAAAGTAAAAGTAAATACTGGGTATTTAAACACTTGTAAATCAAGCATTTTATTATCTGTTGTTAACTCTCTCCAGATAAATAACGCTAAACCAATTACACCGATAACAAGTGAAATAACAACTTCGGCACTAGTCCAACTATTATTTCCAGCTTCACTGAATCCATACAGTAAGCTTCCTAGTCCAATACTTGAACTAACAACACCAAATACATCTAATTTCGTATTAGACACTGGCTGAGCTAGTGTAAAGAATTTTAAAGATAGGAACGTAATAATTAAACCGATAATAAACATCGCGTAGAACATTAAGTTCCAGCTGTAATTTTCAATTACCCAACCTGTTACAGTCGGTCCGATAGCTGGAGCTAAAATCATCGCTACACCTAGTAATCCCATCGCTGCTCCGCGCTTATGAGGCGGGAATAATGTCATGAAGATATTCATACCAACCGGCATTAAAATACCTGCACCAACCGCTTGAATAACACGGCCCGTCATCATCATCGTAAAGTTTCCAGAAGTAGCACAAATGATAGATCCTACCGTGAAGAATAACATTGCTGCTACAAATAATTTACGGTACGTAAATCGTGAAACTAAAAAGGCACTAATCGGTACTAAAATACCATTTACAAGCATGAAACCTGTAATTAACCATTGTGCTGTTGAAGTTGATACGTTAAATTCATTCATTAACGGAGGCAATGCAACATTAATGATTGTTTGGTTTAAAATAGAAACGAACATGCCGAGAATCAATACAGCTACAACTGCTTTTACGTTCACATTCTCTACAGGCGTAGACATTTGTTTTTTCGGCACTTCTTTTACTTCTTCTTGCTTTCCTGTTTCTAACTCAACTACATTAGAAATTTCCGATTCTTGCTTTCGTTCAATTTCTTTCTCTTCTGTTTCTACCTTACTTACTTCTATTTTATTTACGGCTGGGACTTGTTCTTCTCCCACGTTCGTTTTTTTCTTTCGTAAAAGACGATTTACAAGGAAGAAGACGATTATACAAAATAGTGCATATCCTGCAATTGCAATTGAGGACATCTCATCTCCCCCTTACTTATGAATACGAACTGACACATTCATTCCAGGAACAATATTTACTGATTTACTATGATCTAAAGAAATTTTAACTGGTACTACTTGTGTTACTTTCGTATAGTTCGCTGTTGCGTTGCTTGATGGTAACATAGAGAATGTGTTTGCTGTTGTTAATCCAACTTGCTCTACTTTTCCTGATAACGTTGTATCTGGGTATGCGTCTACATACACATCTACGTCTTGACCTTTTTGTACATCGTCAACATCTGTTTCTTCAATGTTTGCCGTTACCCATAAATTGTTCATATCAAATGCATAAGCAATTGGGCTACCTGCTCCAACGAAAGCATTTGTCGTCGCGTTTGATTGTACAACCGTTGCATTTTGTGGAATTGTTACATCTACTGTTTGTTCTCCATTTGCTGCCGCTACAGTAACAGCACCTAATTTATCGTTCTCATTGTAGTTCTTACCTACTTCAGCTTTCCAGTCAGTTAATTTACCTGCTACTGGTGATGCAATCGGAATTACCTTTCCATCAATTTTTGCATTATCTGTTTTTAAGTAATTTTCCGCTTGATTGTAATAGTAATAACCGCCAATACCGCCGCCAACTAGTACAATTAATGTGATAATGTTAATAATCACCATTCTTCGAAACTGATTCATTGCATTCCTCTCCTTATATCGCATATAATTTTTTTCTAAACTATTTATGTCCTTATTGTTTAGACTGTTTAATTGTTAATTATATTAACTTTTAAACAAAAAAATCACACCATCTGAGGTGTAAATCGAAATTTATCTACCTGCGAGCGGTGCTGATTTCTGAAGGACTATCGTTTATAATTATAAATAATTATTTCGAATCTACAACCGACATTTTACGTATGAAATGTCGCTTAAACAACAATATAATACCAATATGTTGTTTAAGTATAAAAAATTAAACGAGGGGAAGTAAAAATGTCTATTAAAAATACAAATGATCCACGTGTAAAGCGAACGAGACAACTCATACAGGATGCTTTTGTCGCTTTAGTAGGCGAAAAAGGGTTTGACGATGTAACTGTTCAACATATTGCCGAACGTGCTCCTGTAAATCGTGCTACGTTTTATAGTCATTACCACGATAAATATGACTTACTAGACAAAAGCATCGAAGAAATGTTAGAAAAATTAACCGAAGTTATTAAACCAAAAAATAGAAATAAAGAAGAGTTTCAACTTACATTTGATTCACCACATCCGACATTTTTAGCTTTGTTCGAGCATATCGCAGAAAATGCGAACTTCTATAACGTTATGCTTGGCGATAAGGCTGCTGGAAACTACTCTTATAAAATGATGAAGACGATACAAACACATTTAACATTAAGCTTATCTATTTCACAGCCCGATGATAAAGATCTTATGGTTCCTCGTGATATTTTAATTAGTTATGTGACAGGAGCTCATATCGGGATGATTATGTCATGGTTAAAAAGAGGGATGATATATACCCCGCATTTTATGGCTATGCAATTAACTCGTTTAATTATTTTAGGAGCTCATACTGCGGCAGGATTAGAGAGACCTTTTTAAAACATAAAAAAAAGCGAAGGAGCACCTCCTTCGCTTTTTCTATTAATTAAATGTAATGTTATGTACAGCCTCTTTATCAAGACGTTTAATAACTTCTACAATTAACTTCACTGCATTTTCATAGTCATCACGATGTAACATTGCTGCATGAGAATGGATGTAGCGCGTTGCAATCGTAATGGCCATAGACGGAATACCATTTACAGCAATATGGATTGCACCTGCATCCGTTCCGCCGCCTGCTACTGAATCATATTGGTATGGGATTTCCAATTCATCAGCAACATCAACTACAAAGTCACGTAAACCTGTATGACCAATAACAGAAGCATCATATAAAATAATCTGTGGTCCATCACCCATTTTACTTTGCGCTTCTTTTGACGTTATACCAGGTGTGTCACCAGCGATACCAACATCTACTGCGAACGCGATATCTGGTTTAATATAGTTTGCAGATGTTTTCGCACCACGAAGACCGACTTCTTCTTGTACAGTCCCTACGCCGTATACAACGTTTGGATGCTTTTCATCTTTTAATTGTTTTAATACGTCAATTGCAATTGCACAACCGATTCGGTTATCCCATGCTTTTGCAAGTAACATTTTTTCATTCTTCATCACTTGGAATTCAAAGTAAGGTACAACTTGATCTCCTGGTCGTACGCCCCACTCCATTGCTTCTTCTTGGCTAGAAGCACCAATATCAATGAACATGTCTTTAATTTCAACTGGCTTTTTACGCGCTTCTGGAGGTAAGATGTGCGGTGGTTTTGAACCAATTACACCTGTTACATCTCCTTTACGCGTTACAATTGTCACGCGCTGCGCAAGCATAACTTGTGACCACCAGCCACCAACTGTTTGGAAACGAAGGAAACCTTTGTCATCAATTTGCGTGATCATAAAGCCAACTTCATCTAAGTGACCTGCAACCATAATTTTCGGGCCGTTTTCTTCCCCTACTTTTTTCGCAACTAAACTTCCTAAATTATCAGTAGAAAGTTCGTCCGCGAACGGCTCAATATATTTCTTCATTACTTCGCGTGGTTCACGCTCGTTACCCGCAATACCACGTGCATCTGTTAATTCTTTTAGCATTGTCAATGTCTCATCTAATTTTGTCATTGCCAACACCCTCCTTTTTCTTCAGTCACTTCATTATACAAAAGGAAATTGAAATATTCAAAAATTAACTTAATATCCTTGTGTTTGACGCTGATGATTTACTTCGTTTTTATCTAAGTATGCCTTTTCGATCTCTTCTTGTTCAAACTCAAGCGCTTGTCCAAGTCGAAGGTAGCTTGTAAATAATTCAATATAGTTCGTAATAGATGGTTGATCTGTAAAACGAATTACCTTCGCATATGTGTCTAAGAAAATCTCTACTTGTGTTTTATTCGTCTGTGCACACTTATAGAATAGGAAGTTTTTATCAATACCTAAATCAATTCCGATTGATAAAATAAAATGTAAACCATCTACGTATTCTTCTAGTATCACTTCACGTTCTGATGCTGGTTTGTTGCTCCAATATTTAAAACAACGTGTTTCATTTGCAAGTTCTCCAATTTCTACAAGAAGAGCTAACATTTTTTCTTTTAACAACTTTTTCGGTTGTAAGTCATGCTCCTTCGCAATACGGTCATCTAATTCTTTTTGTAATTTAAATAGTTGTAGTAAGTCCATTCTATTGTCCTCCTCCAACATCGCATGTTACGCAACAATGTTGTTTCATCTCAAAGTTCATTATTATTTTTCGTTTCTTATTAATAAGTCAGCTATCTACCTCTTTACAAAATAGCTTGTCCTTAATTTACAAATACGTTTCAATCATCACGATTAGATTGTTCATTCCGATTGGTGATAGTTAATAATTATCCAGGAATTGCCCACTAATAAAAATATTATTTTATCTGATGAAAGTTCCATATCATCTTTCCATTATAGCAGTGTCGTTTCAGGTAGGAAAGATACTCTTCTTTCCAGAGAGTGATAATTAAAAGAAGCCAGGAGGATTCTCCTGGCTTCATATATATATTCTTCTATATTACTATAGCTTTTATATTGGTTTTGTCATATCGATAACGACATATCTCTCTTTGTATACAAACAAAAAAACCTTAGAAGAAAAATCTTCTAAGGTTTCAACTAATTAATTAGTTAATGTTGTTTTTTGCAACTGTTGCTAATTCAGCGAAAGCTTTTTCGTCATGAACAGCTAAGTCAGCAAGCATCTTGCGGTTAACTTCGATGCCAGCATTTTTAAGACCGTGCATTAAGCGGCTGTAAGAAAGACCATTCATACGAGCTGCTGCGTTGATACGTGTAATCCATAATTTACGGAAGTCACGTTTCTTTTGACGGCGGTCACGGAATGCATACATTAGAGATTTCATAACCTGTTGGTTAGCAACCTTGAATAATGTATTTTTTGAACCGTAGTAACCTTTTGCTAATTTAATTACTTTTTTACGACGTTGACGAGTAACTGTACCACCTTTTACTCTTGGCATAATATTACCTCCTAATTGTTCTATATATCAGCCGAACTTATTTTAAGTTGTCAAGCATTTGACGAATGCGTTTGAAGTCACCAGCGCTTACTACACCAGCTTTACGTAGTTTACGTTTAGCTTTTGTAGATTTGTTAGCGAATAAATGGCTTGTGTAAGCGTGAGAACGTTTCAGTTTACCTGATCCAGTCTTTTTGAAACGCTTTGCAGCGCCGCGATGAGTTTTTTGTTTAGGCATAGGTATTTCCTCCTCTATCTATTACTTATCGTTTTTCGGTGCTAAAACTAAGAACATACTGCGTCCTTCCATTTTAGGCTTAGATTCGATTGTACTAACTTCAGCACAAGCTTCTGAGAAGCGATCTAAAACACGTTGACCGATTTCTTTATGAGTAATGGCACGTCCTTTAAAGCGAATTGACGCTTTAACCTTGTCGCCTTTCTCTAAAAACTTGATAGCATTACGAAGTTTTGTGTTAAAGTCGTGTTCATCAATTGTTGGACTTAAACGAACTTCTTTCATGCTAATTACTTTTTGATTTTTGCGCTGTTCTTTTTCTTTCTTCTGTTGCTCAAAGCGGAATTTACCGTAGTCCATAATGCGGCATACTGGCGGTTTCGCATTTGGAGCAACTAATACTAAATCAAGATTAAGATTTGCAGCTAAGTCTAAAGCGTCATTACGAGACTTGATTCCAAGTTGATCGCCATTTGCACCAACTAAACGTACTTCACGTGCACGAATTTGCTCGTTAATCATCATATCCTTGCTAATAGTAAGCCACCTCCAAGGTTTTCTCAGAACATAGTTTGTAGTCATAGAACCCGACAAAAAAAGTGCGGGCATACGACACCCACACTTGTAAAATCTTAAGTAAGAAATACATTTACCTGTAAACTGCGAATGCGTCCATCAGGTGAGAAGCGGGTGCTTCTACTTGTTCCACAAAACAATATTCTATTATCCTTGATGAGTTTATCATAGGACATGACGTCTGTCAAGAAGACGCGATGTGTTTTACTAACAACAAGAAATATTGTAACAAACAACTAACATACTTGCAATACTTTTTTACGATAAGTATTACATGGTTTTTTTTTCTAATTTCTCTTACTTATATTACATAGAAAAGCCGCGGTATACCGCGGCTTTTTCTTATCGTTTTCCTTCTACTTTAATCATGTCAACAAAAGCATCTAATGCGATTGTTTCTGATTTTTGTTCACCGTATTTACGTACGTTTACGCCGTTTTCAGTTACTTCATTGTCACCTACTACAAGCATGTACGGAATTTTTTGCATTTGTGCTTCACGGATTTTGTAACCAATTTTCTCTTCACGAGTATCTAATTCAACACGGATACCAGCACGGCGTAATTCGTCTTGTACTTTCTTCGCATAGTCTAAATGTACTTGCGGAGAAACTGGAATTACTTGTACTTGAACTGGAGCTAACCAAGTTGGGAATGCACCTTTGTATTCTTCAATTAAGAAGGCTACGAAACGTTCCATTGTAGATACAACACCACGGTGAATTACAACTGGACGATGTTGTTTACCGTCTTCACCAACGTAAGATAATTCAAAGCGTTCTGGAAGTAAGAAGTCTAATTGTACAGTTGAAAGTGTTTCGTCTTTTCCAAGAGCAGTACGAACTTGAACGTCAAGTTTTGGACCGTAGAATGCCGCTTCACCTTCAGCTTCATAGTAATCAAGACCCATTTCATCCATAGCTTCTTTTAACATACCTTGTGCTTTTTCCCACATCTCATCATCAGCATAATACTTTTTAGTATCTGCTGGGTCACGATAAGATAGACGGAATGAATAGTTCTCTAAACCGAAATCTTTGTACACTTCTAGAGTTAAGTTTACAACACGTTTTAACTCTTCTTTAATTTGATCTGGGCGAACGAAAATGTGTGCATCGTTTAAAGTCATTCCGCGTACACGTTGTAAGCCAGATAACGCACCTGACATTTCATAACGATGCATTGTTCCAAGTTCCGCAATACGGATTGGTAATTCACGATAGCTGTGAATATCGTTTTTATAAACCATCATGTGGTGAGGGCAGTTCATTGGACGAAGAACTAACTCTTCATTATCCATTTCCATTGATGGGAACATACCATCACGGTAGTGGTTCCAGTGTCCAGAAGTTTCATAAAGCTCTCTGCTTCCTAGTACTGGAGTGTATACGTGATCATAGCCTAAGCTCGCTTCTTTATCAACGATGTAACGCTCGATAATGCGGCGGATTGTTGCACCCTTTGGTAACCAAAGTGGTAAACCTTGTCCTACTTTTTGGCTATTAGTAAATAGTTTTAATTCTTTACCTAATTTACGGTGATCGCGCTCTTTCGCTTCTTCAAGCATACGTAAGTGCTCATCTAATTCTGCTTTCTTAACGAATGCAGTACCGTAAATACGTTGTAGCATTTTATTATTGCTATCGCCGCGCCAGTAAGCACCTGCAACGCTTAATAATTTAAATACTTTAATTTTCCCTGTAGATGGAAGGTGAACGCCACGGCAAAGGTCGAAGAATTCGCCTTGCTCATAGATTGAAATAATAGCATCTTCTGGAAGATCGTTAATTAAATCTAATTTTAACTCATCGCCGATTTCTTCAAAACGACGAATTGCTTCTGCACGTGGTACTTCATGACGAACGATTTCTAAGTTCTCGTTCACAATTTTTTGCATTTCTTTTTCGATTTTCTTGAAGTCTTCAACTGTAATTGCTTCTTCCATATCAATATCGTAGTAGAAGCCATTTTCAATTACCGGACCAATGCCAAGCTCAACCTTAACATCTTTATATAAACGTTTTAATGCTTGTGCTAAAAGGTGAGCTGTTGAGTGGCGTAAAATATATAAGCCATCCTCAGAATCTAATGTAATGATAGAAACTGCACCATCTTCTTCGATTGGTGTAACAAGATCGATCATCTCATCGTTTAATTTTCCAGCCACAGCTTTTTTCTTTAAGCCTGGGCTAATAGAAGCTGCGATTTCTTCAGTTGTTACGCCTTTTGGAAACTCCTTCACAGCTCCATCAGGGAAAGTAATTTTAACTACATCTGCCATCACTGGTCACTCCTCTTTTTCTCAAAATAAAAAACACTCATCCCGTAAAAAGGGACGAGTGTTGAATTCGTGGTTCCACCCTTGTTCCAATTAACCTTATTGTTAATTGCTCAAGTTCAACATAACGGTGTTGTCCGTTAGCAATTACTAGAAGAATCGTTCACTGCTAAAGTTTAGAGGTGGTAAGTAATAATCCCGTACTAGGAAGCTCACACCCTAAGGCTTCCCTCTCTGAAAATCGTAGAAAACTACTCATGTCCTCATCATGACATTTCAATATATTTCATTTATGTAGGTAATTATATGCTCAAAAACTTAGAAAATCAAGGGCGTTACCTTTATTTTTTAAATTTTTCACATTACGCTCAAACTCATGTAATCCATGTAATTGTACCCGTTCTTGAAATACATTTCGCAAAGTAATAATCATATTATGGTCTTGTTCTTTCGTATATAAATAAATTTTTTTCGGCGAAATAGAAAGAAGTGGCGCAATTACTTTCGTATCAATATATACATCCTTTTGCTTCAATAATTCCTCATCTATATATTGAACCAATTTCTCCTGTTTTAAACGTCTACCTTTATCATCGTAGAAAATAAAACTCTCATCAAAAATAAGATGCACACAGGACAAACGTGATTTCCGGCTACGCACTTGTTGCCTTAGCGACTCAATAAACATTTGATATTCTTGTTCCAACTTATACTCATCAATCGCCACTTCGGCAAGCTTAGCTACCATTTCCCTATATGTACGAAGACGAAAACGAACATATGATGAAAACGAGAATGAAAGTGGATCACAAAGCCAGTTATCTAAAGAAGATTTAATATATGATTCAAATGTGTGACGCGTTAATTCACGGGTAATCCCTTTTCTTCTTCCCTTTAAAATCTCATGTGCCATATGCAATATTTGATGACACTCTTCCTCTTCTTCATAAAAAAACTTCTCTTTTAAGATTGTATATATCCACTCATTTTGTTTCACATTCACAATAAAATATACCATTACTGGCAATAAAATCTTTTCAATATAATTCGATTCACCTACCGGTATGTGAATCACCACTTTTTGTTCCTGTAAATACACACTCGTTTCATCATATAACAGTTCCGCTCTTTTCAGTAGTTGTCTATATACGTGCATAGCATCATTTTTTTCTTCGAAGCAAATTTCAATCACTTTTGTCCCCCCTTTTATCCCTGCTCTAAAGGACTGTATCTATACGTTACAAATCCTATAAGAGTCCGTCCCACGTGAAGTTCACTCTTAGTAGAATTACATTTCCTATCGTTAGAAAATCCATTCAATATGGCTTGCTAATTTTATATATATTAAGGGAGGGAGAAAAAAATGATACAAGCTACTACGAATTTTCAATAAGAACTTTTCATTTTACAATTCAACTACTTTAAAAAGTACTTCATACGAAAAAAGAGCAAGCTTCTAAGCTTACTCTTTACTTATGACGACGGTTTTTCCCGCCAATTGTAATTGGTTTCGCTAAATATTTAATTCGTTCCATAATACGAGCTGCTTTCATTTCTTCCGCTTCACCGCGCTGTGTATACGTTAAATGATGTTCTAGCTCCTTGAAATCAAAGTTAGACGTAAAGAACGTCGGTAAGTTTTCTAACATACGGAATTGTAAAATTGCACCAAGCACATCATCACGCACAAAGCTTGACATCGCTTCTGCTCCAATATCATCTAACATTAAAACTTGTACGCGTTTCACCGCATCAATCTTTTCCCCAATCGAATTATCTTGAATCGAGCTTTTAATTTCACGTAAAAATTCAGGAAAATATACGAGCATCGAACTTATTTTCTTTCGAGCAAGCTCATTCGCAATTGCCCCTAGCAAATACGTTTTCCCTACACCAAATTTACCGTACAAATATAAACCTTGTACTTTTTTACCAGGTTCATATGTACTTAAAAATTCATTAGCTGCACCAATTGCATCAATACGTGCATCTAAATCTGATGGATCCAAGTTTTCCATCGTTGCCTGTAAAATATCAGATGGCATATATACACTTTGAACGAGTTTTTCATATTTCTTTCTCTCGTCATATGCTACTTTTCTAACGCAACGATCGTATTGAATATCGATCATCTTCCCTTGGATAACGAGCTTTGGCTCATATCCTTGCAACATGTTTTTACAAGAGCCTAAATCTGGACAATCCGCGCAACCTACACTTTGTCCAATATATTCGTATAACTTCACAAGGCTACGCTCAATCATAGAAGTTGTCACTTCACCTTGATGTGCGTCTATAAATTCTTTCACACGAGGATGTGCCATTACTTCCGCCTTTAATACTTCATATCTATTTTTAAAATTTTCATTTTCCATTAACTTTGCAAATGAATTTTGAATATGCTCCATTTCCTCACCTCAAAGAGCGTTCATTCTCTTCTATTAATCACGCTTATATTTTTTCAACACTTCTTCTAATCGTTTTCGTTCATCCTCTAACGTAGTTGCACCTTTTTCAACACTTACATCTTTTTTCACAGTTTCTTTTGCTTGTTCTTTCGGCTCTTCTTTCAGCCAATCTGGTACCATTTCTTTTCGCACTGTTTTCTTCGACGTACGACCTTTTTTCTTCGTCTCAGCCCATTCCTGATATTGACGGTTTTCTTCTTTCGCTAACGCCATTGCTTCAGCTACTGTACCGACCTTTTTACGCGCCCAATGCCCAGCAATCTTTTCCACGTACGTTTTCGCAAGTTTCATATCTGAGCGTAGCATAACGTAATAAATAAGTACATTCACAACACCTGGCGTTAACTTTTGATTGATCATTACATCTTCAACGATTTGCAAGTCCGCCTTCGTCGCCTCTGCACCACCAGAGATTTCTTTCAATAACTGCTTTGGTGAGATTTCCTCTAACTGTTTGATTAACATCTCTTCTTGCGTAGAGGGCTCTTTCTCTTTCATCATACGCGCAGCATGAGGCTGTACTCTTTCACTCAATACAGGTAACGCTTGACCGTTTTCAAACTGATACCAATCACGTGCTCCTTTTCTAAGCCTTTCAATATCAATTGTCTGCATCTCTGTCACCGCACCAAGAACGATATTTTGCATCGATAACACATCTACATCATACACGTAAGCAAGTGTAATGACACATTCTCGCACTTGATCTGTAATTGCCTTTTTAGGGACAAGAGCGGACAATCCATCTACAAATAAGGAGAAATCAAAGAAATCATTCCAAACTTTTGGAGCGTCTCCCTTTTCGCGACTTGGCATAGCTGTCGTTTTCGGAATACGAAGATCCTCTTGCGCATGCTCAAGCTGTCCTGGATTAAACGAACCAAATACATCATTGAAAGAACGCGTAACATTTTCATAAGATACAAAATCAAATTCTTCTTCTAAGAAATATTGCTTTACTTGATTATATTTTGTCCGACTCAATCGATTGTATAAAAAGATACTTAAAACAATATCATCAAAAAACTGCTTCGGAGATAAAGGTGGTTGCAGCTCATATATAAACATTCGAATATCTTTTTCTTTCTTAATATATACTTTCAAAAGTCCAATTGCCTCTAACTTTACTCGTTCCCCATATATTTCAGGAAGTTGCATTTGCATAGTCACCATAAGGGAATGATGCGTATTCTCTTTTCCAAACACACGATCTTGCTCTAACTCTCCCCATAGCGTCATGTACAAGCTAAAAGCTCTACTACCTATTAACGGTTGGTACAACATCGTCAACACTTTTCGGTCGTAATTATGCAGTAACCCTTTCGCACTTACTTTATAACGATCAATCGGCAATAGCTCCATCCATGACTGTTTTTCCATTCTTGCTTTTCCTTTCTCTCATCCAATCTATCCTCTACTGCATTCGTTCTATCTTTACTATATAATTTCTTAGCGAAAAAGAGCTATTAGCTTTCGCTTCTAGCTCTCTTATCTCATTCCTTACAGTATGTAAAGAGAATACAATACAAATTCTACTCTCTTTCTTTTTGCAGTATATCTTTTAATTCTTCAATAAATACATTTAAATCTTTAAATTGGCGATATACAGAAGCAAAACGCACGTAAGCAACATCATCGATATCACGCAGTTCTTCCATAACAATTTCACCAATCATATCACTTTTCACTTCTGATATACCTAAATTACGAAGTTCACGTTCCACACTTTGAGTTACTTCTTCTAATTGTCTTAAAGATACTGGTCTTTTTTCGCACGCTTTAATTAAGCCACGTAAAATCTTTTCTTTATTAAACTCTTCTCGTGTGCCTTCTTTCTTTACAACGATAAGAGGTGACTCTTCTACTCTTTCAAATGTTGTAAAGCGGCTTAAACAACTTTCACACTCTCTCCTTCTTCGAATAGAGCGCCCCTCGTCTACCGGACGCGAATCTAACACTCTTGTACCATTATGAGAACAGGATGGACAACGCAATATATTCACTCCTTTACACTATACTCTTTATTTTTTCTCTACTTACTTCATCTGACAATATATATACATTATTATATAACTCATTCTAACTCTCTTACCACTTTAAGTTAAAGCACGTTATGTCATCATCTTGGTTTCGAAAATAAGATGGTAGATGGAATGCTAACTTATTCGTAAGAGCTCCATTTATTTACCTAACGAGTACGTTATATTTCCCCTTTTTTATAAACTAAAAAAGAGGTGCATTATACACCTCTTTACATTTTAAATCAATTATGTTCTTTTTTAAAGAGCTTTTGTTTCTCTCTGCTTAATTTCGAAGCTACCAGTGCCTCGAGGAAGCTCGATGCTCTCACGCGTTTTCGCGTTTAAACCTTCTGCAATATATTCTGCAGCAACATTTGGATCAATACGATCCCCACAAGTATAAACATCAATACTTGCGTAACCGTGCTCCGGAAAGCTATGAATTGTTAAATGTGATTCCGAGATAATTACTACTCCACTTACACCTTGTGGTGCAAATTTATGGAAAGCTACCTCACGCACTTCAGCACCAGCTCTTAGTGCTGCATCCACAAATAATTGTTCAATATACGGCATGTCATTAAGCTTGTCGAAATCGCAATCCCAAAGTTCAGCGATCACGTGACGACCCATCGTATCCATAGTATCCATTCTACAGTTCCCCCTTGTAAATTTATTCTAACTGTTCGAATTGAAAACTAATTTGCAATTTGGCTTGCTCCACTACCACGGGGGAAAGTTAGTCCAGAGAGGTCCTAACCCTTTAAGTAGTGACTACGTACCTCAGCTCTTAAGTTTACGAGTGTTAGTATACTTTGTTTATTTTCATTTTGCAACAACAGTTTTTTCGATTTTCTGTCATATTTTCCTCTTTACTTTTCCCTAAAAAAAATAAATGATTCACAAATACAGTAATCCCAACGTTTCGTGGTATGTCCACTTCCGAAAATATACTCCTGTAATTTTTTTCCTTTTCAGAAAAAATTAAAAAAAGAGGGCAAATATTCACTTGCCCTCTCCCTTATTCACTTAAATATGTTGCACATTTTCTTGTTTCGCTAATTCTTCAACAACTAACGTTACAAGATCTACAACACGACGAGAGTAACCCCACTCGTTATCATACCAAGCAAGTACTTTCACTTTACGATCACCCATTACCATTGTAGATAAACCATCAATGATAGCTGAGTGTGTATTTGTATTAAAGTCAATAGATACTAAAGGCTCTTCACTGAATTCTACAATGCCTTTAAGCGCACCATTTGCAACAGTTTTGAATGCCTCGTTAATAGCTTCAACTGTCACATCACGTTTTACATCTACTACTAGGTCAACAAGAGACACGTTTGGTGTTGGTACACGAAGTGCCATACCATGAAGTTTTCCATTTAAATGTGGAAGAACTTTTGCTAGCGCTTTCGCAGCACCTGTCGTTGTCGGAATAATCGATTGTCCGCAAGCACGTGCTCTTCTTAAATCTTTATGTGGGTTATCAATATTTTTTTGGTCATTTGTATAAGCATGAACTGTCGTCATTAAACCGTTTTCAATTCCAAACTGCTCATCTAACACCTTAACAACAGGCGCTAAACAGTTTGTTGTACAAGATGCATTTGAAATGACAGTATGTTTTGTAATATCTAATTGGTCTTCGTTCACACCAACTACAATTGTTACATCTTCATTTTTACCAGGCGCTGTTAAAATAACTTTTTTCGCTCCAGCTTCAACGTGAAGAATTGCTTTTTCTTTTGAATTAAACTTACCAGTTGCTTCAATTACAACTTCAACACCTAGATCTGTCCAAGGCAATTCCTTTGGATCGCGGTTGTTTAAAAGGCGAATCATTTTCCCATCAACTAATAAGTGATCTTCAAATGCTTCTACTGTTCCGTCAAACTTGCCGTGAACTGTATCATATTTAATTAAATGTGCTAACGTTTCAGATGGATAGCTTGCATTGATTGCTACAATTTCGAATGCGCTTTCTTTTATTGCCTGACGAAATACCATTCTCCCAATACGTCCAAATCCATTAATTGCCACACGAGTCATAATATGTTATCCCCCTTGAATGCGTTATACTATTTATCTCCAATCCCAATAATAGTATAACACAAAAAGGGGATATGTCACTAAGCATTTTCATTAATTTCACAATTTTTTAGTCAATAATGTTCCAATTCTTTAAAATTACCTGCAATTGTGTTTTCGTTTCCATAATTGTGCCATCATTATTTATCACTTCATCTGCATGTTTCACTTTTTCCTCTAACGGCATTTGAGATTGAATACGTGCTGTTGCTTCTTCTTCTGAAAAATTATTGCGCTTCATTAAACGTTCTAATTGCGTCTGCGGCTTAACCGCTACAACTAAAACACGATCAACGAGACTTGTTAATTTACTTTCAAATAAGAGAGGAATATCTAACACAATCGCTTGCGCACCTTCTTTTATGTACATTTCCTTTTGCCTATTCATTTCCTCACGCACTGCAGGATGAACAATTTTATTTAACTGCAATCGCTTTTCTTCATTATTGAAAACGACACTTCCTAATTTCGGCCGATCCAGTTCTCCATCTTCTTGTAATATTTCCGCTCCAAACACTTCCACTATTTTGTTATATGCTGGTTTTCCTCGCTCTACAACTTCTCTTGCAATAATATCCGCATCAATAACCGGTATACTTAACTCACGAAACATTTCTGATACCGTACTTTTCCCGCTTGCAATGCCTCCCGTTAATCCAATTACTACTGTCATCATAATCCTCCTCACAATATAAAAGGCGCGAAACTAATGTTCCACGCCCATACTTACATTTTCCAAATTCCAATAATAATGAGTAATACCCCAGGCAGGAATGTAAATTTTTGTAACCATTTCATATTTGATAAAACCGTTCCAAGTTTCATTCCGATAAATAAAAACAAAGAACTCATAACCGCAACTAATATTGCCATCATTGCAGGTGCATACCCTAATAAAGATGCACCAATTCCAGCACCGAACGAATCTACAGAAAGAGCGATACCAAGAAGCAATGCTTCTCCTGCAGAAATGGTGCCTGATTTATCGAAATCTGCGACAGTCGGTTTCCGTAAAATTTGGATCACTAGCCCGAGTGAAGCAATTTCTAATTTCCAAACCTTCTCCTCTTGCTTCAGTTCTTCTTTTTTCTCACTTCGAAAAAATTGGTATAATACCCAAATTCCTATTCCAATAAGAACAAGCCCACCGATACGCGTTGCGGTAACAGGTGAAAATATTTTTGCGATCATATGTCCAATTCCCATTGAAACAAGCATAACAGCCGCTGAACACATTCCGATAATTATAATTGATCTTAGTGGAATTCTTACACTTCTTAACCCATATGTTAGCCCTACACTACAGCTATCTAAGCTTAATGTAAAAGCTAATAAAATAAGAGATAAATAAAGGTACATCGGTAAGCTCCTCCCTTATACATAGCTCTGCTGTATGTATATGACAAATGCCTATCCGATGTTATCTCTTTTCTATATTCTTGGCTGACAAATCGGGCAGTAATGCGTTCCTCTTCCGCCAACAACTGTTTTTTCTAATATCGTACCGCAAGTCACACACGGTTCTCCTTTTTTTCCGTATACATTTAGAAGTTCCTGGAACGAACCAATTTGCCCTTGCGAGTTAATATACGTTCGAATGGTACTTCCGCCACGCTTCACTGCTTCGCCTAACGTTGTAACAGTCGCCTCGTAAATTCGTTCGATTTCTTCTGTTGTTAAAGACGACGCTTCTCGCTCTGGATGAATTTGAGAACGGAATAAAACTTCATCTACATATATATTTCCAAGTCCCACTAATAGACGCTGGTCTAATAATACAACTTTTATTTTACGATTCGTCTTTTGCAATCTCTCTTGTAAATATTGTGGTGTCAATTCAGCATCAAAAGGCTCCGGACCTAAATCAGCAAGAGGCATTTGATTCAACTCTTCACCTTTTTTAAAGAGGTGCATCGTACCAAACTTTCTCACATCTTTATAATGTAATTCAGTTCCATCTGTAAATAAGAAACGGACGTGCGTATGCTTATCAATTGGCTCATCCTCTTGATGCAGTAAATACTTACCTTCCATACGCAAATGTGAAACAATGGCATAATTCGTTACATATAAAAGCAAAAACTTTCCTCTTCGCTTTATACTTTCAATCGTCTCGCCTTTTAGCATTTCTTTAAAGATTTCTGCATCATCTGGACGTTTTACTATTTTGGGATAGGTAACAATGACATCTTCAATTGTTTTTCCTGTTACAAGATTTTCAAGTGTCCGTCTGACGTTTTCAACCTCTGGTAATTCAGGCATTTCATCACTTCCTTATTTTGCGTCGTACCAAGTTGGACCGTAAGAATAATCAACTTTTAGCGGAACTGCGAGTTCAATTGCATGCTCCATTACTTCTGGTACAAGCTTCTCTAATTTTTCAATTTCTTCTTTTGGTGCTTCAAATATTAATTCATCGTGTACTTGCAGAAGAAGACGCGCTTGTAATCCTTCTTCTTCTAAACGATCTGCCATAATAATCATCGCTTTTTTAATAATATCTGCTGCAGTACCTTGAATTGGTGTATTCATAGCTGTACGCTCAGCAAAGCTACGTAAATTGAAATTACGACTTGTAATTTCTGGAATGTAACGACGGCGATTTAATAGTGTAGCCACATATCCTTTTTGCTTCGCATCTTTTACGATGTCATCCATGTATTCTTGTACACCAGGGAAACTTTCTAAATACTTTTCAATAAATTCCGCTGCCGCTTTTCTTGTAATTCCTAAGTTTTGTGAAAGACCATAATCACTAATACCATACACAATTCCGAAGTTAACAGCCTTCGCTTGTCTTCTCATATTTGAAGTTACTTCATCTTTTTCAACGCCAAATACATCCATAGCTGTTTTCGTATGAATATCCATATCATGTTGGAATGCGTCAACTAGCCCTTTATCATTTGCAATATGAGCTAATACACGAAGTTCAATTTGCGAATAATCCGCTGCGTACATAATCCATCCTTCTTCAGATGGAACGAATGCCTGACGAATCTTTCTTCCTTCTTCTAATCGAATCGGGATATTTTGCAAGTTTGGATCCGTTGAACTTAATCGGCCCGTTTGCGTTAATACTTGATTGAAACGAGTATGAATTTTAGATGTGTCTTCATGTACAACTTTTAATAAACCCTCAATATACGTTGAGTTTAGTTTCCCTAATTGACGGTAATGTAAAATGTTTGGAATAATTTCATGGTGATCCATCAGCTTATCTAGTACATCAGCTGACGTAGAATAACCTGTTTTCGTCTTTTTAATAACTGGTAAGTTTAAGTTCTCAAACAGAATAACACCTAACTGCTTCGGTGAATTAATATTAAATTCTGTTCCCGCAAGCTTATAAATTTCCTGTTCCATTTCCTTTAATCTACCTGCAAGTTCTTCTCCCATATTACGAAGGCGCTCTGTATCAACTTTTACACCTTTTACTTCCATATCAGCTAATACACGTGCAAGCGGTAATTCTAACTCTGTAAACAGTTCATATTGCTCATTCTTCTCTAATTCTTCAACGAATGTTTGTTTTACATCATATAATACATGCACTTTACGAGCTACATGCTCCGCTACTACTTCTAACTCTGGCACAGCACGCTTCACACCTTTTCCGTAAACTTCTTCATCGGATTTCACAGCATGCGTTTCTTTCATTTTCGCTACAGTACGGAAATCTTTATCCGTATCAGCCGGATCAAGTAAATAAGCGGCGATTAATAGATCAAAGTCGATCCCTTGCATATCTATACCGTTCCATTTCAGTGCAACGATCGCACGCTTCGCATCAAATGTATGCTTTCTCATTTCCCCATCTGCAAGCCACTCTTTAAAAGCGTCTGACTTAAGTGCAATGTCTGTCTGAATAAAGTAGCAACCATTTTCATTTTGAATACCGAAACCTTGAATATCTGCTTTATGATAGTTATCTTCTTGTACTTCAACAATAAGCGCACTATCTTGCTGAAGCATCTCATCTGTAACTTCTTCCACAATATCAAATGTAATATCATCTAATTCCGCTGGAGCCGTTTCTTCTGGCGTAACACCTAATTTATTTAAAAGAGATGTAAACCCTAAATTCTCAAACATCGGAATGACATCACTCGCTTCATACCCTTTATACTCCATATCATCCACATGCACTGTAATCGGCGCATCTGTAATAATAGTTGCCAGATCTTTACTCATAAGAGCTTGGTCTTTATTTGCTTCCAGTTTTTCTTTTAATTTCTTCCCGCTTACTTGATCTATATTTTCATACACTTCTTCAACCGTTCCAAACTGTGTTAACAATTTAATCGCAGTTTTTTCACCAACTCCTGGTACACCTGGAATATTATCTGATTGGTCTCCCATTAAACCTTTCATATCGATAATTTGCTTTGGTGATAAGCTGTATTTCTCAAATAAAGCTTCTTTCGTATATTCATCTACTTCCGTAATCCCTTTTCTAGGAATACATACAAGCGTGTTATCAGAAACAAGTTGAAGTAAATCTTTATCTCCTGAAATAACCTTTACATTTGCTCCTTGTTCACTCGCTTCTTTCGCTAGCGTTCCCATAATGTCGTCCGCTTCATAATTTTCTAATTCATAGCGCGGTACGTTGAATGCATCAAGCATCTCACGAATAAACGGAAATTGCTCTGATAATTCAGGTGGAGTCTTTTGACGCCCTCCTTTATACTCACTATATGTTTTATGACGGAATGTCGTTTTCCCCGCATCAAATGCTACTAACATATGCGTCGGTTTTTCTTCCTCTAATATTCTCATCAACATCATTGTAAAACCGTAAATTGCGTTCGTATGTATACCTTTGTCGTTATTTAAAAGCGGTAGTGCAAAGAAAGCACGATACGCGATATTATTACCATCTACTAATACGACCTTTTTTTCCAAATCAGAAACCTCCCCATACAAATTTGAAATGATTTTTTTCACAGAAAAAAACCGTTCCTTTCCTCTCTCTATATTAACATGACTAATAGAGAGAAGAAAAATAACGGCTATTTTCTATCATATATAAAAACGTTTACTAATATAAAAGGGAAGTGACGAGAACAGCATAACTATTCTCGTCCAAAATTACTCCTTGGATGAAGGGGTTTTCATGTATTATATTAACAGAGCTTTATTAATATTTAATTAAGCCATTGTTAATATATTGTAAACATCCTTCACCCTATTTTTCAGTTGCTGATTTTGGTAAAACAACTGTAAATGTTGTCCCTTCCCCAACTTCACTATCCACTGTAATCGTACCGTGATGCGCCTCAACTAAATGTTTTACAATCGATAATCCGAGACCTGTCCCACCAGTATTTCGACTTCTCGCCTTATCTACTCGGTAAAAGCGTTCAAAAATACGTGGAATTTCATCTTTACTAATACCAATTCCAGTATCCGAAACTTTTATATAAGCATTATATTTATCTTCTGCTAATTCTACAGAAACAACGCCTCCAGCCGGCGTATATACGATTGCATTGTTAATTAAATTAATAAAGATTTGCTTCAAACGACTTGGATCTCCAATGACAGAGACTCGTTTTAGCGTATTTACTTGTAAAGAGATTTCTTTTTCTCCCGCTTTATTATCAAGCACCATATGAATGTCTTCAAGAAGTCCCTTCATATCAACGGTCCCCATACTCAATTTAAATCCTTGTTGTTCAATCTTTGATAGATCTAATAAATCTTCAATTAACCCTTGCATGCGTTCACTTTCTTTTAAAATAATGTGTAAGAAATGTTCGCAGAATTTTTTATTATCCATAGCACCGTCCAATAGCGTTTCCGAAAAACCTTTAATAGAAGTAATCGGCGTCTTTAGTTCATGAGAAACATTCGCTAAGAAGTCTTTTCTCATTTGTTCTAATTTCTTCAGCTCAGTAATGTCATGGAATACAAGGACAATTCCTTTCCATTCATGATTCGTCCCGATAATTGGTGCTCCATATACTTCAAAATGCTTTCGCTCAATTCCAAGCGGCAATAACATTTGTTTACGCACTTTCACTTCTGTCATAAAGATTTCTTCCACAAGCTCTATAATTTCTGGATGATGAAACGATTCATAATATAAACGATCTAAATATTCTTCATCTGTTACGTGGAAAGTTTCTTTATATGAACGGTTTACAAGGTTTATATAACCGCGACTATCAATTAAAATCATTCCACTTCCCATATTTTCAATTAACGTATGCAGACGATCTTGTTGCATTTCTTGTTCAAGTGTCATCTCTTGTAAATTACGAGCTAAAATATTAATCGCCTTACTCAACATTCCCGTTTCATCTGAATGATTTTCATAAGCGCGTGCTTTATAATTGCCCTTCGCTAATTCGATAGCAACTTTCGTAACGGATTCAATCGGCCTAATGTATTGCCCTGTAATTCTCATACCTAGAAATACGACGACGAGACACGCGATAACAAATCCGATAATTAATAATCCCCACGTTTTTTGATGAACAGCTTTCAAAGGCTCAATTGTACTTTTCACCAAAATGTAACCTTGTTTCCCTGCTACATCTTGAACGAATACCGCATGGTAAAATTCATTATTTTGATCGGTTTCTTTCGTAATGACTTTATTTCTTTGTTTTGTCGTTTCAGAAGAAAGTTCTTTAATCATCCCTTGGCTAAACGCAGAATGTTCTCCTCCGCTATATTGAACTTTCTTTTTTTCATCTACAAATGCAATAGACGCCTGAATTTTTTCTTCTAACTTTTCAAATACATACGGATTTTTTAAAACATCATCAAAACCTTGTTCTTCTGCTAATACCGCAACGTATTCTGTCTCTTTTACCATTCTCTCTTTTGCATGATCTATATAGTAGTTTTCAAACACAGTTTCCAGCAGTAAACCTAGTCCGACTAAAATGAAAACAATAAGAGAAACAAATGTAAAAAGAAGCCTGGAACGAAATTTATTCATCCCCTTTTGGCTCCTCTAATTTATATCCTAAACCACGTATCGTTTTAATGTACGTCGGTTTTTTCGTATTTTGTTCAATTTTATCACGCAAATGGCTAATATGAACGTCAACAATTCGTGTATCACCAGCAAAATCATAGTTCCATACAGCACTTAATAATTGATCACGCGTCAACACACGGCTCTTATTTTTCGCAAGATAAACAAGTAGTTCAAATTCTTTTGGTGTTAGTTCAAGCTTTCTTCCTTGGAAATAAGCCTCATAAAACTCTGGCAAAATTTTAAGGTCAGCAATTGTGATACTCTCTTCATCTGATGATTCTGTAACTTGCTCTTCTTGTTGCAATTTCGTACGGCGTAAAATCGCCTTCACACGTGCCACAACTTCCCTTGGACTAAACGGCTTCGTCATATAATCATCCGCCCCTAGTTCAAGACCTAACACCTTATCAAATTCATCATCTTTTGCTGTTAACATTAAAATCGGCGTCATAACGCGCTGCAATCGTAATTCTTTACAAACTTCCATACCATCCATTTTTGGAAGCATTAAATCTAATATAATTAAATCTGGGCGTTCTGTTGTCGCTTTTTGAAGCGCCATTTCTCCATCCATCGCTGTTATAACCTCAAACCCAGCTTGTTGTAAATTAAATTCAATTAAAGTTAAGATAAACTCCTCATCATCAACTACTAAAATACGATTGTTCATTCTTTTCCTCCAAGTTATAGACTTGAAACCTTCTTCATCCTAGTATTTTCCCCGTTATTCTCATCATACTAGAAAACAAGGTCCCTCTCAATATAATTGTCTATTCATGGATTCAGATTGTTCTATCGTTATTACTCATTCACTTCCATTAACGTGTTGTTATCCATACTTTATACACATCTATCTTTTCATTCCATTCTACTTCCGTATGAATATTGAATTCTCGATTTTGCGCTAGTAAAAACGAAAGAGCATATGCTATTTTATAGTCCGGCGTTTCATATCCATCAAATAGTCTTCCATACATTTCATTCGCGACCCCGTCCGCCCACACTTCAGCTTCTCTCATCGTTTCAAAGATAACGTCTTCTTTTTTCCATCTCATCCTAAAAAACCCCCCTTCATTGACTTACATTACCAACACTTATATTATTAATTTAAATATATAAATATTTATTATATGGAGGTCTTTTATGCGACTAGTTCTACCTATTCTATCTTTAATAGTGACGTGTATTCTTACATTCAACGCCCCAAGCTGGGATACGATTAAAACAGGCTGTTCAGATTTCGCTGAAGGATTCACACAAGGATTCTTCAACTAAAAATAGCGCTAGCCCCTTATAGTAAGGTATGCTAGCGCTATTCATATTTTCATTTTTTAAAAATTATCTAATGCTTTTTCCATAATAGAAACTGATTTGAAAGGCGGCGTTACTGTTAATGAACCTTTTACAACCGTTTCTCCTTTTTCATCATGAGCAGATACAAGCATATCAATTGTATGCTCCTCCTCAGAAACAGCCACAACTTCAAAGTGGATTTGTAACGTTTCATAATGGTGAACATGCTTCACGAACGTAAGGTCCTTTCTCGTAATATGACTACCTGGACCTGGTAAATATTTCGTAACTGCCGTTGTAATCATTCCAGTTAGCATAATGCTTGGTACAATCGGCTTTTCATACGGAGTTTGGGATGCGTAATCATGCTGAATATATAATGGATTGGCATCATTCGTTAAACCTAAGTACAATAACAAATCTTTATCCTCAATTTTTTCAGTGATAGATAATTTCTCTCCTACTGTAATTTCATCCATTTTACGACCAATTTGAACTTTTTTCTTTAACATGTTACAACCCCCTCCGATTTTTTCACCTTATTATCCTACTAAAAGCGATACTTGATCCGAAAATTACTATGATGAGGGCAATGTATAGTATAAATCTATAGTTTCATTATAGGATACACCAAATGATAGCGTTTTCATATTATTTCAAAAAAACATTTGCATATATAGTAGAAAAAGATTCGGAGCCCCGAATCTTTTTCTACTTATATTTAATTATTAAACAAGAACCTTCATAACATTACGTACAGATTCCACAGAGCGATCTAGCGCTTCTTTTTCATCTGCAAGAAGTTCTAATTCAATAATTTTTTCAATTCCGTTACCACCTAGAATTACTGGTACCCCTAAGTAAAGGTCACTATAACCATATTCACCTTCAAGGTAAGCAATAGCCGGTAATACACGGCGTTGATCTTTTAAGATTGCTTCTGTCATTTCAACTAAAGAAGCAGCTGGTGCGTAATATGCACTACCGTTTCCTAATAAGCCTACAATCTCGCCGCCACCTTTACGGGTACGTTCTACGATTGCTTCTAAACGCTCTTTCGGAATCAACGTTTCTAACGGAATGCCACCTGCATAAGAATAACGTACAAGAGGTACCATATCGTCACCGTGTCCACCAAGAACAAATCCTGTAATGTCTTTCACAGAAAGATTCAATTCTTGTGCGATGAATGTACGGAAACGAGCTGTATCTAATACGCCCGATTGACCGATAACACGCTCTTTCGGGAATCCCGCTTCTTTAAATACAGAATATGTCATTGCATCAACTGGATTTGTTAATACAACAATAATTGCATTTGGTGAATGTTTTGCAATGTCGCGCGTAATACTTTTCATAATTTTAGAGTTTGTTGCTACTAAGTCATCACGGCTCATACCAGGCTTACGCGCAATACCTGCTGTAATTACGACAACGTCAGAATCAGCAGTATCTGCGTAATCAGATGTTCCAATAATGTTAGCATCAAAACCTTGTACTGGGCTCGCTTCTAACATATCTAACGCTTTCCCTTTTGTTGGATTTTCCAGTTGTGGAATGTCCACTAATACAACATCTGCAAGTTCTTTTTGTGCTAATAAGAATGCTGTTGTTGCTCCTGTAAATCCTGCACCGATGACTGAAACTTTCTTGCGTTTGATTGTCATAATTTACCCCCCCGCTTTAATTATGCGTTTTTGATTATCGCTACATCCATGTTTTTAATAAGTTCATTAGCGAACTCAGAACATTTCACTTCTGTTGCACCTTCCATTAAGCGTGCGAAATCATAAGTTACTACTTTTGAAGCAATTGTTTTCTCAACAGAAGCAGTTACTAATTTCGCAGCTTCGTTCCATCCTAAGTGTTCTAATAATAATACACCAGAAAGAAGAACTGAAGATGGGTTTACTTTATCTAAACCTGCATATTTGGGAGCTGTACCATGTGTAGCTTCAAAGATAGCATGTCCAGTTACATAGTTAATGTTTGCACCAGGTGCAATACCAATTCCACCTACTTGTGCAGCAAGTGCATCAGAGATGTAGTCTCCGTTTAAGTTCATTGTTGCAACAACATCGAACTCACGTGGACGAGTTAAAATTTGTTGTAAGAAGATGTCTGCAATAGAATCTTTTACGATAATTTTTCCAGCCGCTTCAGCGTCTGCCATCGCTTTATTCGCTGCATCTTTACCATCTTTCTCAACGATACGATCATATTCAGCCCAAGTAAATACTTTGTCGCCGAACTCTTGTTCCGCTACTTCGTAACCCCAGTTTTTGAAAGCACCTTCTGTAAATTTCATAATGTTTCCTTTATGAACTAATGTAACAGAAGAGCGTTTTTCGTTGATTGCATATTGAATTGCAGCACGAACAAGACGCTTTGTCCCTTCTTCTGAGATCGGCTTAATACCAATACCAGATGTTTCTGGGAAGCGGATTTTATTAACACCCATTGCTTCTTTTAAGAAAGCAAGAACTTTTTCTGCTTCTGGAGATCCTTGTGCATATTCAATTCCAGCATAAATGTCTTCTGTATTTTCACGGAAAATAACCATATCAGTATCTTCCGGACGTTTTACAGGTGAAGGAACACCTTCAAAGTAACGAACTGGACGTAGACATACATATAAATCTAATTCTTGACGAAGTGCTACGTTTAGAGAACGAATACCACCGCCAACTGGAGTTGTAAGTGGACCTTTAATCGCGATTAAATACTCACGGATTAAATTTAAAGTTTCTTCTGGTAACCACTCGCCTGTTTGGTTGAATGCTTTTTCCCCTGCAAGCACTTCTTTCCAAACGATTTTCTTCTCACCATCATAAGCTTTTTCAACTGCTGCTTCTAGTACGCGAGATGCAGCTGCCCAAATGTCAGGACCAATTCCATCTCCTTCGATAAATGGAATAATCGGATTGTTTGGTACATTCATAACACCATTAGTTACAGTAATTTTTTCACCTGTCGTCAATGTGATAACCCCCATGTTTGAAATTTCATATGTATGAAACTGAGGGAATAACCCCTCAGTTCAAACCGTTAGTCAAATTAAAATATTCTAATCATTACATCTTTCCGAAAAAATCAGACTTTTGAAAGCGTATTTTCACTATCGAAATAGTGTTTTTCGCTTATCGTTGTGCAATTGGAACGTACACTTGATGTGTTGGTCCATTATAGTCAGCACGCGGACGGATTAAACGGTTGTTTTCATATTGTTCTAGAATATGAGCTAACCAGCCTGACATACGGCTAATTGCAAAGATAGGTGTAAATAAGTCATGGTCAATTCCTAAACAATGGTATACAGAAGCTGAATAGAAATCAACATTTGGTGGAAGACCTTTTTCTTTTGTTACAATGTCTTCAATTTTGATAGACATATTATACCATTTGTCTTCTCCTAAAAGCACGCATAATCTCTTGGACATTTCACGTAAATGTTTTGCACGTGGATCACCTTGCTCATATACACGATGGCCAAAGCCCATGATTTTCACTTTATTTTGAAGAGCATTATGAATATATGATTCTACATTTTCTTCTTCGCCAATTTCAGTTAACATCTTCATTACATTTTCATTTGCCCCGCCGTGAAGAGGACCTTTTAACGCACCGATTGCTGCTGTAATACCAGAATATACATCTGAAAGTGTAGCTACACAAACGCGTGCAGTAAATGTAGAAGCGTTTAACTCATGATCTGCGTGAAGTACAAGTGCCTTATCAAAAGCTTCAATTTCAACTTCATTTGGTTCGCGATCATTTAACATGTACAAGAAGTTTGCAGCTAATGATAAATCGTTTCTAGGCTCAACAACATCTAGCCCTTTACGAATTCTTGCATAAGCAGCAACTAAAGTCCCCACTTGAGCCTGTAATTTAACCGCTTTCAAATAATTGGACTTTTCATCCATAATTTCAGCGCTCTCATCGTATAATGATAGCATGGAAATTGCAGTTCGTAAAACCGACATCGGATGTGCGATTTTTAAATCTACTTGTTTCAAATATGTTAAAATCTCATCTGGCACTTTATAGTATTCCGATATAGTCCCTTTAAATTTCTCTAGTTCTTGTTCGTTAGGAAGCTTGCGATGCCATAATAAGTATACTACTTCTTCAAATGTAGCATTCTCCGCTAAATCATCAATATTATACCCAACATAAGTTAATGTATCATCAATAATAGAGCTCACAGATGATGTTGTTGCTACTACCCCTTCTAAACCTCGAATAACAGTCATGACATTCTCTCCTTTTCCTGAAAATTCTCCCAACCTTGCTCCTTATATCTATTTGCTTCCCTTTTGAATTATGAACGCCCGTTCACTCTTTAGGCAAGCAAAATGCACGATCATGCAAATTTGTTGCGATGTTCCCCTCTTATTGTCCATTGTTTACATGGAAAGCATGAGCGTGAATGTCTCCCCGAATCCTCACGCTCAAAACAACAAGTTAGTGAGGAAAATTAATTCCGAAGAGTTTTATGATAAAAACAACATAAAACAANNTTGTTTTATGTTGTTTTTATTTTATCTGGTGTAAAGTCTCTGCTGTTATGTAACTTTTCAAAGTTTCTAATCCTATTATAAACAATTATCTGACTTTTGTGAACAGAAAGAATTCAAAATTTTTATATTACTATAAAATTCCTTATTTAAACATCTGTATAATACTCATAACTGCATAGGCAATTCCAGCCCCAATTAACGGACCTACAGCAACTCCATTAAATAAAGCAACCGCTATAATTGTCCCGAAAACGAGGGCAGTTGTAATATGAGGATCCGTCGTTAATAATTGCACGCCGCCTTTTGCTAACAAGGCAACCGCTACCCCTGAAGCTAAAGCAATCCATGCATAATACGATTTCGCTGCTTCTCCGAGTTGTTTAAAACCTATCTCCCCCGTCGCAATCGGGACGAGTACTGCTATTGTAATAACCGTAACACCGAGATTAATTCCTTTCGTTTGTAAATATGGAAAGACTTTATCTCCTAGAAACGTAAATTTCAATAAAAATAACACACCAATAGCTACAGTTAGCGATTGGTTTTTCGCAATAAGTCCTATAATAAGTAGTATGAATAAAAATAACGTTGACTGACTAATCATGTTTACACTTCCTTTCTGAAAATAATGAACTCATTTCCAAACAAAAATACCTTTAAACCTATCGTTATACATGCTATATCGATGCCTATTCAACATGAATCACTTCATTTTTTTATGTATTTTAAAATGATAACCTGAGACTTTCACCATCAAAATGGAAGCATGTATACATTTTTAAAAACGGTCGTCTCTCCTTTCTTTTCTAAAAAGAAACAGGTAAAATAAAAAGAAGAGAAAATGAAGTTTTTACCATATAGTAGAAGCATCAACACCAAGCTTTCACAGTCACTCACGTACTGAAAAAGCAGGAAAAATCCATCATTCCACTATAACATAAAGTGAAACTTTAATCAGTGGGGCATTTTCCACTGATTATTAGCCTTCACCAATCGGGCATTTACGGGCAGTTTATCTCCATGTAACTCCTTTGATACAGCTGCACTTCGGGTAGGAGATTTACTTGCCCGCAAATAGCGGGGTAAAGTGAAACTTTAATCAGTCGGGCACACTCGTTATAAGTTGAACGAATTAGGATAATCCAAATTGGAATGGGAGGTATACATCTTTGAATCGAAACTTACTATATATGATATTGCGACTCATATTTGTCATTGTAGCGACGGTAGCCGGGTTCTATGCATTACTATATATGTCAGGACTTATCTACCCTTTCATTATCGCTTTCGCATTTGCTTATTTGATTAATCCTGTCGTCAATTTCCTTAATCAAAAACTACAATTTCCTCGCGCACTCGCAGTACTCGTTAGCTTAATTCTCGTATTCGGAGCTATCGTCGGACTCGTTACATACCTTGTAACAGAGGCAATATCTGCCACAACATACTTACTACAACTTGTTACAGTAAAGTTTCCAGATATCGTTGCATTCGCTCAGCAATTTGCACTTAATCATATTATGCCTCTCTATGATGATTTAATTTCTAAATTTAATCATCTCGGGGAACCACAGCGCTATACGATTACACAAAACATTCAAAACCTAGGAACAGAAGCAACGACGCAAATGAAAGAACTTTTAACGGCTATTATAAGCGGATTAACAAATTTCATTAGTGCATTGCCAACAACTTTAACTGTGCTTGTATTCGTTTTATTAGCCACTTTCTTCATTAGTTACGATTGGCATCGTCTTGCTCAGAAAGTAAGAAAATTTTTACCCAACCGTGTTCACGGCTATGGAAAAACGATTTTTGTCGATTTAAGAAAAGCTTTATTCGGTTTTGTTAAAGCGCAACTTACACTCGTATCTATGACAACTATTATTGTATTAATCGGACTTTTAATATTACGCGTACCATACGCCATTACTATCGCGATTATTACAGGGGTTGTAGATTTACTCCCGTATTTAGGAACAGGAGCTGTCTTCGTTCCTTGGGTTATATACGTATTTTTCACTGGCGACACTGCTTTCGCCATTGGTCTTCTCATTTTATATATCGTCGTGATTGTCCAAAGACAAATTATGGAACCTAAAGTACTTTCTTCTAATATCGGTCTCGATCCATTAGCAACACTGATTGCTCTATTTGTCGGCTTTAAACTCTTTGGCTTCTTAGGATTAATCATCGGTCCAGTCACCTTAGTACTACTTAATACATTGCACAAAGCTCGTGTATTCCATGATTTGTGGAAATATATTAAAGGCTCACCTTCAAAATAATAGTTTCTAATTCATACACAACAAAAAACTTACATGTAATCAGTGGGAAATTCCCACTGATTATTCCTTGCACTTATTTTTCACACTCATTACACACAACAAGAGAATTGCCCTAAAAAAGGATAATTCTCTTGTTTTTTGCATAAAAAACGTATATTACGAGGTATTTTTACATATTTATTCTATTAACTTTATAATTATTACTTACATTTATTACTTTTTATGTAAATGAATAAATATACAAAAGTGCATAGAATTACACTTAAACTAATCATTTCACCGATCACTTTTAACATTTCCACATCAATTCATTCTTTTTATACACAAATCAAACTTGATTTCAAAGAAATTATTCTAAAACAGACTCATTAAAAACTACTAACTCCTCAAATTACAGATTCACTCGAAAAATATACAACAAATCAAACTTTAACCTTTAGGAATTTCATCTGCACAATCACTAAATTTTAATTAACAGGCCTTTAACCACCCCTCTCATCCTTTTATAGACAAAAAATAGTGCTTAGATCGCTATAATCTAAGCACTATTTCTGCACAATAATAGTAGAGTTCTTTCTAAACTTCCATTCTATCCACTTCATAACAAACGGCTTCAATAACCCCCTCGTCATAGGGATAACGAAGATCAAACCTATTATATCCGTTACATATCCAGGAAGCACTAAAAGAACACCTCCTATAAAGATAAAAATACCATCTAGGACCGCTCCTCCTGGCATTTCTCCTCTATTCAACTTAGAATGAATCTCTCCAAGCACTTTAAAACCTTGTCTTTTCGCCAAATACACACCTACAACACCCGTAAATACAATCATAGCGAACGTAGACCACAAACCTATTACATGACTCGATCCAATTAAGACTGTAATCTCAATCGCCGGTATTAATATAAACAAGAATAGTAACCACTTCATAGTTCTACACTCCTCTCACATACTATCACTTTAAACGCCCTCACAACGTCCATATACACCACATAAAAGCCGAATGTACTTCCTTATCAAACTTCATAATAAACAGCTTTTAAAAGCAATTTCAGACGTCTTAAGCTAGTTTTACCTCATTTTTGTGTAAAAAAAAAGAGAAGGACTCCGATCCTTCTCTCCGTATTACTTATAGCACTTCCGCATGTCCATTATAAACAATTCCGCGTGCTGCATCAACTGTTACTTCTTGGCCATTTTTTAAAGTTGCTGTTACGCCGTTTACACCAACGATAACAGGAATACCGATTGATACACCTACAACAGCAGCATGGCTTGTTAAACCGCCCTCTTCTACAACTAGAGCAGCAGCTTTTTCGATTGCAGGAATCATATCTTTATCAGTGCTTGTTGTAACAAGGATATCACCTTCGTTTACGTTCGCTACAGCTTCAGCAGCTGTTTTTGCTACAACTACCTTACCTTTTGCAGCTTTACGACCGATTCCTTGTCCTTTAGCAACTTCTTCACCAACAACGTGGATTTTCATTAAGTTTGTTGTACCAGTTTCAGCAACTGGAACGCCAGCAGTAATTACCACAGTGTCTCCAAGTCCGATTAGACCTGCATCCATACCTGTTTGAATTGCTGTATCTAACATTTCGTCAGTTGAAGCTGCACGCTTCTCAGCCATAAATGCTTGTACACCCCAAACAAGTGCAAGACGACGTCCTACTTGCTCGTCAGATGTTACAGCTACGATTGGAGATTTTGGACGGTATTTAGAGATCATTTTCGCAGTATATCCACTTTCTGTTGGAGCTACGATTGCAGCTACATCAAGAGCAAGTGCTGTATGCGCAACAGATTGGCTAATTGCATCTGTAATTGTTGGAGTGAACTCTTTAATGCGTTTTTTGAACATATCTTCGTATTGTAATGATTTTTCAACACGTACAGCAATGTTAGCCATCATTGTTACTGCTTCTACTGGGTATTGTCCAGCAGCTGTTTCACCTGAAAGCATGATTGCATCTGTACCATCGAAGATTGCATTAGCTACGTCACTTGCTTCCGCACGAGTTGGACGTGGGTTACGTTGCATAGAATCTAACATTTGTGTCGCAGTAATAACCGGTTTACCTAACACGTTACATTTTTTGATTAGACGTTTTTGTACTAATGGTACTTCTTCTGGTGGAATTTCTACACCCATATCACCACGAGCTACCATTAAGCCGTCAGAAACTTCTAAGATTGAATCGATGTTGTCGATACCCTCTTGGTTTTCGATTTTTGGTACGATTTGGATGTATTGAGCGTTATGCTCTTCTAATAATTCACGGATTTCTAATACGTCAGCTGCTTTACGTACGAATGAAGCTGCGATGAAATCAACTTTTTGCTCGATACCGAAGATGATATCTTTTACGTCTTTTTCAGTGATACCAGGAAGCTTAATGCTTACGTTTGGTACGTTAACACCTTTTTTATTTTTTACAGTTCCGCTGTTAAGAACTTTTGTACGGATGTTTCCGTCAGCTTTTTCGATTACTTCTAGTTCGATAAGACCGTCATCGATTAGAATACGAGAACCTGGGTCTACATCATCATAAAGACCAGCATAAGATACAGAGAACTTCTCTGCAGTACCTAATACTTGCTCAGTAGAAAGAACTACTTCTGCACCTGTTACAAGCTCAGCTTGTCCGTCTACGAAGTCGTGAGTACGGATTTCTGGACCTTTTGTATCAAGTAAGATACCAACTGTTTTACCAGTTTTCTTTGAAGCTTCACGAATGTTTTTAATACGAGCACCGTGCTCTTCATGGCTACCATGAGAGAAGTTTAAACGAGCAACGTTCATACCTGCTTCGATTAATTGCTCTAATTTTTCAATACTTTCACTAGCAGGACCTATAGTACATACAATTTTAGTTTTACGCATATTGCACCTCCGAAAATTATGAAACCGTTCCCAAATATCCGACATTACGCCGATTAGATGGATAATTCTTTAGATAATTGATACATATCTTTATCGATTGTATGCTTTTGAGCTAACGCTTCGATAATATCATGATCAACAAGTTTGTTATCTTGAATACCTACACAACGTCCACCTTGACCAGCAATTAACAATTCAACTGCTCTTGCACCAAGACGGCTTGCTAATACACGGTCTTGTGCACTTGGTGATCCACCACGTTGTACGTGACCTAATACAGTTACGCGAGTATCAAAGTTTGTTGCTTCTTCAATGTGCTTACCGATGTCAATTGCACTTCCAACACCTTCAGCTACAACGATAATACTGTGTTTTTTACCACGTTCACTACCACGCTTCAGACGAGCGATAACATCTTCCATGTCATACTCTTCTTCTGGAATTAAGATTGTTTCCGCACCATCAGCTAAACCAGCCCATAATGCGATATCACCAGCGTGACGTCCCATTACTTCGATAACATATGTACGTTCATGAGATGTAGCTGTGTCACGAATTTTATCAATTGCATCAATAACAGTGTTTAAAGCTGTATCGAAACCAATTGTGAAATCTGTTCCAGGAATATCATTGTCGATTGTACCTGGTACACCAACACATGGGAATCCTTGTTCAGTTAATTTTTTAGCGCCTTGGTAAGAACCATCTCCACCAATAACAACAAGTCCTTCGATACCGTGTTTCTTTAATTGCTCGATACCTTTTAGTCGTACTTCTGGGTCTTTAAACTCAGGACATCTTGCTGTATATAATTTTGTACCACCGCGGTGGATAATATCGCCAACAGAACCAAGTTCTAATTTTTCAATATGACCAGAAATTAATCCAGCGTATCCATGGTAAATACCATATACTTCAATATCATGGAAAATCGCTTTACGAACAACTGCACGAATGGCAGCATTCATACCAGGTGAATCTCCACCACTTGTTAATACACCAATACGTTTCATTTGTACTCACCTCATAAAGATTATTTGCCTTATAATAAAATAACACGAAAAAATATAAAAATACAATGGAGAAGATGTGTCTTTTCATAATAAAAACGTGCATTCGCGAAGTGGAACGCACGCTTTTCTTATTTTATCCAAATGGAAGCGTTTGAAAACGAAACTTGCCCAATTTTCATATATTTTTCATAACGTTTTTCGATTAATTCATCTTTCGAAATTCCGTTTAATTGTTCAAAAGTTTTTCCAAGCATTAAATCTATATTTTCTGACTGTTTCAAAATATTACGGTGCGCTCCACCTTTTGTCTCTGGAATAATTTCATCGATTACACCTAATTCTTTCAAATCTGCTGCTGTAATTCTCATCGCTTCTGCAGCTTCCTTCGCTTTTCCTGCATCTTTCCAAAGAATTGCCGCTGCACCCTCTGGCGTAATAACAGAATAAGTGGAATTTTCTAGCATATGAATGTAATCCCCTACTCCAAGACCTAGCGCGCCACCACTACCACCTTCGCCGATAACGATACAAATAACAGGTACTGTTAATCCTGCCATTTCAAATAAATTGCGGGCGATAGCTTCACTTTGACCACGTTCTTCAGCAGCTTTACCAGGATAAGCTCCTTTCGTATCAATAAAGCAAATAATGGGACGATTGAACTTCTCCGCCTGCTTCATTAAACGTAATGCTTTTCGATATCCTTCTGGATGAGGCATTCCAAAATTACGGCGAATATTTTCTTTTGTATCTTTTCCGCGTTGATGCCCAATTACAGTTACAGGCATCCCTTTATACTTCGCAATGCCGCCGACAATCGCTGCATCATCGCCAAATAGACGATCTCCATGACATTCAAAAAAATCAGTAAATAAGTGCTCAATATAATCGAGCGTTGTCGGTCGTTCTGCATGACGAGCAATTTGAACACGGTCCCACACTTTCATATTGCCGTATATATCTTCCTCTAAATTTTCTAGCTTTTCTTCCAAAATACGAATCTCCTCACTGAAGTCCATCTGGCTGTTTTTCGTATAGTCTTTCAGTTCACGAATCTTATTTCTTAGCTCAACAACTGGTTTCTCAAATTCTAGCTCTGCCATACAGCCATTCCTCCTCCTTGATGAACTTCCAAAATCTTGCGAAGCGATTCTCTCATATCATCACGATGTACCACCGCATCTAATTGACCATGTTCTAGTAAGAATTCTGCCGTTTGGAAATCTTCCGGTAGTTTCTCACGCACGGTTTGTTCAATTACACGTCTACCAGCAAATCCGATCAGTGCCCCTGGTTCTGCAAGATTATAATCACCAAGTGAAGCGAAACTCGCTGAAACCCCGCCCGTCGTCGGATGAGTCATAACAGAAATAAATAATCCTCCTGCATTACTATGCTTTTTCAAAGCTACGCTTGTTTTTGCCATTTGCATTAAACTTAATATCCCTTCTTGCATACGGGCACCACCCGAAGCAGTAAAGATAATAAATGGAACTTGTAAGTCGTATGCCTTTTCAACCGCACGGGCAATTTTTTCTCCTACAACAGAGCCCATGCTCCCCATTCGAAAACGAGAATCCATTACTGCAACAACAACAAGCATGTCATCAATTGTTCCTTCACCAGTTACAACCGCTTCGTTCAATTCAGTCTTCTTACGATCGCTCTCTAGTTTCTCTTCATACCCTGGAAACTCGAGTGGATTTAATGAAACCATTTCTTTGTCATACTCACGGAATGACCCCTCGTCCAATATACTATCAAGACGTTCCCATGCATTCATAGGATGATGATATCCACAATTCACACATACTTTTAAATTTTTTAGAAGCTCTTTCGTATACATGATTTTTTTACATTTCGGACATTTTGTCATAACGCCATCTGGTACGTCTTTTCGTACTTGTTCTGAAGGTATTGCAGCGTACTTTTTCTTTTTCACGAATAAATCTCTTAGCACAATTTGACCCCCTTCGTTGAGAGCTAAGGTTAGCGTAAGAAGAAAATTGGGCTAACACCAAAGTTTGATGTTAGCCTTATCTTCTCAATCTGTCTAATAACCTCACTCTTTACGTTTAACTTTAACCGCTACGCGATAGAATGTTTGTCATAACGTGTCATGGTCATTTCGACAAATTTTATACATTACGAGTGAAACTGTATATTCTCTACTAATTCATCGTAAATTTTTAGTGCATCATTTTCTTGTTTTTCTTCCAAAGTAGCGTAAAGCTTTCTATACATATCGATAGAATCTCCTGAAACTTTACAAGAAAGAGTTGCTACGTAATCATTTACGATCATCCAAATGCGATATAGTAAATAATTATCGACTTGTTCAATAAGTGTTTTAAAGAACGTTTGATGAAGCATTGGAATTGAGTTTTCATTTTCTTCAAGCACTTGATGTAATTTGCTTAGCACTTTAGAAAACGTTTCTTTCGGTAAATTACATACAATTCGAATCATATCTTTCTCAAGCAATCGTTTCGTTTGTAATAAATCACGAATTGTTTTCTCATCTTGCAGCAAGAACGGAGCAATTAATTGTACAAGACCGTTATCGTAAAAGTTTCGAATAAACGTCCCTTCACCACGTCTCGTTTCAATTAATCCTACTAGTTCTAAAGCACGCAATGCCTCTCTTACAGAAGAACGCCCTACATTTAAACGTGAACTTAACTCACGCTCAGACGGCAAACGATCTCCCGCTACCAATCCATCTTCTTCCATAATGGAACGGATTTTCTTTACAATTTCGAGATATACTTTTGTATTTGATGATGTCAATGGAAATTCCTCGCTTATTCTTTACCAATCAGCGCTAATTGTTTTGTTTTCTCAGCAACTTCATTTGGATCTACCTGACGGCGAGCTACTCCTGTCTCCATTGCAGCTTTCGCAACGTAAGCTGCTACTTGAGGCGCTACACGTGCGTCAAACGGTGCTGGAATGATATAGTCTGCATTTAACTCATCTTCTGCTACAAGCTCAGCAATAGCTTGTACAGCTGCCATCTTCATTTCTTCGTTAATTTGTGTCGCATGTACGTCAAGTGCACCGCGGAAAATACCAGGGAACGCCAGTACATTATTTACTTGGTTTGCGAAGTCAGAACGACCTGTTCCAACAACAGCTGCGCCCGCTGCTTTTGCCAATTCTGGCATAATTTCTGGAACTGGATTCGCCATTGCAAAAATAATTGCATCGTCATTCATTGTACGAACCATTTCTTCTGTTAATGCACCTTCTGCAGATACACCAATGAATACGTCCGCACCTTGTACAACATCAGCTAAAGAACCTTCGATACGATTCTTATTTGTATATTTTGCAACTTCATCCTTCACCGGATTCATACCTGTAGGACGACCTTCATAGATTGCCCCTTTACGGTCACACATAATAATGTCGCGTACACCATAGCGATATAAAAGTTTAATAATTGCAATACCTGCTGCACCTGCGCCGTTTGCGACAACTTTAATGTCAGACATTTTCTTTCCAACTAGTTTTAGCGCGTTCACAAGACCTGCTACTGTTACGATAGCTGTTCCGTGTTGATCATCATGGAAGATAGGAATATTTGTTTCTTTTTTCAAACGTTCTTCAATAATGAAGCAGTTTGGTGCTGCGATATCCTCTAAGTTAACGCCGCCAAAAGTTGGCTCCATTAATTTTACAGTTTCAACAATTTTATCTACATCGTTTGTATTTAAGGCAATTGGGAATGCATCTACACCAGCAAAGCTCTTGAACAATACAGCTTTACCTTCCATTACTGGAAGAGATGCTTCAGGTCCAATGTTACCAAGACCAAGTACAGCCGTTCCATCAGTCACAACTGCTACCATATTTCCCTTCATTGTATATTCATATACCTTACTTTTATCGTCATAAATTTCCTTACAAGGTTCTGCAACCCCTGGAGAATATGCAAGACTTAAATCTTTTGCATTTTCTACTTTTACTTTTGATACAGTTTCTAATTTTCCTTGATGCACTTTATGCATGTGAAGTGCTTCTTCACGAAGTGTTGACAAACTATCCACTCTCCTCAAATTATTCTTGCTGATATCAATTTCTCCAAGTGGTCTGACCACGAACACTACTACTATAATAATCGAAGTGTAGGGAAATTGTCCATTATATTTTCACAACTACATTTTCTTCCCCGACAATTTCACGAAGTGCTCCTAAACATTCTTCACTTGGATGGATCGATAAACTCCGAGATAATTGTACCATTTTATGTTCCTTTTCATAATAAATTAGTACTTTCGCAAAACCCGAATAGTCAAACAATATTTTAGTAACCTGATTTAACAGCTTTTTCTCATATTGAGACGGCAATTTCACGTAAACTGATGCGTCTTTCTTTTCTTCATACACATCCATTTCTTCTAACGGATATAGCCCATTTACTATCCATTGCAACTTATGATTTCTAAGCTCAATCATGCCATCAACTAAAACAATTGCTCCTTCTTGTAACCTATCTGAGAAATGTATATACGTCTCGGGGAAAAGAACTGCTTCCATTTCATCATTTTGATCACAAAAGGTAATAAACGCCATCTTCTGCAACTTTTTCGTACGAATCACTCTTACGCTTGTTATATACACGATAGCTCTTTGTACCTTTTTCTTATGCCGCATCGCCTGAGCGAGAGATGGAATTTCTAATTCTTTCGCTAACTTCACATACTGCGCTGTCGGATAGCTCGATAAATAAAAACCTAGTGCTTCCTTTTCTTTATTTAACTGTTCAATAAAAGAAAGCTCTTCTCCTTGTACGTATTTTGATTTTGGAACAGCATCTCCTAAATCACGTGCAAGATTTGCGTATTCTACCGCCCCTTTAAGACTTTTCCACAAATTCGTTCTCGAAACACCAAAATCATCAAAACATCCAGACCAGACAAACGCCTCTAAATTTCGCTCTGTCACAAATTTTGATGGCATGCGAAGACAAAATTCAAATAAATCTTCAAACATTTTTTTCTCTCGTTCTTCGAGTAATGCTGTCACTGTAGCCATTCCGATGTTCCGAATGGAAAGTAGACTGTAACGTATTGCATTGCCTTCTATTTGGAAATTATAACCACTTTTATGAAGAGATGGGGGCAAAACATGAAAACCTTTTCGCTTCGTCTCTCGTATATACTGCACAATCTTATCTTCATTTCCAATTGCACTCGATAATAGTGCCGTCATAAATTCCAGCGTATAATTCGCTTTTAAGTAGGCAAGCTGATATCCAATCATACTGTAGGCTACTGCGTGACTTCGGTTAAAACCATAATTCGCAAATCTTACAATTAAATCGTAAATTTTCTCGGCAGATGTCTCGTCATAACCATTTTGTAAACAACCTTGTACAAAATGCTTACGTTCCTGATCCAAAATATCACGATTTTTTTTACTCACTGCACGGCGTAATAAATCTGCTTCTCCAAGCGAGAATCCCGCTAACTTCGACGCAATTTGCATAATTTGTTCTTGGTATACAATTACACCGTATGTTCTTTCTAGAATTGGCTTTAAGTCTGGATGTAAATATTCAATTTTTCTTTTTCCGTGCTTTGATTCAATAAAGGTCGGAATTTCTTCCATCGGTCCTGGTCTATATAACGAGTTAACAGCGACAATATCTTCAAATTCATTCGGTTTTAACCCGCGAAGTACATTGCGCATACCACCTGATTCAAGCTGGAATACACCTGTTGTATCCCCTCTACCTAACAATTGAAACGTCTTTTCATCTTGAAGTGGTAAATTTCTTATATCGATTTGTGTCCCCGTCTTTTTCACGATAAACTTTATAATATTTTCGAGTAACGTTAAATTACGTAATCCTAAAAAGTCCATCTTGAGCAAACCAAGCTCTTCTAATACATCAGCTGGGTATTGCGTAACATACACATCGTTATGCCCTTCTTGAATTGCAACACTTCCGGTTAACGGCTCTTGGCTCATAATAACGCCAGCTGCATGAATAGACGTATGGCGCGGTAAACCTTCTACACGCTTTGCAATTTCAAATACGCGCTCATGCAGAAGGTTTCCTTGTATAAACTCACGGAGTGATTGCGATTCCTCATATGCATCTTTTAACGTTATACCGAGCTTTGATGGGATAAGTTTTGAGAATATGTCAATATCTCGCGGTGGAAGCCCCATTACACGCGCAATATCTCTAATTGCTGCTTTCGCTGCCAATGTTCCGAACGTTACAATTTGAGCAACACGAAGCTGACCATATTTATCTTTCACATATCGAATCATCTCGTCACGTCTTATATCCGGAAAATCAATATCAATATCTGGAAGCGTCACACGTTCAGGGTTTAAAAATCTTTCAAATAATAGATCGTATTCAATTGGATCAATATCTGTAATTTCTAATACATAAGAAACGAGTGAGCCAGCCGCGGACCCACGTCCTGGCCCTGTTAAAATATGATTTTCATGCGCATATTTCATAAAATCCCAGACGATTAGGAAATAATCACTAAACCCCATACTAGAAATAACGTTTAATTCATGATTCAAACGCTTTATATGTACTTCTTTCGGCGTACCATAACGTTTCTGCAACCCTTCTTCACAAACGCGGCGTAAATACATATCACTCGTCTCATTGGCTGGAACAGGGAATTTCGGTAATTGATTTACATGAAACGGTATTTCTACTTTGCAACGTTCTGCAATTGCTACTGTGTTATAAATCGCTTCTTCTACGTGAGAAAATAATGCTTCCATTTCATCTGATGATTTTAAATAATATTGATCTGTTTTCAGCCTCGGCCTATCTGGATCCGTCATTTTCGTTCCACTTTCAACAGATAATAAGCATTCATGAACGAGTGCGTCACTTTGATTAATGTAGCGTACATCGTTTGTTGCAACGACTGGAACATGTATCCTACTCATAAATTCGGGTAATTTTTCTTGCAGAAGCAGTTCATCTTGAATCGCATGATGCTGTAAACTCATATAAAAATTGCCAAACATGCTTTGATACATACGAGCTACTTCTTCAGCTTGACTCTCTTTGTCTTCTAATAATAATTGTTCAATTTCCCCATCTTTACCTGGTGAAATGGCAATTAATCCTTTCGCATAATGGGCAAGCCACTTTTTCGGAATACCTTCTTTTGACTTCGTCATAATGCTACTAGAAATCTTTAATAAATTTTGATACCCTATTTCATTTTCCGCAAGTAAAACAAGCGGATAAGATTTTTCTTCTTCTTCACTAAAAATAGAAGCTGTTAAGCCGATGATAGGATGTATGCCATGTTTCTTACACGCTTTATAAAACGGAATAACGCCATACATAACATTTTCATCCGTAATAGCAAGTGATGAAAAACCAAGCTCTTTGGCCCTGACTACAAGCTCATCAATTTTACAAGCACTTTTTAATAAACTAAAAACGGTTTGACATTGTAAATGCACAAACTTCACTGTTGTACCCTCTCTTTACCTATTTGACTACTTTTATTATAGGTGAAGAGGAAAGCGGAAATCAAAACATACTTCTTATACTTTGTCCATATATATGAAGAAGAAAGGAGAATGACGATGGATGTAAGAGAACACACTTTTTTCTCTCTGCTTATTATTAGTTATTTTATTGCCTTTGGGGTTATACTTGGTGGTTCATTAATTGGTGGATTTGGTGCATTTCTTATCGGAAAACCAACTCTCACGTACATTAATCAATTCGCCCAAAATTTAAGGATTTGGGCACTCGTTGCAGCGATTGGCGGAACATTTGATACTTTTTATAGCTTTGAAAGAAGTTTCTTTGGCGGAGATATGAAAGATATCGTAAAACAAATTCTCCTTATTTTTTTCGCAACGGGTGGTATGCAAACGGGTCTTATTATTATTAAATGGCTAACGCAGGAACATGTATGAGAGTACCAAGTGCCAATACAGCAAAAAGATGGTATTTAGTTTTAGCTGGTGCTGCTGTTGGAGGCGTGTTGAGCTGGTTTATCTTTTTGTACATATACGGTGTTTTTCAAGAAGAACAAGCTAGTAAAATAGCAGAACAAAGAGAAATTATAGAAAAACAAGAAGCAAAGCTCCACGTCCTTCTCGAAGATCAAGAAAAATTGAATACTGAAAATAAACGGCTCTTAACCATTCAAGAGATTAAAATAAAACTTATAAACCGAGAAAAATACGATTTAGACAACCTTACACTTGAAAATATGACCACATCTATCCATAATGACCTCCAACATCTTTTAACGAAAAACATTCAAAGTATAGCCAAAAATAAAGACCTACTCAAAAAGGTAATTGAAAACAAAACGTACAAACATTACGATCGGCTATACCGTTTCAAAGTCGATACGATATCTTTTGATACAGTGCTTGAAATTAGTATTACGATAGAGAAAGAAAAATAAAGAAGGAGGGCTTTAGCGCCGCTCCTTCTTTTTGTTCTACTATATAATCTCTTATCTACACAGCTCACGTAAATCAGCAAAAAGACGATCCGCTTCTTCCCAAGAAGATGCTTTTGCACCAGAAGCCATCGGATGCCCTCCGCCATTATATTGCATTGCTAATTTATTTATTACTGGTCCTTTTGAGCGAAGACGAACACGAATCACATCGTCTTCCTCTAAAAATAGAACCCACGCCTTTAATCCATCAATATTACCAAGTGCTCCAACAACGCCTGATGCCTCAGAAGGAAGTACATCAAACTTTTCTAATACTTCTTTCGTTAATTTAATGTAAGCTGCTCCTTCTTCTACCATCGTAAAGTTTTGTAAAATATAGCCGTTTAAACGAGCAATCTTTTCTTTCGTCTTATACATTTCATTGTATAAATCTGTGAATTTCACATCCATATCAACAAGCTCACTCACGTAACGAAGTGTTTTCGCTGTTGTATTCGGGAATAAGAAACGACCTGTATCCCCAACAATACCCGCTAAAATAAGACGAGCTGCTTCTTTTGTTATCTGTAATCCTTTATCTTTTCCATACGTGTAAAACTCATAAATCATTTCACTTGTAGAACTTGCTGTCGTATCTACCCACGTAATATCTCCGTATGGATCTTCATTCGGATGATGGTCAATTTTAATTAACATCTTCCCTTTTGCATAGCGTTGATCGTCAACACGTTCTTGGTTCGCAGTATCACATACGATAACAAGTGCATTTTCATATACACTATCTTCAATATCATCCATTACTCGTAAATATGCTAGTGACGGTTCATTGTACCCAACCGTATAAATATTTTTCTCTGGAAACGATTCTTGTAGAATTGTACCAAGACCGCCTTGTGAACCTAACGCATCTGGATCTGGACGCACATGACGGTGAATAATAATTGTATCAAACTCTTTAATGGCTCTTAAAATTTGCTCATGCATATGTATAATCTCCTTTTTACTCATCTTCTTCACTTTATCTTTCATTATAACGGAAAGTATTTCATACATGCGAACAATTGCTTTATAATAAAAGTTAGAAAGTTTAGATATTTCATTTTTCTCCACTATTATTTTTCATAAAACGATGGGAGTGTGCATTATGCCAGTATTAGTCTTCTGTATTATCGTCTCATTTATGTTGTATCTCTTCTACAAAACAAAATACTTTCGTACAAACCGCCCAATGGAGAAAGGTTGGCTCTCTGGAAAATCCGCAATGGCACTCGGTTCATTCGTCTTATTCTTCGGGATAAACCAATTCTTTTTAGAACTTTCAACCGCTCGTATTATCGTTGGTGTTTTATTTGTTCTATTTGGTAGTGCAAGTGTATTTAATGGATTTCGCCAATATAAACATTTCTTACCATTGGCAGTTGAAGAGGCTGAATCTTATGAAGCAACATAAAAAAGCATCAATATTGTGATGCTTTTTTACGTCCTCTAACTTTTAAAATCATATATGCAACAAAAGCAGAAGGGATATTGAATGGGTTCCCTTGCACATGAAGGTGTAATTGTTCTTCCCCAAAAGACATTTTTTCATATAGCTCTCGCTGAGATAATCCTGTTTTTTTCTTTTTTTCATGCAAACCTTGTAAGTATAAATATTGAATCGGTATCATCACAAGAAAGTAAAATAGTGCGATACTACCAAAAAAGAGTACTGTTGATGACATAATGCATACCACCTTCCAGAAATCCATTTTCTTACAATATAATCATAACATAATATATAACCTAAATGAATTACTATTCTGTCTTTTATTTATATAACTGTTTCTCCACATAACTCTTTTTCAGCATACTGAATATATCGCCGAATAAAAGCGCCAGGATCTTTTCTAATAGGTTCGATATCAAGCCTTAATGGTATCTTTCCAGCCATATAAAAGATTCTTGAAGCGGTCCCAAGTCGAATGGATGGTTCTGAAATACATATCCTTCTATTTTTTCATTTCTCTACCCGAACTCTTACGTAGCTTAAATAATAACTTCAAAAACAAATAAAACAAAATAAAGTTAAAGAAAAAACCTAATGGATAAAACGAAATTTCCCATCCGCCATAATAAATGAAGTTTTCTGCCGGTATACCGAAGTAAAGAAAATCGCTATTATTTCCTCCAGTTGTAGGGATAAAGGAACAAATAATAGCGAAAATCAAACTTACTACATACAATTTCTTTTTCTTTGTATCCATTCTTCTATGTGTTAACACATGAAAAGTTATTGCAAATACTACCCCAAAAAAGAGAACGATTACTCCCATTCGACACCTCCACCATTATTGTTCAAGCATCTTTAAATGATTGCGTGCCCATACTTATAAATATGAAACAGGACGTGATAGATTCAGTTGCTAACTAAAATTTAAAAGTCCCTACTATAGCGTTAAAAAAATGGAACAAACCAAAGCGGCTTGCTCCATCTTTTTATTTATCAATTAACTGCACCATAAGCAATGCTTTTCCAACAACATTACCTTCATGATGCACTTCTACATCAACCTTACCAAATTTACGTCCAATTTCTAATACTTTCGGATGAACCGATACAACATTGTCAATTTGAACCGGTTTTACGAAATAAATTGTTAAGTTCTCAACAATTAAATCACTCTTCTTTTGCGCACGAATAACGCGATTCGTTGCTTCCGTCACAATCGTTGCGAATACACCGTACGATAACGTTCCGATTGAATTCGTCATTTGTGGCGTCACTGAAAATTGATATAAATGTTCATTTTTCGCTTCTTTCGGCGTCATGAATTGATTCGTAACAATATCATCAATTGTTTCACCGACTTGTGGTTGACGCTGAATCATTTGCAACGCCTGAAGTACATCTTGACGGCTAATAATACCTTGCAGTTTATTTCCTTCATCAACAACAGGAAGTAACTCAATACCTTCCCACACCATCATACGAGCCGCAGCTGCGACAGACATTTTTCCATTTACCGTAATTGGATGCTTTGTCATGACTTTATCAATCGGTGTTTCTTTCGCAACACCAATCATATCTTTTGAAGTTACAATACCTAATACCTTTTTATTCTCATCAACAATCGGATATCTTCCGTGCATCGTCTCTTCATTATACGCATGCCATTGCTGCACTGTATCATTTGGTTTTAAATATAACGTTTCTTCAATTGGCGTTAAAATATCTTCAACGAGTACAATTTCTTTCTTAATAAGCTGATCGTAAATTGCACGGTTAATTAACGTTGCAACTGTAAATGTATCGTAACTACTTGAAATAATCGGCAGTTTTAATTCATCTGCTAATTTCTTCACATGATCTTCCGTATCAAATCCGCCCGTAATTAACACCGCGGCTCCGGCTTCTAGCGCTAATTGATGTGCGTTCGTACGGTTACCGATAATCAGTAAGTTTCCTGCTTCTGTATAGCGCATCATCGCTTCTAATTTCATTGCCCCGATTACGAATTTATTTAACGTTTTATGTAGTCCTTCTCTGCCTCCAAGTACTTGACCATCGACAATGTTAACGACTTCTGCGTATGTCAGTTTTTCAATATTTTCTTTCTTCTTTTGTTCAATTCGAATTGTTCCGACACGTTCAATCGTACTAACATATCCTTTATTTTCTGCATCTTTAATTGCACGATAAGCTGTCCCTTCACTTACGCTCAAATCTTTCGCAATTTGCCTTACAGAAATTTTATGGCCTACTGGCAGGCTATTAATATGTTCTAAAATTTGGTTATGCTTGGTAGCCAAATGGTTTCACCATACTTTCTTTTCCCTAAATTCTTCATGTGTTGTATTTTCAGTATACTATATTTTCAAAACTGTTACACTCTCTCTTTGTATATCTGTACTATTTTTTTTATAACAAAATACGCCTTACATTACACTGCTACTTCCATTACAACAATGTAATGGTATTGTCATCTCGTTCGATAGTTTGTCCAGCCGCTTCCATATACAATGAAGACAAGAAATGAAACAAAGGAGCGAATACATGATGAAAAAATTATTAGAAGTTGTAGGTGCTGTATTTTTAGCTTTCGTAGACGGGAAAAAAGTTGCAATGGAATTGAATGAAACACCTGAACAGCCACTTCCAAAAAGAAAAGAATCATCAAAACAAGTACAACCTTTAAAAGCTGTCCTACACACGTAAAAAACCCTTCACTTGTCTTTTTCAAATGAAGGGTTTCTTTTCTATAGTGTAATACTTTCTCCAGCTTCTAATACTTTCCCTGTACAATTTTGTAGCTTTTCTACAAATTGATATGGATCTTGTTCAATTACTGGGAACGTATTGTAATGCATCGGTACCACAGTTTTCGCCTGAATCCATTTTGCTGCTAAAACAGCATCTTCTGGTCCCATTGTGAAGTTATCACCAATTGGTAAAAATGCTACATCAATGTTATTTAATTCCCCAATTAATTTCATATCAGAGAATAGAGCAGTATCTCCTGCATGGTACACCGTTTTCTCTTCTGCTGTAAATAAAATACCCGCTGGCATACCTGTATATGTAATCGTCTTATTTTCTTCATCAATATAACTAGAACCGTGGAATGCTTGTGTAAACTTCACTTTTCCGAAGTCAAATTCATGCGAACCGCCAATATGCATCGGATGTGTATTTACACCTTGCCAACTTAAAAATGTCGCTAGTTCAAATGGTGCTACAACAACTGCATTATTTTTCTTCGCAAGCGCTACTGTATCTCCAACATGATCACCATGTCCATGCGATAAAAGAATCGCATCTACTTTTACATCTTCAGCCTTTAAATCTGTTTTCGGATTTCCCGTTAAAAACGGATCAATTACAATTACTTTTCCATTCGTTTCAATCTTTACAACTGAATGCCCATGATAAGATACTTTCATTATTACATTCCTCCTCTATTCACATTCTCACTTTTTATTCTACATGATTTTTTAATTCCCTGTCTTTTCTAACATCGATTTACTTGTCATAACGCTTTCCTACGATGTAAAGTTATATTTGTAATTAAATATCTCGGGGGTGCCAATCGATGAATGCTAGATTAGAAAATTTAATGCAATGGCTAAAAGAAAAAAACGTAGAAGCTGCGTTCTTAACTTCTACACCGAACGTCTTCTACATGACAAACTTCCACTGTGAACCACACGAAAGACTTCTTGGTATGTTTGTATTCCAAGAAAAAGAGCCTATTTTGATTTGCCCTAAAATGGAAGAAAACCAAGCACGTAACGCTGGCTGGGCACATGAAATTATCGGATTTACTGATACTGACAAACCATGGGATATGATTGCAAAAGCAATTAAAGACCGCGGCATCAATGCAAACGCAGTTGCAATTGAAAAAGAACATTTAAACGTAGAGCGCTACGAAGAATTAACAAAACTATTCCCAAATGCCTCTTTCAAATCAGCTGAAGAAAAAGTTCGTGAACTTCGTTTAATTAAAGATGAAAAAGAACTTTCTATTTTACGCGAAGCAGCTAAAATGGCGGACTATGCTGTTGAAGTTGGTGTAAATGCAATTAAAGAAGATCGTAGCGAGCTAGAAGTATTAGCAATTATCGAACACGAATTAAAAACAAAAGGTATACATAAAATGTCATTTGATACGATGGTATTAGCAGGTGCAAACTCTGCTCTTCCACACGGTATTCCAGGTGCAAACAAAATGAAACGCGGCGATTTCGTACTATTTGATTTAGGCGTAATCATTGATGGTTATTGCTCTGACATTACACGTACAGTAGCATTCGGTGATATTTCTGAAGAACAAACTCGTATTTATAACACTGTACTTGCTGGACAACTACAAGCAGTTGAAGCATGTAAACCAGGTGTTACACTTGGCGCAATTGACAACGCTGCTCGTTCTGTTATCGCAGATGCAGGTTACGGTGATTTCTTCCCGCACCGCCTTGGTCACGGACTTGGAATTAGCGTACACGAATATCCAGATGTAAAAGCTGGTAACGAGTCTCCATTAAAAGAAGGTATGGTCTTCACAATCGAGCCAGGTATTTACGTACCAAACGTAGGTGGCGTTCGTATTGAAGATGATATTTATATCACAAAAGACGGATCAGAAATTTTAACGAAATTCCCGAAAGAATTACAATTTGTGAAATAATAAAAAAAGGCAGCGTGATTGCTGCCTTTTTTTATTTCTCTACTATTTCAAATCTCTCCACAATCATTTTTGCTGGATAGCTTTCAAGTATTTGAGAAGACCATACTTTTATTTTATCCCCTGTGTTTAGTTTATTATATGCATCTTTAACCTTAAAACTCAGAACTATATGTGATGGATACTCTTTATTCATTTGTTGTTCTATATAATTTTGTAACTCTATTTTTGTTTCAAACGTTTTATCACTGACGAAAAATACCGTATCATTTCTTACTATGACATACCCTTCTTCAGGTACTCTTTTTACCTCTACTTGTTTTGTAGTGCACGCTGATACTATGATTAGAAATACACTTAAAAACATTAATTTTTTCATATGCCTATTCATTTTTAACTCCTTACTCTAGGCTATTTCAAATTTAACACCATCTTCTCCTCATACTTATCATCCCATTTCATCACAACCTCTATCGGCTCATCTTTAGATAAAGGCGCACAACTTACACAAGATGATTTCATTTCAATCTTTGCTCCTTTATGATTTTCTGACGTTTGTGTCATTGTGCTAAAGGCTCCATTAATAGCAATCTCTAAATTTTTAAATTCTGTATTCCCATCTCCGCCCTTATATTGTCCCGTCCAACTTTTGCTCTCGCTAGAAAAAGTAACATACCAAATCGAACAACTCCCTAAAAAGAAAATACTTATAAAGTGAAACTTTAATCAGTGGGGGTTTTGTTCATCCCCCACTGATTATTAGCACTCACCAATCGGACTTTTATGGGCAGCCCGACCCCCACCTAAATTCTTTGCTTTCGCTGAATTTTGAG
>NZ_NVEC01000169.1 GCF_002571225.1 Bacillus sp. AFS059628 | reverse complement strand
CACGGCTCTTTACTTTATATACGAACAGCAGTCCCGCTCACCGCAACCATTAACATCCCTTCACGAACTACTTCGTAATCCACGTCGATACCAACAATTGCATTCGCATTTTTTTGTCTTGCGAAAGTTTTCATTTCTTCCATTGCGATGTCGCGCGCTTCTTTTAATTTACTTTCATAAGCGCCAGCACGACCACCGACAAC
>NZ_NVEC01000168.1 GCF_002571225.1 Bacillus sp. AFS059628 | reverse complement strand
AAAACACATTCGTCCCTTTCTTAGGGATGAGTGTGTTTTTTTATAGTTTTAGAGATTGAAAATTAAAAATAATTAAAAAATAGTATTGATTTTGTTTTTTATGCGAGTATAATGAGTTAACAAATAAACATGAACGAAAAGTAACGATAAGGACATGAAATCATTTTTACGGTTTACAGAGAGGGAAGTCAAGGGTGTGAGCTTCCTAA
>NZ_NVEC01000167.1 GCF_002571225.1 Bacillus sp. AFS059628 | reverse complement strand
TCAAATCCTGTCTTCCCGATTTTCCCAAAAAACATGGGGCCTTAGCTCAGCTGGGAGAGCGCCTGCCTTGCACGCAGGAGGTCAGCGGTTCGATCCCGCTAGGCTCCACTTTATTTATTATATGTCTCGGAGGTATACCCAAGTTTGGCTGAAGGGATCGGTCTTGAAAACCGACAGGCGGTGAGAATCGCGCGGGGGTTCGAATCCCTCTACCTCCTCCATTTTCTTTTTAAATGGTTTAGACATAATTAATATAATATTTTTTCCTTCATGGAGGTATACCCAAGTTCGG
>NZ_NVEC01000166.1 GCF_002571225.1 Bacillus sp. AFS059628 | reverse complement strand
TAAAGTTTCACTTTATAAGGGGGAGAGATATCATACAACTTATTTGTTTTATTTGGAAAAATATACATCAAAAAAGGTCAAATAAATTATTTGACCTTTTTTGACCAAATGTTATAATAAAGACAGAAAGAGATAATCTTTCATTCATAAATAATAAGGAGGAAAAAATATGCGTAATTTATTTCCAGAGATAACAAAACGTCAAAATGGTATTTTTGATTTTGGGCCTTCTTTATTAGAGGGGATGACAGATACTTTTTTTAAACCGATGAACATGGATACTTTTAAAGTAGATGTTCATGAGCAATCTGATAAATATACTGTGAAAGCAGATTTACCAGGTTTTCAAAAAGAAAACATTCAAGTTGATTTTGAACAAGATGTATTAACGATTCAAGCAACTAATCATAATGAAGTAGAAGAAAAAAATGAGAATGGCATATATATTCGTAAAGAACGTTCTATAGGTTCTGTAACTCGACACTTTAGTTTTAAACAAGTTGAGGAAGAAAATGTTAGAGCAAATTATAAAGATGGCGTACTGACAATTGAATTGCCAAAATTGAGAGAAGAAAAAAGCAGTAAGACAACCATTGATATCGAATAAAAGAGCTGATACATTTGAACTGCACCCCAATT
>NZ_NVEC01000165.1 GCF_002571225.1 Bacillus sp. AFS059628 | reverse complement strand
CCCATTGCAGTTAATACACGACCACCATACGTACCATTCTCACCTGGATGCGCTGTATACGCTGTCGCTTCTACTGTTATTTCACGTCCACCAGCAGGTGCACTTGTTTGAGTAGATTTCGCAACTTGTTTCGTAGTTGACTGCTGTTTTACCACAGGTTTATTTGATTCTACATTCTTAACAGACTCTTCGTTCTTAACTACTTTATTATTCTTAACCGGCGTATTTACTCTTACTGGCGCTTCTTCTTGCGCTACAACTTCTTTCTTTTCAATTACAGGTGCCGTCCCTGCTAAAAATGGCACGTAAACATATCCTGTTTTTCCATTATAGTCAAATTGCAACCATTCATTTTGAACTTGATTTGTCGTTTCGATTACATCATTTTTATTCAGTTTACCAAGAATTTCTGAGT
>NZ_NVEC01000164.1 GCF_002571225.1 Bacillus sp. AFS059628 | reverse complement strand
TAAAGTTTCACTTTATTTTAGAAAACTTATACTTAAATCATTTCAATTTATATAAACAAAAGGTGCAATTATACGATATACTAGAGGAGACGATTTGGTAATTAACTCCTAATGCTGAAGAGAAGCAAATACAATTCATCAAAACTATAGAACGAATTGAATTGATGGGAAATCGAAATAGGCTAAAGCAAGTTTTCTTGAATATTGTTCAAAATGCCATTAAATATTCACATAAAAATGGTAAAGTATATATTGAAGCGACTAAAAAAGAAGGACAAGTAGTAATAAAGGTGAAAGACGAAGTGATTGGAATTGCTAAAGAGCATTTACCATATATAAAACAGTCATTTTATCAGATTAATCACCGTTCGCTATCGTTAAAAAATGGTAGAGCTTCATGGAGGTACAATTCGTATTATAAGTAAAGAAGGAATAGGAACAACCATTTTGATAAAACTCCCATTATAATACATATAAAGTCTGTTTATATAGTGTAATAAAATAAATAGATGTATAATTATATTGGGTGATTTATATATAAGATTAATAGGGAGAGGAATTCGATAGAATGGAAAAAGCTTTAAAAATTAAACGAGTAGTGGTCGTTTTAATAGCGATTGCAGCAGTAGCTATTGGGTATTTCATGTTTCAATCCATTACTTCACCAGCAAAGGCTGTTGCAAAACAAGAAAATGTAGTGCAGCTTGCAAGTGAACAACCGAAAGTAGAAATGAATAAAACGGCCCCAAGCCGTTTTAATGGAAAAGAAAGAAAAGTTGCTTATCTTACATTTGATGATGGCCCAGGGAAATATACGGCTGAATTGTTAAATACGTTAAAACAGCATGATGCGAAGGCGACGTTCTTTTTAATCGGAGCAAATGTAAAAGAATTTCCGGATTTAGTGAAACGTGAAAATGCAGAGGGTCATTATGTAGGTATGCATAGTATGACACATAATTTTGCGAAGTTATATAAAAATGGTGAGTATGTAAATGAGATGAAAGAAGATCAAAGCTTAATCGCAAATATTATTGGAAAATCACCTAAATTAACACGTCCGCCATACGGTTCGATGCCTGGATTAAATGAAGGTCTTCGAAATAAAGTGGTAGAAGGCGGTTTTAAAGTATGGGATTGGACAATTGATTCATTAGACTGGAAATATAACAAAATGCAAGTTGATGCAGCTGCAGCACAAATTGCTCAAAATGTATTAACAAATGCAACAAAACCACAAGAAGTCATTTTAATGCATGACATTCACCCACAATCAGTTGCTGCTGTACCAGCAATTTTAAAAGGGTTAAAAGAAAAGGGTTATGAGTTTGAAGCTTATCATGAAGAGAGTCACTTCCCAGTGAATTTCTGGCATGATAACCGTATGTAATGGAGGAATGAACGTTGAAGTATGGAAAAGTAGCAGTAGTTGGAGCACTATCAGTAGGACTATTAACAGGTTGTTTCGGTGAAAAACCAGAAGAAAATCTATATACAGCTTTTGAAACAGCGGCGACACAAGAAAAATCATTAGTTGATGAAGCGAAGAAATTAGAGAAGTTAGAGAAGGAAGGTCAAGAACTATATTCTCAAATTTTACAAGAAGGTAAAGATCATAATGACGCTGTTATGAAGAAAATAGAGCAAGCTACTGCAAATGTAGATGAACGTGAAAAAGTATTGAAAAGTGAGAAAGAAATGCTAGAAAAAGCGCAGAAAGAAACGAAATCTATTCAAGGAAATATAGAGAAGCTTGAAGATAAGAAGTTACAAAAACAAGCGAAAGCAGTAGAAGATTCATATAAAAACCGCTATGATGCATTCAAAAAGATGAATGAAAATTATACGAAGGCGTTAGCGACTGAAAAAGAACTGTATGAAAAATTAAAAGTAAAAGAAACGAAATTAAAAGAGATTGGTGAAAAAGTTAAAGCTGTTAATGAATTAACTGTGGAAGCACAAAAGTCAAAAGAGCAATTTAACAATTTTACAAAAGAGTATAATGACAGTAAATTAGCATTCTACAAAGATGCAGAGATTAAGATTAAAGATCAGAAATAAAGAAGAATCTTAAACGTAATAAAAAGCCGGGGAAACATCGTCATAAATGTTTTTTCGGTTTTTTACGTTAAATGAATAGAAAAGACTGGAATTGATATCATAAAAGAGTTATAGTGAATTATTCTAAGGGAAACATTGTAAAGTAAGGAGAGACTGGAAATATGTCATATGAATTTTTACTCAAATTAGGTTTAGCGCTCTTTTTAGGATTATTCATCGGGATAGATAGGCAGCTAAAGAATAAACCGCTTGGCGTGAAAACAAGTATGGTTATTTCTGTAGCAAGTTGTTTAATTACGATGGTTTCAATTGAATCCGTACATGTATATTCTGTTCCAGGGCATACAAATATGGATCCAATGCGTTTAGCTGCTCAAATTGTGAGCGGGATTGGTTTTCTTGGAGCAGGTGTTATTTTACGAAGAAGTAATGATGTTATTTCGGGATTAACGACAGCTTCTATGGTGTGGGCTGCTTCAGCTTTAGGTATAGCAATTGGGGCAGGATTTTATTTACAAGCGACGGTTGCTATGATTTTAATCATTTTAGCGATTAACGTACTTCCGCAACTTGTGAAAATTGCAGGTCCTTATTCATTAAGACAAAAGGATTTATCTATAAAAATTACTGTAAAAGAGCACCATGAGTTAGACGGTATATTTAAGCAAATTAAAAATCTAGGTATGCATGTGAAACGCGTAAAAATTAAAGATATAGATAGTGGGGCATTTCAGCAACTGGAGATGGTTATTTTAGCTCCAGAAGACTTGTATACGACGGAGTTATATAGTTCCCTAAAAGAGATTGATCGAGTAGTTTCAGTTGAAGTGGAAAGTAGATAATGGTGATAAAAAAGAGTGAAGTGAATTGAAGTGACCCCTAA
>NZ_NVEC01000163.1 GCF_002571225.1 Bacillus sp. AFS059628 | reverse complement strand
TTCGACTCCTCTCGGGCGCGTTTTCTTTCGGGAAGTGGCTCAGCTTGGTAGAGCACCTGGTTTGGGACCAGGGGGTCGCAGGTTCAAATCCTGTCTTCCCGATACTTGTTTGGGGCCTTAGCTCAGCTGGGAGAGCGCCTGCCTTGCACGCAGGAGGTCAGCGGTTCGATCCCGCTAGGCTCCACCAAAAAGTTCTTTGAAAACTGAAC
>NZ_NVEC01000162.1 GCF_002571225.1 Bacillus sp. AFS059628 | reverse complement strand
TATAAAATTCTATATATATCATATAAATAAATTTGATACATAATGGTTCTATGTAGAAATGTTATAGAATGAAGCGAGGGAGCGAAATGAGACAGAAAAAGGAGCAGAAGAAACAATCGAAAAAGAAAAAGACTCATATTCCTTTTCGATTAAATGTACTATTTTTTATCGTCTTTCTTTTATTTTCAGCTATTATAATTCAATTAGGTAAAGTACAAATCATTGATGGAGAAACGTATAGAAATGAAGTGAACAAAAAGGAAGATGTAACGGTAAGCACTCCTGTTCCAAGAGGGAAAATGTTTGATCGGCAAGGTCAAGTGATTGTAAATAACAAACCGCTACGAACCGTTACATATACGAAAATGAAAGGAGTAGATTCGAAAGAAGTTTTACAAGTAGCAAGACAGTTAGCTCAGTTAATAGAAATGTCACAAGAAGATATAGATAAGTTGACAGAAACAGATAAAAAAGATTTTTGGAT
>NZ_NVEC01000161.1 GCF_002571225.1 Bacillus sp. AFS059628 | reverse complement strand
ACAGAGACGGAACTAGCGATTCAAAAATCACTTGCTGAATTAGCAGTTGGTCGTACAACGTTAGTTATTGCTCACAGACTTGCAACGATTAAAAATGCAGATCGTATCGTCGTTGTAAATAAAGATGGTATTGCGGAACAAGGTTCACATGATGAATTAATTGAACAAGGCGGAGGATACAGCAGGTTATACGAGGCTCAGTTCAGTTCGTAAATATAATTTCTAATGAATTAGCACATCATATAAGTAGATGGAAATCTCATATGGGAGGCTATAAAGTATGATTGTAACAACAACATCTACAATTCAAGGAAAAGAAATTATTGAGTATAT
>NZ_NVEC01000160.1 GCF_002571225.1 Bacillus sp. AFS059628 | reverse complement strand
CTTTTAGGGGTCACTTCAAACTCGCTCTTTTTTTGTTATGTACAATAATTCATTACTACTCTAATTCAATTGAAACATTTTTTTGTGGTACGAATGTAGAAATTGCATGTTTATAAATAAGCTGTTGCTTACCTTCTGTTTCCAGTAGGACTGTAAAATTATCAAATCCTTTAATTAATCCACGAAGCTGGAAACCATTTAATAAGTACAGCGTAACAAACGTATTCTCTTTACGGAGTTGATTTAAAAATTGATCTTGAATATTGATTGATTGCTTCATGTCGAATCCTCCTCTTTTTCTCTACTTACTATTATTCGACTTTAGTTGTAGCTTTCCTTCTATGTATCGTAAAATTTCTGACGTTTTTTCACCGTCTGTAACATCAAACCATGTGACATCCATCTTATTACGGAACCACGTTAATTGACGTTTTGCATAACGACGTGAATTTGTCTTTAATTGTGATACCGCTTCTTCTAAAGAGACACGATTCTCAAAATAATCGTATAACTCTTTATACCCAATCGCTTGAATAGATTGACACTCTCGTATCCCTCTATTATACAATCCTTCTACTTCTTCTAATAAACCTTGTTCCATCATTATATCAACTCGTAAGTTAATGCGATCGTATAGCATTTCTCGATCCATTGTCAAGCCAATCAAGGAAACATCGTATAATAACTCATTTTCTTGTTTTTCAAGCTGATCACTCATTTTTTCACCCGTCGTGTGAAAAATTTCTAAAGCTCTAATGACACGGCGGACATTATTTGCATGAATACGCTCAGCGCTTTCTGGGTCTATTTCTTGTAATTTTTTATGTACATATTCCACGCCACGTTCTACTGCTAACTTTTCCATCTGTTCTCGGTATGTAGTATCACCAGCATCATCCGTAAACTGATAATCGAATAAAACGGATTGTATATACAAACCCGTTCCACCAACGATAATTGGCAATTTACCACGTTCTGTAATCTCTCGAATATGCTTACGAACACGTTCTTGAAATTCAGCAACAGAAAATGATTCTTCCGGATTTTTTATATCGATCATATAATGTGGAATTCCGTCCATCTCTTCTTTTGTCACCTTTGCGGTTCCAATATCCATCGTACGATAAATCTGCATGGAATCTCCACTTATAATTTCACCATTCAACGCTTTGGCAAGATCAATACTTAACTTCGTCTTCCCAACAGCAGTTGGTCCAATGATGACAGCAACTTTTTCACGTTGCACTTCTCCCATATCATTCAACTCTCTTTATGTAATGTACTCCATCTATTGATTATATCCAATCTTACCAATTTTAACGGCATGATTGCAAGTTCTTTCATTTCGGTACATGAAATTATAAATAAAAAAGAGCATAGTTTGTCCAATTCCGCATATACATGAGTAAAAATACCTTTGAGGGGATGCGTTGACTATGGAACAATCTGCCATCAATTTTTCATCTTTAACAAAAGACCTCATTTTAGCTACTGCTACAAAGGAACAAAATTGTTCACAAGAAGAATTATACTTCGCTTTAAATTGTTTGCTACGTTCTTTTCATTCTACTCTCCAAGAAACTACATTACATCCTGAAAATAAAAATACAGAGTACATACAAAATCAATTTTGCAGTGCATATAAAATCATTACAGGTAAAACAATTTATCCTTTTCAATGATCCATAAAAGGCGGTTGCTTACACACTTTCAAGCAACCGCCTTTCATATTAATACATATACACTATTCTATAACTTTTACTTTTACAGATTTGCGCCCCCAGTTACTCGCGCTACCATCTGAACCTACTAAAACATCAATACGATTTC
>NZ_NVEC01000015.1 GCF_002571225.1 Bacillus sp. AFS059628 | reverse complement strand
CACATCCATCAACTTAAGGTATATTTTCAAACAAAATGCGGTCTTTCCATATAGTTTTTTATTATCTTTTGTAGATTTTATAAAAGCGGGCATATCAAATAAACCCTGACGGGTTTCAATTTTTTACTATGCTACCTGATGAGTAGAAGTGGTATACTCATAGACAACACCCAAAATATCAAAGACTGTCTTTTTCTCGTATCGATGAGATTTTCGTCCGTTGTGCTGTAGGAGGTTAAACAGACGAAGGAGAACCTTTGATAATTCTTGGGTGTTTTTGTGTAATGCTTGGTAAAAAAGTGAAAAATAATCCTTAATTATGTACATCGCTTTATATTCACTTAGCTCTTTCTGTTTCTTACGTAATAGGAGTTCTCGCATTTTAAACATAGTAGAAGAACATAATAGAATACTAATGAGTTGCCCATAAAGATGACATTCTAATCGCTCTTGTTTAATAGATTTACAACGATGAATTTGAAACCAAGATTTCCATATTTTAAATAACAGCTCAATTTGCCAACGTAATGAATATAAATCATAGATTTTCTCTTTTGGTACCCATTCCGTAGGAATGTTTGTCATATATACCGTGATACCTTGTAAAAGCTTCGTGCGCTCTGTATATGTAATCCCTTTTTTCTTTTCACGAATAGCTCGGTCACGTAAGCGTTTCTGTTTTTGCTCCTCGGTACACCTATAAACTACAATACGAGTAGGCAATTTGTCCTTACTCCCTACATATACATCGTGTAATTCATACACTTGGCCAGATTGTAGTTGTTTCATAATGTCTTCCAAATGAATTTGTATATATACTGGTTTCAATTGAGAGGGTTTTGTTTTAAATACCACTGTTTCGAACTCTTTTCTATATATTTTAGTTGGTAACTTAAGACGAGATAAATAATACCCCTGCTTGTCTTGAATAGACTTAAAGTCTTGTAGACGAAAATATCCTAAGTCACGAATATACAGCTCATTCTTTTGTATCATGCCTGTTCGAGTCGCACCATACGCCTGATCACTTCGTTTTCCTGGTTCAATTTTCACATCAGAAAATTCCCCACTCAACAAGTCATACTCTAGTTGAATTTTCACACCAGCTTTATGACTACATCCTCCGGCACCAGGATAGGTAGATGCGAATCGATCTGGAACCTGAAAGGTTGTAGAATCAAGGATGCGAATGCGCTCAAAGTAGGAAGAAAGAGAATGAGAAATCTTAGATACGCCTCCAATTTTAGCTTGTAGAAGTGTAGTAAATACAGTTCGAAAGAAGGCTACAGAAGCAGAGTTAAATCGCCGATTAAGTCCTTCCGGACTTAATAAAACTCCTGTTGAAGTTTCTAATTGACTACATAGTTGAGTAAGAGAGGTAGTAGCGACTTGTTGATTTAGCCATACACACAAAGATAAGAAATGGTGCCCGTGGCACTTACGTTTTCGTTTCATTCCGCCTGCTTCTATGGCTAATTGATTAAGTGTAGCGGGAGACATATATCGATATAACTCTTCAGCGAATAAAGATAATTCTTGTTTTTGATTCATATTCATAAAAAACACGTCACCCTTTCTCATTAACATAAGAAAATAGTAACGTGCTTTTAACTTCAAAAATAGTCTAAATCCTTAAGTTGATGGATGTG
>NZ_NVEC01000159.1 GCF_002571225.1 Bacillus sp. AFS059628 | reverse complement strand
GGTCGGGACCGCCATTTTAACTTCTGCTAATTGGCAGTTGTTTTTTATTGGTCATTATGGTACAATAACATTTGTCTTTGGAAAGAAGATAAGTATTTCGATGGGCTATAGCCAAGCGGTAAGGCAACGGACTTTGACTCCGTCATGCGCTGGTTCGAATCCAGCTAGCCCAGCCATTTACGAGCCATTAGCTCAGTTGGTAGAGCATCTGACTTTTAATCAGAGGGTCGAAGGTTCGAGTCCTTCATGGCTCACTTTTGTTTTTTCCGCGCGGTCGTGGCGGAACGGCAGACGCGCTAGGTTGAGGGCCTAGTGGGGGAAACCCCGTGGAGGTTCAAGTCCTCTCGGCCGCATCAAAAAATCTTTTAAAAAGTACTTGCATTAAAAAACGAAGTATGATAAGATAATTGAGTCGCCAAAATACAACGACGAAAAAACATCATGAATAAGCGCCCGTAGCTCAATTGGATAGAGCGTTTGACTACGGATCAAGAGGTTAGGGGTTCGACTCCTCTCGGGCGCGCCATAACGGGAAGTGGCTCAGCTTGGTAGAGCACCTGGTTTGGGACCAGGGGGTCGCAGGTTCAAATCCTGTCTTCCCGACCACGCGGGTGTAGTTTAGTGGTAAAACAAGAGCCTTCCAAGCTCTGGTCGAGAGTTCGATTCTCTTCACCCGCTTTTAGTTCTTTGAAAACTGAAC
>NZ_NVEC01000158.1 GCF_002571225.1 Bacillus sp. AFS059628 | reverse complement strand
CCCATTAAAGTGGGATAAATGATGAATTTAAATAAGAAACCATTTAGTAGTAAATGGTTTCTTATTTATTAGTTAACTCTTTATTTGTACCATTAATAATCACCTTATTATGCAGCAGGTGGAACGAAATAAACGAGCATTGAGAGCATCAATATACATGTAACCATGCCCGTTATCGACAGTATATATTCTTTTGATTTTCTATCATACTTCCATTCCATCCATGCTCTTAAAGTCAATGATATCCCTAAATAAACGAACATGACATAAGCCATTTTAGCGTTTTCAAATTTAAACATATAATAACAACTACTTATTACATAAATAATAATAAGCCCTATTTCTATTTTTACATGTAAACTATTCACATGCTTATATCCAAAGAAACCTCTTTTCACCACATTTAATTTTATTCTTAAAAACTGTTCTAATAAGTAACCACCTATAGCCAGTCCAATAATAATAATCAAGATTGTAGAAATGTCCATTGTCATCCCCCTCCTATTACTTTATTTATTTTTAGAAATAAAGTGGACTATATCGGTTATTCTCTTCTAAATAACTTACAATCCCTTTAGGATATGTGGGCTTCTTCTTTAATTCATTTATACTTTTCCAAGTTAATATAATATCCTCATATTCTTTATGTCTTATTTCATTTGTCATTCTCTCTTGAAGAGTCCCCCTATGTATCAATGTACAGTGATGTCCTTTCTCATTGTTCCATTCAAAAATATGCTCATTTACAACGGCTAACTCTTGAACATCAATCTTCAAATCGTATTCTTCCATTAATTCTCGTATTATCGCTTCTTTTGCAGTTTCACTAAATTCAATAGAACCACCTGGAAAACGGTAAAATAATTCATTCTCATCACATTGAACAAGTACTTTAGAATGATCTTCATTTAAAATCATTACTTCAGCGCGTAATTTAGACAATTTCATTTTGTCTCCCCATTTATTCTACATATAATTAAATCCAATAGTTATAAAAGAAATGATTAATCATAATTCCTGTTATTATTAATAATGGAACCGTGTCTAAAGAAATGACATACTCCCTCGATTCTTTATCATATTTCCACTCCATATATGATTGAAAGCAGTATAAAGTTATTAAAAATAGTATGGGTAAATTACTAATATAAATGGGATTGAAAGTGGCAAATATCATCGTAACAATTATATAAGAAATGATAAGAGCCCTAGTCCCCCATTTATGAGCGTTGTTTACATATTTACTATTCCAGTCAGTTTGTTTCGGTATATTTAATTTTTTTCTCACTACTTTTTCCAAAATAACTAAGGATATAATCCATAATACTAATAAAATCCCTTTAGCTAAAAGCAGTGATGTCCCCTCCTTTACTTTTTATCCGGCTGATCACTCGGATACGTAGTATTTCTTTTATTTTCAACATCCCAACTAATAATTGTTGCACTGTCTCGTCCGAATTGATGATGAACGTGCTCTAATACATGATGAACACTTTCTTCCAGTTCTATATCATTTCTATTCATATCGTTATACAGATTTAATGGTGTTTCATAGTGTCGTTCCCCGCATTCTAATACTCCATCTGTAACCATGACAATTCGATTCTTCCCAGTACGTAATTCACGAATTCCTGTTGAATAGCAAGGTACAGATAAATCAAAGGTATTTACATTTCCAATCCATTCGTAAAAGTGACGTTGATTTAATGCATATTGTCCTAACTTATGTAACTCTTCATGAAATACATAAACTAAGCAATCGCCAATAGATAACCACCATATGTAGTTTTCTTTTCTTACACATAGTAAGCACGCTGTTTCACCTTTTACTCTTTTGCACTTTTCTTTAAATAAGGGGGATTGAAAGATTGTAAGTAGATGATTTTCAACAGATCGAAATGCTGTATCAATCGATTCATTCATCATTACTTTTATATTTTCATATTCTTTTTGGATTGTATTTACTACTAAATCAACACTTTCCGCACTATTATGTCCATCTAAAATAGCTGCAAATTCCCAATCACCATTTGACCAAACTAACGCGCCATCTTCGTTCTTTTTTGCTCCGGCGCTTATATTCCCGCCGTATTTTCCAAGTACAGTGTCACCATATTGTTTAACTAAAATTTCTCCTAAGCACATTTCTGTATTTCCAACCCATGAATATTGTCTATTATTTGTTATATGCATATTCACTCACCATATACTTTCGTATTCTTTCGCATAGTTTTTGGATTTTCTCTGCGTCACCATATGGCGCACCATTCCATTTCGCTACTTCAGTCGGTGACCAAAACTCTTTGGGTGTATTTGGATAACGCGGTATGAGGTGCATATGCATATGTGGTACACCATTCCCTGAAACAAAAGCATAAATATGTTCTGCTCCCTCACTTTCTTTTAACGCTTTACTTACCCTACTTGTTATAAGTCCGAACGTTTTTGCTTCTTCATCCGTTAATTCAGCAAGGCCAAGTACATGCCTTTTTATATCTATCATGACATAACCAAGGTATGTTTCTTCATTATCCCAATGGACATGTCCAACATAAACGAGTTCATCTTCGTAAATAGCTCCACCTGGAACTGTAATGTTTCCTCTATGTTTTTCACAAATAAAGCATTTTTGTTCTACTTGATTGTTTGTTGACATATCCTTCACCATCCTTTTTATTAATAATATCATAAAAAAGGAAAAACAGGATTTATATTCCGAAAATTCATTCTTTTAATAGCACATTTTTTGAAATAAATTTAAAACTTACTATTTCTTCAAAAACACAATTCCGATTACTAAACTACTAGTAAAGAACCCCTGAAACACACCGATTACAACCCCTATACCAATACCTATTGCCAAGGCATCATTCCTTTTATTATTTTTAGCCAAAATTGCATCTCCTCCCATCATTTCTCCCTAAATAACATACACTTACTTGAATGTATTAATATATTCACTATCTCACTTGAATATTTCCAAAAAATTCATTTTAACTTTACATATAATATTTTCCATTTTCTGTACATACTCCTTTTATCCCAGTTTAATGGGCAGTAAGACCCCCACCTCAAAATTCAGCGAAAGCAAAGAA
>NZ_NVEC01000157.1 GCF_002571225.1 Bacillus sp. AFS059628 | reverse complement strand
ATTCAGAAGAACAAATCTTTCATTAAAGGAGTTACATTCTGATGATATTGGCGAAGAAAGTCAGACTGATTCCAACGCCTGAACAAGAAAAAGTGCTTAGAAACCATGCTGGTGCTGCAAGATTCGCTTATAACTATTGTAAAAGAATGAGTGATAGATACTATAAGCTATTTGGAAAATCTGTTTCACAGTTAGCTTTACAGAAACGATTTACAAAGATCAAGAAGCGAAAGA
>NZ_NVEC01000156.1 GCF_002571225.1 Bacillus sp. AFS059628 | reverse complement strand
GGGCAGTTGATCCCCCACCTTACTTCTTTGCTTTCGCTGAATTTTGAGGTGGGGGTCTTACTGCCCATTAAAGCGGGATAAAACTAATCCCCCTTGTTAATGTACTATAGAACAGCAAAATTCCCAAATTTATAATGTTGAAATTTATTTATACATGTAAAGAACCCCACGGTTTACGTTTCACTCATTACCGAAGGGTTCCCATAATAATTATACTAATTTTTTCACAGCTAGCATTCCATCATTTGAGTATAACTCACCTTTAGATTATTTCCCTTACACTCCCCCTACAACTCTTTCCCCTCTCTTTTTACTCAAAGTCTTTCCTTCCCAAAATAACAAACTCACTAAAGCAAAGACTAAAATAATTGGCACACTCGCTTTATATAAATCTGTAAAACTCATAGCCATCTGATTCTTAGCATAATGATTCACATCGTTCGAAAATGTACGTACTTCTTTCTTTATACTTTCCTCTTGTTTTTCAACTTCATTTGTCACTTGACTCATTACTTCTTCTCTTTTTACATCTCTATATTCTACTGGAACTTCTCTTAATACCTCAGCCACTTTTTGGTGAATTAGTTCATCTTTTTTCTCTTTATTTAACCCTACAAATGTTTCATTTTGATGCTTTTCGACATTTGTTTCTATACTTTGATTCTCTATTTTTTCTTTTGTTACTTGTAATATCTCAGCTTGCTCGACACTACTCACATGAATATTACGAACTTTTTCTTCTGCATAACGATATACATTCTCTTTATTTATAGTTAAATTATGAGTTAAGTTAGATACAAATATTGCAACTGCTAAAACAATACCTACTTGCCGCAACATTGATACAACACTTTGAGAAGCAGTTAATAATTCCCCTTCAAACGAAGAAGCACTTAAAACTGTAATTGGACCTACTACTAAACCATATCCAACACCCAATATCATACATGGAATAATAATTTCTATATTTGTTGAATTAACATCAATCATTTGCAACCAATAATAAGATAAGCCCATAACAAGAAATCCTGACAAAATAATAGTTACTTTTCCGAGTTTTTTAATTAAAGTTGCTGCAGCTGGTGAGACAAAAAATATCATTGCTGAAATAGGTGTCACTAAAAAAGCTGCTTCAATTTCCGTTCGACCTTGTATTTTCGTCAAGAACGTCGGAAGCAATACAGTAACTCCAATTAAAAATACATTACTTAATATGACAACGATAGATGCTCCGACAAACGTTCGATTTTTAAATAAATTTAAATTCACCATCGGATTATGAATCTTTCGTTCTACTAAAACAAATAGAATAAGAGAAATAATGCTAATTGCATAACAAAACAAAGCTATATTACTTTGCCATCCCCATGTATTACCTTTTACTAATATGAGAGTAAAAGAAAAAATTGCTGTGCTACTTAATAGCAATCCTATCCAATCTATTTTTGAGATAATACGTTCTTCATTTTTTATTTGTAGCATAAAGCAGCATAAAATGATTCCAAGAATACAAATTGGAACATTAACGAAGAACACCCATCTCCAACCGAAATTTTGTGTAATAATTCCACCTATTACTGGTCCCATTGCAGCTGACAATCCCTGTGTTACGCCTAAAATTGCTAGTGCAACATGCCTCTTAGCTAACGGCATAGCTGATACACCAATTACCATACTAGTTGGAAATAAAATCGCTGCCCCTACACTTTGTATAAAGCGAGAAAAGATAAGAAAATCTCCTGTATTAGCAAAAGCACATAGTACCGATCCACCACCAAAAATCACCAGACCAAGAATATACATCTTTGCTTTTCCAAAGATATCAGCTATCCGCCCTAGCGGAATAGCAAGTACTGCTATTGTCATTGTATAAACATTTAATACCCAAGACATCTTTTCCAATGAAGTATTTACACTCGTTTGTATCGCTGGTAAAGCTATATTCATAATTGTCGTATCAATCATACAAAGAAAAATACCTAAGCACATTAAAAAGACAAACTTAATACCCTTTGATTGCTCCATGTTCATCTACCCCTTTATTTATAATGAACGTGTTTTTCATTCTTCCATTTTATCGTGTTCTTTTGCTTCTAGTTGTTCTAGTTTTCTTTTCAATGTCTCTACTTGAGCACTATAAGATGCAATACCTACATCGAGTGAAATTTCCTCGACAAAAGTAATACCGTTTCTCCACTTTTCATATTTCAAAAGAAGATCCGTAATGTATGCTTCTTTTTTTTCAATTTCATCCTCAATCCATTTTTTAATTGCCTTATCATCGCTATAATTACCGAAATACATCCTCATTAAAAAATCTGAACGCAAAACATCTTTCTCTACATCCGTTTGCATGTATTGATAAAACTCTTCACGCCCTTCATCTGTAATAAAATACATTTTCTTATTTGGTTTCCCTTCTTGCATAACAACTTCTTTTTTTATTTTCCCCTCTTTTTCCAACTGACGTAACGTTGAATAGATCATTCCAAAACTTCCATCAAAGAAATGAGTAAATACGTCTTCAAACACAATTTTAATATCATAACCAGACATTTCTTTTCCCATTAACAAACCTAAAACAACATCTCTTCCCTTCAAAATAAGACCCCCACATAGTATATAATCAATAATCAT
>NZ_NVEC01000155.1 GCF_002571225.1 Bacillus sp. AFS059628 | reverse complement strand
CTAAATTCTTTGCTTTCGCTGCATTTTGAGGTGGGGGTCTTACTGCCCATTAAAGTGGGATAAATTCTAATATATTCATCACATCAGCCATTCATTCTTAATGCTCACTTCGTCTTCACAAAATAATATAAAAACCACACCGCATGATTTTGTTCATCGGCAGCTATTCTGCGCATTAACTCTTTCAGATGTACATCCGATGTTTCATCTGAAATTTCCAAGTAAAAATCTACTGTCTTCTGTTCATCTTGTATAGCGAATTCTAATCCTTGTAAGTACGTATTTGGACATTCTTCCGTAATTTGTGGTTTCGGCTGCTGACCCGTTAAATTTGTATAGATTTGTACAAAATGATGGAAATGCTTTATTTCATCGTTACGAATCTCAAGAATTTGATTTCGTTCCGCCGTAATTGGAGCCATATTAGCTAATTTCGCATAACAATTTATAGCACTAAACTCTCCGTTAATTGCTTTCTCAATATCACGAATCAGCTTATCATTTTGCCTATACGAATCATAATAATTCGAATTATACATCGTATCCCCTCCATTATTCCGCATAACATTTTATGCAATTTTAAATAGCAGGAGCATGTATACAAAAAGGAACTGCAAATCCGAACTTTTTTATTCCCTTTAACCTATAAGTTAATAAAAGATAAAAACGCTTCACTCCTAGTGAAACGCTTTTATCTTTTATGCGTTTAATTCCGTTTTGTGTTCCTTTCCTACACTACGTTTGAAAGCAGTCGCTAAAATAATCATCATACTTACCGCACCAATCCAAACGAGTACAGTAAGAGGTGTACTCCAGCTTAATCCTTTTCCGAAGAAGAATATTTCTCTCAGTCCTTCAATCATAAATCGCATTGGCAACCATGTGTACACCCAGTCTTGGTAAAATGGCGATAACATTTCAGGTGCTAACGATAATAACGGTGCCCCGAAGAATAGTAAGAGAGCGAATACACCGATTCCCTTTAGTCCAACTAATGAAAGTACCGCCGATATCATTAAGAAGAAACTAAAGGATGTAATAGATAGAAACAGTGCCGTATCTGTGAAGTTCGAAATATTTAACCCTACCATACCATCCGCGATCCATGTAAGACCGAACCCAATGACAAATATGGCATCTGCTCATATTGGTGTGATTCAGCAATGGTTAAATACCGGGCAAAAAGAAACACCTGAGGAAATTGCTCGCATTTTATCAACAATCGCAGTTCATGGGCCTTTTTATGCGGCTGGTTTAAAGAAATAAGCCAAGTATATATGAAAAGATCATCCACTATAATAGCGGATGATCTTTTATTTCATTACAATACTTCAATATACCCTTCAGTTCCATGTACCCGAATTCGTTGTCCGTCTTTTATTAATTTCGTAGCATTTTCCACACCGACAACTGCTGGTAATCCATACTCACGTGCAATCACTGCTCCGTGCGTCATAAGTCCGCCAACTTCAGTGACTAATCCTTTTATAGACACAAATAATGGTGTCCAGCCAGGGTCAGTAAACGCAGTAACTAATATATCTCCTTCTTCTAAATTCGCTTCTTCCATGTTTAAAATAACGCGAGCTCTTCCCTCAATCACTCCTGAGGAAACAGGCAAACCTACAATCGCATCAGCTGGGAGGTTTTCTCGTTTATATTTACCTGTAATGATTTCTCCATCAGACGTCATGATACGAGGAGGCGTTAGTTTTTCATATAATTTATAATCATTTTTTTGTTTTTGGATAAGCTCGTAATCTAGTTTATTCGTACGGACTACTTCGTGAAGTTCTTCAAAAGTTAAATAGTATATATCATCGGCCTCACGAATGATACCGGTCTGCACAAGTTGCTCAGCTTCTTTCAATAATGCCTGCTTGTATATGAAATAACGATTAATCATGCCGTATTTTGGATATTCACGATAACCGATAAAATTACGTATATTACGAATCATTTGCTTCGTCTCTTCTACTTTTTGTTTACTATCCGGCAAGTGCTGTAATCGCTCTATTAACTCTTCTTCTTTTTTCAAAGCTTCTTGCAGTCCTTCTTCAAATTTCCGCTTACTCGCGCCATATTCAAAATCTCTTATATTATTTAAAATCATCGGGATAATTGTAGTTGGCTTTTCACTCCAGCGCGTTTTCGTAATATCTATTTCTCCGCTACATCTCATTCCGTATTTATTTAGAAAAGTTAGAATCGCATCTCGGGCTTCTTCTCCACCTTTAAACTGAACTAGTTCATTTAAAAAGCTATCATCTTCTACATGTTGTAAATACGTAATAACTTCTTGATACGGCCGAATCACATCAGCGACATCCATTAATGCTAAACCCATTTCAGATGTAATATTATTTTGTACCGATTGAGAAAGCGTGTCTGCTGCATTCTTTTCGCCTAGCCATTGCTCCATTTTTTCATTTATCCATGTTGAAGCATTCATACCTGCCATAATGACAGCGATACTTTGCGGGTTAAATAATACTTTTTTTAATTGCTGGATGTCTTCCAAAATAAAATCAAGTACATCCACCCCTGATTTCGTTTGCATGTTTCGTTTTAACTCTTCGATTGATGCTTCACTATTTTGTATTAAATTCGTAACGATTGCCGGATCATTTTCGATTTCTGGTTGTGAATTTGCAGGTGGCACACTTTTGCCAGCACTCTTTCCTTTTTCATCATCTGGTAACAATGTAATAAAATTATCTCGCTCGATTATAGTCGTTAATGCATCTCTTACGAGTGGATCTGATTTTCCTAAAGTGTTTATTAAATAATCTCTGCTAGCAGGTGAAGCTAATTGTTGCGTAGCATCCACAAACAGCCTTCCTCCCGCTTTACGCATAGGAGCATTAGTCGTTAACAGGAAAAAAGATAACCCAAGCGGTTTCATCGCATCGGTCATCATTTGTTGGTGACCAACTGATATATACACATGATTTCCCCCATCATTTTCTTCAGGAATTGGATATAAAGTCGTAATGGGGCGACTTTGGACAATATAAAATGTATTATGGGCTAAACACCATTCAATATCTTGCGGACAACCAAAATAAGCTTCAATCTGTCTTCCGATACTTACTAGTTGTAAAATTTGTTGTTCAGACAATGTTTGAAGTTGTTGCTGAGCTGGATCAATCTGTTTCGTCTCAGTTCCGCCCTCTTTTACAGCATAAATAGCTATTTTTTTAGTCGCTATCATCGTTTCTTTAATTTCGCCTTCTTTTACTTTATAATTATCGGCAGAGACCAATCCTGATACTAATGCCTCACCAAGTCCAAAACTGGCATCAATGGATAACACCTTTCGGTTAGAAGTAACCGGATCAGCCGTAAATAAAATGCCCGAAGCCTCAGGGAAAACCATTTTTTGAACAACAACACATATAGAAACTTGATTATGTTCAAAACCATTTTGCATGCGGTACATAACTGCTCGCTCTGTAAATAAAGACGCCCAGCACTTTCTTACATGCTGTAAAATTGCTTTTTCTCCAATAATATTTAAATACGTATCTTGTTGACCAGCAAATGAGGCATACGGTAAATCTTCAGCCGTAGCACTAGAGCGCACGGCATACGCCTGTTCATTTCCAAAACGTGAGAGATAATGAGCTACTGCTTCCACTACATCAGTAGGGATTTCTACTGCCATAATGACTTCCCTAATCTTCTTACTCATTTCACCAATTTGAGCTCGCTCTTCCTTTTTCAACTTTGTTAGCTGCTGCAACAAAGTTTGAAGCTCTTCATTTTGCTCGATGGCCTTTTCATATCCTGCCGTTGTAACACAAAATCCTTCTGGTACTTGTATCCCTTTAACGCTTGATAACTCCCCTAAATTCAAACCTTTTCCACCGACGAGTGAAAGCGGCGTGTTTTCTATTTCCTGAAAATCGAGAACGAATGAACTCATGTAACATCTCTCCTTACTATGCATGTGTTCTTGATTGTAGCAGGAGTAAATACGAAGAAACAGTCTATTTCGAACTTGATTTACATGATATAATTAACTTAGGAAGAGATAATTTTTTTATTTTTCCCCCTCTCATTCCCTTCAATTCCATCTCCAAACTTACACATTTTTTGATTACGAAAAACCTCTGTACAATAAATCGTCTTATTTAATGGCGTTCTATTAGCTACTGTTGTGTAGTTCTTTATAATAATATATTTTAATATTAATATTAATGTTTTGTTAACCCATTACCCTCCTCAAAAAATTGTAGCAACTATTATATAAATTCATATGTCTCCACCTTAATTCTAGGACTTAATTTTTTTGTAATCCCCCACTAATTCTTTTTCAAATGTCTCAAAATGGATTCGAGAAATTGGGGAACTATAATGTCGTATTGAAACATATTAAGGAGGATAACAAGTGGACAAGGAAATGAATTATGGAAGTGATTACAAGTTTATTCCAGCAACTTCAATTGAAAGTGGTCATGGCCTCGAAGTATTGCCTGATTTATTTTGCTACACGATTCAAATCGTCAACATATGTTTTGTTGGAAATCCGCATACCGATGATTTTGTTTTAGTTGATGCCGGAATGCCTAAATGTGCAAATGAAATTATCTCTGTTACTGAGAAGCGATTTGGCACAAATAGCCGTCCAAAAGCAATTATTTTAACTCATGGGCATTTTGATCATGTTGGAGGAATCATTGAACTCATTAAATATTGGGATGTTCCAGTCTATGCCCATCAAATGGAGATACCGTTCTTGACTGGACAACAAAGCTATCCTGAACCAGATCCAACAGTTGAAGGTGGTATGGTAGCGAAAATGTCTCCCCTGTTCCCTAATGAACCGATTGATTTAGGAAATAGCGTAAAAGCACTACCTACCGATGGAACTGTTCCCCATATGCCAGAGTTTAAATGGATTCATACACCAGGGCATACCCCTGGGCACATTTCATTATTCCGAGAAAAAGACCGAACTTTAATTGCTGGGGATGCTTTTGTTACAGTGAAACAGGAATATCTATATAAAGTATTTACTCAGGAGCAGGAAATAAGCGGCCCCCCTCGTTATTTAACAACAGACTGGAAAGCCGCTAAAGAATCAGTCATTAAATTAGAAGAATTAAAGCCTCTGGTCACTATTACTGGACATGGGTTACCAATGTCAGGTGAATTGCTATCAACAAGCCTCAAAACACTCGTTCAAGAATTTGATAAAATCGCTGTACCCGATTATGGAAAATATGTAGACAAAAAAATACATTAAGCATGAAAATACTTTGTTTATCTTTTCATATTAATGAATCAAAATATAATACAAAATTATCATTCAAAAGGTTTTAAACTTAAACTGTTAAAAAATTGAATGTAGGCAATATCTATATCCTAAAAATAGAACTACTCTTTTGGAATAAAAATCGAGCTTTCGCACACACTACCTTTAATAAAGTCTGCTTCTTACCCAGGCTTTATTTCTTACCATTAAAGAGCAGTCATATAAATAACTGCTCTTTTTAATTTTTTAGTATAAGCTTAAATTTTTCGTTCATACTATACTTAACCCATGAAATAGTTATACTCCTTACATTCATGGATGTAACTTTCTCGCTGCAGTTAGCTTTTGCTAGCTGCTTTTTTATTTATAAACTTTAAAACTCATACAAAACTCCATATTTTTAACCATATCCCGAAATTCAATCCTTTTAACTTGGCTTCTAAAGAGGTTTTTATGAAAGTTATTAATATGCTGTGACAGGAAGTAAAAGAAATTTATGTAGATAGATTAATGACAAACTGGACTCCATTATCTCATTTTGTATATTTCATAGAAATGAGATAATTAATTCAATGTTAGAGTCTTTAGGATGAACATGGAGATATTTCAATATTGAATAGTTATAACGTAAATTTTAAAAATGAAAATATAATACTCATTTTTATCAAAGCTTCTTTTAAGTACAGTACGATTAAATTTTATTTCAAAGTTTTTAGTTTCAAAAGATCCGATAAACTTACTATATTATTGACTTTCGTTCTCGATTTGCTACTCCTGAACCATTGTAAACAAAGTATAAAAATTAGAACAATATCAATAAGATCCCCACCATAATACATAAGCACGCTCCCAATTTCAGCTTGTTCAGTGACTACACCAGCAGGCGGATGAGCATATATGTATTTTGATAATATCCCATGACCAGCTGATGCAACTATTAAAATAATTGATCGGTATATATAACTATACCTATGGGATATTGGATCAATATAAATCATTGATGTGGTAAACAGGTATCCTGCAATAAAAACATGGAAATGTATGAACAAATGAAGAAGTATACTTTTGTGCATCATCGAGTATAAATTAGTAGTATAGAGAATCCATAGCCCTCCTAGATTAAGCGAGGTTGCGATAATGGGATGAGTAAGGATTTGTAGCGGCTTACTCTTTAGTACACTTGAAAGACGTCGCGCTGCTTTCACATTGAGCGTTCGTAAAAAAAGAGTCATCGGAGCTGCTAATGCTATAAAAATTGGAGCAAACATCCCAAGGAGCAAATGCACAAGCATATGTATTGTGAAGTCATTATGAGCACGATGAGCTAAAGGTCCAACAACTGCTATTGCTACACAAATAAGCCCTAAAACCCAGAAGACACTTCGATATAACGGCCATCGTTTGTACTGACGATTTGATAATACCGTCGATACAATATAAATTATTAATATAATTAAAATGAATACGAATAACAAAAAATCCAATAAACTCCATATTTCGTGATAAAGATGGTTATTGTTCATCTAAACTTTTCCCTCTCAATACTCTTTCATCGGTTCTTGTCTGAAAAACTAGTAGAATTCCAATTAAGAGCATTACAGCCGCAATTATATTCCATATTACGTCGTAGATAAGAACATTATCTACGTATCGAATCTGGTGTATTTTCATTAGTTTATGTTGAATTATACCGTCATATAATTGAAATCCACCACTACCAAGCATTAACCCGCTCCACCATCTTTTCAACCAAAATGCATATCTACGACGAAGATCAGCAACTATGAACAAGGAACCAATCGTTGCAAACCAACTAAAAGCATGAAAAAGACCATCTGAAATCAATCCAATATCTGTTGTAGATTTATCATAGAAATGGTGCCAATGTAGCAGTTGATGAAAAATAGTTTCATCTATAAAAGCTACTAACCCTAGGCCAAACAAGATGCCTGACCATAGATTACGGGTCAAATAAACAGAAGAGGTTAAATAGCTTGTATTATCGGTTTTAGTAACCATTAAATCCTATCCTTTCCACTAATGTATATTCTTATTTTTCCCAAAAGAAAAACGTGCTAAACATACTTAGCGCCAAAGGAAACTAATGTTCAGTTAGCAATATCGTATAAATACTTATTCTCTAGCATATTTAATATTTGTTTAAAACTCCCTAAAAAACTTTAAGAAGTTCACCATTCTACAATAGCGTTAGTATAATTTCTTTAGTATTTTCGAATGAATCTATATTTTTATCCTTTAATCAATTTATTAACAATGGAAATTACCATTTAGTCTTAACTATTTGATTTTCTATAAATAAACTATAGTTTTCCTCTAAAGATAATTTCCATATCTTCATTTTAATATTGCATTTGTATTGCCTTTTGCACATTTTGAACATCATTTTTTAATAGTTGCTTTAAATCGTAAGCTGGATAGTAACCACGTTCGTACATAAAGTTAAAAACCTGCGCATGTAATTGTATAGCGCCATTTATTTGGCGGGTTAAAACTTCTCTAAGTCGGGGTGTTGCAGTTTCAGTAATTGCGATTGCATAATTTCGAACGGATGTCTTTGCTAATCCAAGCAAATCTCCAGCGTAAAATCCAGTGTCATCACGATGCTGTGATTGAAATCCAGGAGCATACGGATAAAACTGTACTAACTCTTGTAGATTGTTTTGGATGGCATTTATAGCTTTAATATATAACGATTGAAGTGCTTGATCAGGTACATTTCTAACTGATTTTTTTAATTTGATTAAACCGTTCGCTTGGAATGCTACTAATTCATGTAAATCCAATGTTTCATGCCAAGCTAACTGATTAGGATAAGACATATATGTTCCCCCTTAATATTCATTCATGCTACATTATGCAAAAAAAATGTAAAAGGGGCCTATACTACATAAATTCATTTCAACCTAATTTGTCATTACCTTCTATTTTCTATGTTAATCACCATAAAATAAACTTAATTCCTCTTCCCTACTTTTTTATATCCTTAATTTTAATTTTCAAAATGACTTCTTCGCCTTTACAATCTATAAATTTAATTTTTTCTTCCTTAAAAATCCCCACCATAATACATCCTTTCTCGTTTCGTTATAAACCATACTAGTTAGAAAATATAAATGTGAACATTGTACCTATATATTTTTTCAAATTTTATAGGTACTTAAATTTATACATGATTAGATTTTAACTATGAAAATAACTAAACTGTAGGGATTATCCATAAAATTATTTAATTTAAATAAAGTGAAACTTTAATCAGTGGGGGTTTTCTTC
>NZ_NVEC01000154.1 GCF_002571225.1 Bacillus sp. AFS059628 | reverse complement strand
TTACATATGCATTATCGATTATATTCAAAATGTCACAGGCCTTGATATGTCTGTAAAAACGTATCAAAATTTTACTTTAAGACACACGGTATATAAATTTTTGATTGGGCAAATTCCTCTTTTTTAGGAAGAGTAAAAACACCTACTATAAAAATTTTCACAACAGAGCCAGATAACGTGATAAAGTATTTATTGCTGTGCATGTAAATATAAAAAAATCCTTAGAAAATGATGTTTGTAATGGTTTGGCTTATATGATTTTAGGAAATTAATAGCATTTTATGACGTTATTATTAACCTAGTTTTCAAGAAATAGAGGTGAATGTAGGATGACTAAATCTTTTAAAAAAAATAGTCGTTATATGGTTGGGTTGGACAGTCTAAGGGGTCTAGCTATACTGGGTGTTATTTTGTATCATATTAATTTTAATTGGATGCCTGGAGGGTTTTTAGGAGTTACAGTATTTTTTGTACTTTCAGGTTATTTAATTACAGATATTCTAGCCATGGAGTGGAAGAGAAATAAGAGAATTGATTTGAAAAAGTTCTGGCTTAGTAGGGCAAGAAGATTGCTTCCAGGAATGCTTGTTATGCTCGTTATAACATTGGCATGGATTACGATTTTTCATAGCTCTTTACTTGAAAAAATGCGTGGAGATTCATTAGCGGCATTATTTTATGTTAGTAACTGGTGGTATATTTATCATAAATTATCGTACTTTGATAATTTTAACCAGATTTCTCCATTAAATCATTTTTGGTCGTTAGCAGTTGAGGAACAATTCTATGTTGTCTGGCCGTTTATTATTAGTTTAGGACTTTACTATATAAAAAAACAATCCCGTATGATTTTATTGATTTGTCTAGGAGCATTTGCTTCAGCTTTAGCAATGGCAATTTTGTATGAACCTGGAGTTGATCCGAGCAGAATATATTATGGTACAGATACGAGGGCCTTTTCATTACTTATCGGAGCGGTACTTGCCTTAGTTTGGCCAAGCAATAGGCTTGCTAATAAAATTATCCCAAAGGCGCGTTTCATTCTTGATGTAGTGGGGGGCATTGCTCTTATTATTATTTTGGTTATGTTTTGGAAGACCAATCAATATGATCCATTTCTATACAAGGGAGGAATGGTTCTCTTATCAATTGCAACAGCATTGTTAGTGGCAAATCTAGCTCATCCAGCTAGTCGCATTGCTCAATTTTTACGATTTAGACCTTTACGTTGGGTAGGGGTAAGATCGTATGGCATATATCTCTGGCATTATCCAATTCTCACATTAACGACTCCAAAAGTAAATGCGGGGGATTTTTCAATAATAAGAGCAATCCTTCAATTTCTTCTAATAATATTGATTGCGCAAATTTCATGGAAGTTTATCGAAAAACCAATCCGACAAGGTGCGCTCCGGAACATTCAGTTTAAGAACTTAAGATTTCAAAATGTCACTTTAGGTGCTAAGTTAGCTTTAGTTTGTTCATTATTCTTTACGTCAATAGCAGTCTTGGGGTTATCAAATGCTAGTAAGGCTAAGGAGAATTATCAAAAAGAGAAGGTGGAAGCAGTACAAACACAATCAGCGCTACATCCAACTGCTGTTTGGGAAAAACCAAATCAAGAAACGCCTCTAAATCAAGGGGAATCAAAAGAAGTAAATTCTGCACACCCTAAAAATCCACTCACAGTTACTGCGATAGGCGA
>NZ_NVEC01000153.1 GCF_002571225.1 Bacillus sp. AFS059628 | reverse complement strand
CCCTGTGAGAGTAGGACGTTGCCAGGCAAAATCGAGGATTAGCTCAGCTGGGAGAGCACCTGCCTTACAAGCAGGGGGTCGGCGGTTCGATCCCGTCATCCTCCACCATTTAGCCGACTTAGCTCAATTGGTAGAGCAACTGACTTGTAATCAGTAGGTTGGGGGTTCAAGTCCTCTAGTCGGCACCAGTTTTTATTGTAAGAGCCATTAGCTCAGTTGGTAGAGCATCTGACTTTTAATCAGAGGGTCGAAGGTTCGAGTCCTTCATGGCTCACCATTTTAATGGAATATGCGGGTGTGGCGGAATTGGCAGACGCACTAGACTTAGGATCTAGCGCCTTTGGCGTGGGGGTTCGACTCCCTTCACCCGCACTTTTAATAAAATAACTCATACATGTCTTGCGGAAGTAGTTCAGTGGTAGAATACAACCTTGCCAAGGTTGGGGTCGCGGGTTCGAATCCCGTCTTCCGCTCCAATTTTCAATATGACATGCCGGGGTGGCGGAACAGGCAGACGCACAGGACTTAAAATCCTGCGGTGGGTGACCACCGTGCGGGTTCGACCCCCGCCCTCGGCACCATATGCGCCCGTAGCTCAATTGGATAGAGCGTTTGACTACGGATCAAGAGGTTAGGGGTTCGACTCCTCTCGGGCGCG
>NZ_NVEC01000152.1 GCF_002571225.1 Bacillus sp. AFS059628 | reverse complement strand
TATAACGAAAGTTAATTAAATATATCAGTAAGCCCTGCTAGTCAAGTGATTGGCTAGTAGTGAGGGTTAATTGCGGGCAATCCCTAAAGCTGATTGAACTACAACGTGGCTAGAAATGGCGAGCGTGAATGTTGCGAAAGCAGAAAAAATCAATCAGATGGTGCAAGGTTAAATCCTAAACACTAGAACAATGGGTCTTCCGCCTCGAATCATCTAAGTCAAAATGGATAAGATGAACGTTCAACGACTATCTCGTATAACTGACGAGAGTACATCACAAGCCTATGGTGATGGAAAAATCCTCTATCTCTAAAGAGATAAACATATAGTCTGCGCTCATGTGAAAA
>NZ_NVEC01000151.1 GCF_002571225.1 Bacillus sp. AFS059628 | reverse complement strand
GCAAATTGTATAGTGAGAATTAGAAACAGATTCTTTCTTCTAGTAGAAATTGAAGTGGAAGTTGGAAATGTAGCCATAGAGGAATTTGTTTTTATTCGAATATCTGAGCAAGAGGCTAGAACATTGTTAGCAGGGGGTATTCAACGTTGTACTATTTCTAATTGTATTCCTAGGTCTCATGATGATTTAGAAGTAGAATTCATTTGTGTTTTAATCGTGGGTGGGGAAGCCTTTGCGGTTTTTGATGTAGAAGACGATGTTGATGAAGCTGTACTTGTTCCAATTTCATTAAGAGAAGCCGAGCGTTTAATCTGTAGAGGAGCAAGACGATGTACAGTTATTAATAGATAAAAAAAAAACCTTTTGGGGGAAAAAAAAATATTTTTTTTTTTTTTTTTTTTTT
>NZ_NVEC01000150.1 GCF_002571225.1 Bacillus sp. AFS059628 | reverse complement strand
ATTGATAATGATGTTCAATTCAATAGTATATTTCAGAATTTTTTTATGAAATGTAATTTTTATTTTTTTCTTTCTTTTCTTTAATCTAGTTAAAAACACACTTGAAAAATTCTTGTTTTCAAACTAATTGCCTACTATTTTTTATAAATCCATCAAAAAGTGGAGAAAGGTATACCTTTCTCCACTTTTGTTTACATAATATTATTATTTAAAACAATCCACATAACTGTTTATATAACAAATTCAAATCTCTCCAACAATACACTGTCTCTTCCACCTGTACTCTATCTAAAAATTTCGTATCAATTTTTTCTGGATTAAATTTTTCATAAAACTTTTTAGAAGGATTATTCGTAACAACCCATACTAAAAGTGATTGCATATCATTTTTTATACATTTCGATAGTAAAGCTTGAAATAACTTTTGTCCTATTTTCATTCCTTGATACTCTTGTAAAAGGTAGATCGCATATAATTCTCCATCACAATTATATGCACCACTTCTTTCAACTCCCCCATCAATGAATCCGATTATTGTTCCATCCACGGTCTCTGCTACAAATCTATATTGGTATTTATCTTCTCGTTGAAAAATATTTTCCCATTGTTTTTCCCGTTGCTCATATGTTATATTTTTTAAAATTTCGTCAGCAAATATCCCTTTATACGTTGTTTTCCAGCTATCAGCATGTACTTTTGCTATACCTGGTATATCATCTTTTATCGCTCTTCTAATATGTATTTCCATCATTTCTCCCCCTTGTTATTCACCATTATATCAATTTCTTTCCTTAAAAATCCAAATTAAAAAAGAGTGAATTTGAACTGCACCCCAATTGT
>NZ_NVEC01000014.1 GCF_002571225.1 Bacillus sp. AFS059628 | reverse complement strand
CCAGTAGGTCCAGTGATTCCGGTAGGTCCAGTGATTCCAGTAGGTCCAGTAGGTCCTGTTGAACCGATTGAATCTGGGTTTAGAGCAGCGGAAGACAGAAATTCATCCATTATATTTTCACCTCTGAAAAGATTTTAATACCAATAATAAATGTAGGGGATTACATGTTAAAGGTAAATTTGATGCTGATGTTGTAGTGAAGAAAATTTAAATAAAACCCTTATTTTAGAGAAAGGGATCATCGGAGAAGAGTTTCAGCTAAGCACTAAATAAAGTAAATGAAGATGTATATGCAAGCGAAGAAAATACCTAAAATTATTAAACCAACAAAAGCAAACGTTTTAGCTGTACCTTTCGGAGCAAAAATAGCTAAAGCAATTGAGATTGGTATAAAAATTAAAAAAGGACCGGCTATACACAGATTGAAAATTAAGAATGCAGTTAAAAACATTGAAGTGAAACCAAAGTATTCCCTCATTGCGTTATCCTTTCTCCGAAAAATAATTATACAGATTATACCATGAACAAAGTGAATCAAAGTGATTTTTCAATAAAAACGCCATTTGATATTAAACCAAAAAGAGCACTGCGGAAAGTGCCCTTGTAGAGGTAGTTCAATATTAATATATGAGCGCCTAATTAAAAGTTGACAATACTAACAAAAGAACAGTTAGCAAAGGTTAACTGTCCCATTCTAACTTGTTAAGGCAGAATGTGGGAGTCTCATTTAGTATGCAGCATGAAAAAGAGCACCTTAAATGGGTGCTCATCTATAAGGAGGTAACTCTTTAGGTAAACACCCTTCGATATTAAGATATGCTTAAGAAGTGGGCAATAAAACAAAAATTCTATTGAAATGAAAATAAACAAAAAGAGTGCCAAACTATAGTAACTAAGTATGTTATGAATCACAATCTATAGGGGGTTTGTTTAATGGGTATTTATTATTTAAATAATAAAGCAGCTAGCTCAATGAACTAACTGCTTTATTGTCCAGCAAGAACAATACACACAATACATTGTAACTTAAGGTTACAATTGTAGTATGAGCAGAAGTGAAAATGTTATGCAAGAATGCTAAATAAAAACTTCATGAAACACAACAAAGCAGCTAGTTAATAAAACTAACTGCTCGTTGTACAAAAGAAAAGCTATGCTTACAGGAATAGTTTGTAACCTAAAGTTACAGAAATAGTATGAACAGGGTTGAAAACATTATTCGGAATTGAAAGGAAACTAAACAAAAATTTCATTTTGTATTAATTGAAAACACAAAAAGAGCACTTCATAAAAGTGCTCTCGTAACGAGTTTTATCTTCTCAAAGAAAGGAATACGCCATATCATACGAAACTTTTCTGAAATGTGCTTGGGATAATTAATTAGTATATGTAAAAAAAGAGCACCTTCGAACGGTGCTCTTTTGCGGAGTAAGTTCTATTAAATAATAATCTATATATAATATGTGTTTGTATGTCGATGAGTGATAAAAAGATAAGAAGTTTAAACAAAGGTATTATTAAAAAAGAGCGCTTTTAAAAGCACTTCAATACCAAGGTGTACTCAGAAATAATGTATGCTTTTAGTGTAGGTGTAAATTTTAATAAAATTATTATTATATGATCGAAAATAAAAGAACCCGCTAGTTATTACGGGCTCTCTGTACAAGGAATTCAAGGGATACAAGGTAACTGGTCCAGAGAAACCTGTGTATTCCTGGGATTAGTAATAATATATTCAAAGTTATAAAAAAGATTAATAAAAATTAAATAAAATTCTTATTTAGGTACATTGAAATACAAAAAGAGCACTCTCAATTAGCGCTCCTTATACCTAATCATAATGAAAGTGACGAGCTCACATTATTCAGAGAGGTAATAATTATAGTATGTAAAAGTATGAATTTAGTGAATGGATTTAGATAAAATTGTTATTTGAATCATAAATGCGAGTTTCATACGTTACTAGGGGAGGGATAGTCTCTAGTCTTGTTCGTTGAAAACTAAATCAATTGGATGTAACTCACAGGATCGAGTAAGAAAAGAGAATGAAGACATTGGTGAGTACATAATCTAGTTGCTCCTGTTGATAAAGTGAATGACGGAAAATAGGTGGGAGCGTTGAGAAAACTAAATTTTCTTCATTCATAACTTTCCCCCTATGATTGCTCGTCATAGGAGGGAAAGTTAGTGAAAAGCACGATTATATAAAAGTACAGGGATCATTAAGAAAAATTAAAGAACGTATCGAAGGCGAGAATCGAAGTAAAAGGAAAATGCAAGAAGAATTGTACAATCATGATAGTTGGATGATATACGATGGTGAATGGGTTGAAGTGAACAAGCCATACAAGAACAGTTGGCAAAAGCTAACTGCTCCATTTTAAAGGGGAAATCTATTGTTACATATTGGTGTGTTCAAAGTATGTCCAAATTTTAGAGATTACTTGTAATTACCTTGAAGTTTTTGCACCAGAACCCAAAATTTACTTATTGATGAAAAGAGAGCAATGAATTCTGTTGTATGAACATAAAAGAATCGAAAGAAGGGTACAACAACAAACATCATAAAACTTCGCACGAAATACCAATTTTACGAACAATAAGGGAGTTAAATAAGAATCTAATAACGGTATCTAGGGCTTTCGAGCTTAGTTGCATGAATCTTAGTATGTTGGTATGTACCTATATAATTCATACTTTATATAGAAATTATTAAATTTTGAATAACTCATTACTAATTTTTATAGTAAATTACATTTCACTTTATAAGATTTTTTCTCATGTTGACCTAATTAAATCCCCATAATTATGATTATATAAACCAATTTATATTTTTATAAAGACTTTTAAACTATATTCATGTATTGATCTTTTGTATGAATTTATATATCAAATTTGTTTTATTTTGCATACATTTATATCTAGTTTTTGCACTAATTTTTATGGTCAAATACAAATTTCTAGCTTAATTATCTATAATTTTTACTTGAGTAAATACATTATTCCATTCACTATTGAGTATTTTTAGTATATCATAATTTAATTATGTAAATAAGTTTGTGTAAAAATTGAATTTAACGCGAACTTGTGTTCGCATTTCTTTTCTGTTATATTATATATGAGGTGATTTATATGGACTATAGTAAGCAACGTCAAAAATCCGTACATCGTAAGAAATTATACGAGAATTTAAATGAAATGCCCTTTTACATAGAAGAATTTGTGGAGTACAAAGAATTGCATGATGCCTCTCCCTCCACCCTACTGAATTATGTGTATGATTTTAGAGTCTTCTTTAATTGGCTATTATCCGAACAAATTATTGAATTAAAACCTATTAAAGACATATCCTTCTCTGATTTGGAGAATTTAAAGAAAAAAGATGTTGAGAATTTTATGAGATTCCTAAAACTTCAACAAAATATGCAGAATTCTTCTGTTAACAGGAAAATTTCGGCCTTAAAGTCTTTATTTAAGTACCTTACCTCCCTATCAGAGAATGAAGATGGAGAATGTTATTTTTATAGAAATGTAATGGCTAAAATAGAAATACATAAAGATAAAGAAACATTAAATGCTCGTGCAAAACGTATGAGATCTAAAATATTCCATAATGATGACGATCAAGAATTTTTGAATTATGTTAAGTACGAACATGAAAAATCTTTAACAAAACATCAGCTGTTCTACTTCCTAAGGGATAAAGATCGAGATGTAGCTATCCTCTCCCTCTTTCTTGGTAGCGGTATTCGTGTAAGTGAATTGGCCGATCTTCGTATGGAAGATATAAACTTAAAAGAAAGATTAATTGATGTAATTCGTAAAGGAAATAAAGAAGATTCTGTATGGATTACACCAATTGCATTGAATGATCTTGAAAAGTATATGGAAGTTAGAGATAAAAAATACGCTCCAGGGAAAGAATTAAAAAATGTGTTTTTATCGAAGTATAAGCATACTGCACAACCTCTTTCGGTTAGAGCTATCCAGGATATAGTAGAAAAATATACGAAGGCCTATGGCAAAAAAATGTCGCCTCATAAATTAAGACACACACTGGCAAATAAGCTATACATGGAAGAAAAAGACTCGTTACAAGTCATGCAGCAACTTGGGCATACTAGTCAAGATACGGCCTTATTATACACACAGCTTGGAGAAACAACTATTAAAGATAGCTTAGGGAGGATAGGGAAAGATAAATAATAAAAAGTTTAGCAATTTACTGAGATTTTAACTTCAATGTAGTATTCATTATAGTATTTGGGTATCTCATGGAATGTTAATGCTTATACTTCTTAGCAAGTTTAACGATTTTTTCAATTAGTGCAATGTGATCATTCATAGAATAAACCGATTCAAAAACAATTACTTTTGGACGATTAGGATAAAAATAGCAAGGAACTTAAAATAAGTTCCTTGCTATTTTTATAAATTCCTTAACATAATAACCTTCTGCTTGTTTTAATTCTGTAGAAGGTTTATAAGATATGTATATATTTCTATAATGTCGCTCCGGTAGTTCATATATTTTTATATTATCAAATGATTTTAAGAAAAGCCTTGGTCCTATTGAAATACCTAATCCTAAATCAATCATTTTTACAATCGTATTGCAGTCACTTATATATGAATGAATCTTAGGCTCTATACTGTGCTGATTCAAAAATTTCTCAACTTGATTTCTGTATGGCGCTGCTGGCATAATAATATTATTTTGATCAAAAAAATCCTTTAAAGGACAATCTACTGGAATTAACTTTAAGTCCTTTGGTGTTGCTATAACTAACTCATCTTCTAAAAATAGTATTGACTCACATCCGAATCCCCTGTTAATTGTAAAGCCAAGGTCAATTACTTTATTTATAATCCATTCTTGAATTTCATCATAAGTCCCATCAAACACTATAATTTCAAGAAACGGATACAATTTATTAAATTCTTTCATAATTGGAGGCAATATATGTTTTTTTACACTTGTAAAGGCCCCAATCTTCAGTGTTTTAGGCAATAATTCATTATTAAAACTAGTCTCTATTAATTTACGGTTTATTTTTAATATCTGACCAATATACTCATAAGCTTTAGTGCCATGAGGAGTTACAGTAATTGTCCGACCAGTTCTTACGAATAAAGACGTTCCTAATTCCTTTTCTAAGCTAGAAATAGCATGGCTTACTGCAGATTGCGTCATGTTTAATTTTTCGGCAGCCTTTGTAAAACTCCCCGTTTTAATTACTGATTCAAAAATTTCATACTTAATAATACTCATGAGTTTTATTCATCCCTTGCATTAATATTATTCATTTTATTTAATCCCAGTCATTAAGTATACTAATATTAACATATTGAAGCTAAACGAGTAATGATTATCAAATGTTATATTACCTTAATTTGATCTGCAGATTTTTTAATTACTAAGGCATTCTTCAATAGTTATATTTAACTTAATTATTATAATCGGAAATAAAATTTATTCAGTTATATATATTTATATAGAAATATAATATCGTTATAGACCTTGCAGCTATGGTTTATAAGATTGATAATTTATTTTATTCTTAACAATGTAAAGGTGGGAAAACTATGAAAAAGGTTGTTTTTTTAGCTATTGGTATGTTTGCCTTGGGATTCGATGCTTATATTATTGCTGGGCTTGTCCCTGGAATTAGTAATACCTATCAAAAAAGTGCATCCCAAGTTGGGCAAGCGGTAAGTATATTTACATTATGTTATGCAATATCCGCTCCACTATTTGCTTCTCTCTTAGCAGGTAAACCTATAAAAAAAGTTCTATTGACTTCAATAATTATATTTGGTCTTGCAAATGCATTAACTGCAGTATCTCCAAACTTTTCGGTATTCTTAATATCAAGGGCAATTGCTGGTGTTGGTGCTGGATTATTTTCCCCTTTAGCTGTCGCAGGCTCAACTATGTTAGTATCTGTAGAAAAGAAAGGACGCGCACTTGGCTTAACAATCGGTGGCATGAGTATGGGAACTGTATTAGGTGTTCCTATAGGTCTTTATATCGCAAACAAGTTTGATTGGCAATCAGCAATGTGGTTTGTGGTACTACTTAGTTTAATTGCTGCTATTAGTATTCTTAAGTTTCTACCACATGTTCCAGTCACAGCACCACCTGCTATGAAAGAAAGACTTGCAATGTTTTTAGATAAAAGGGTTACTATTACTGTTTTAATAACATTCTTTGCAAGTATTTCAAGTTTAGGTTTATATACCTATCTATCTCCATTATTACAAGATCTTACTAACTCAAGTGATTTAACAATTTATTTATGGGCTTGGGGTTTGGGTGGATTATTTGGAAGTATAACAATTGGATATTTAATTGATTACTTCAAAAAACCAAAAACTTTAATGGCTCTTATTTTAATTATTTTAACTGTCTCAGTTGTATGTATTCCGATAATGATTAATCTAACAATTATAAAGTACTTACCATTTTTCATATGGGGAGCGATGGGATGGGCATCAGGAGCACCACAGCAACATATTTTATTATCCTATCAACCTAAACATGGAAGTGCAGCTGTGGCCCTCAATAGTTCGATTAACTATCTAGGAAGTTCAGTAGGTGCCACATTAGGTGGAGTAGTAATTTCTCTTAGAATGGGGACTATGGCTCTAATCTACTTTGCGATAATTTCTATGATTATTTCATTATGCCTACAATTTTATAGCATGAGAAATAATATCTTTAAAATAGATACTACTAAAAAAGCTGTTTAAAATAAATCTATTACAATTATAAAACATAGAAAGGGGCATTAAGTAGTCTATATCTTTTTATAGAGAAACAAAAAGAAGACGGTTCTTTAGAAACCGTCTTCTTAAAATAGTAACACCATGTGTCATATAGCTAGTTATTTAGTGTTTTCTTTTATTAGATAATTAGATTAAACAATTTATATTTCTATTATCCCCCTATTATTTCATATTCATCTGAAATAATATTTTTATTCCGCCCTATTTATGAATTAATACCATTTTTATATTAAATTCAATATTTTATCTAGTCACCCTCAAAAAACAGACCCTCAGATTCGTATATATCAGGTTTTAAGCAACAAACCAATAAAAAATACATGCACAACAACTTAAAGGTCTACTTCAAGTTGTTGAGGTGCTTAAAAAGAAACCTACTGTTTTTAGCCGGTTTTGTTAAGCAATTTCTATATACTATATGCTAATCTCTCAATTTTTTATCTTGGATCACTTCTAAGCCCTTTTTGTATCACTTTTCTTTTGCTACATGATTCATTATTAATAATGTCTCCTACATTCCACGAACCTGAAACAACTAAACTATCTTTTCTATATAACGTATATTTTGTTATTTTACACGTATTCAGTAGCAATCCTGTGCCATTTGTATAATTCGTTCTTCTGGTGGGTCTACTTTTATAATCTATTCTCCTTGTACAGTCTTAGCACCTTCATATAATTTATCCGTATAATTTTTAAGGTCTTGCCAATTATCCTTCGCTGTATCCAGATCTGCTCTTATAATCTCATCAAACAGGTCTAAATTAATATCGTTAACACTGTCAATTAATGATTTATATTTTTTCCCCACTGTCCCCCACTGAGTCTTTATATCCTCAAGAGCAGTAACAGCTGTACCAACTGTTGCAGCCATATGTTCCGTTTTATTTTTGGCATCAGTCAAAATAACTACTTCTGCCTCTGCTCCAGAAATTCTGGACTTTAATTGTTCTATTTCTTGTTGTGCAGATGCGATATTCTTGTCAGTAGTAACAATCAATGGTATACCAATCGGAGGCATAAATACAGATAAAGCTATATAGCCACCACGTTTATCATAGTTTTCTTTAATTGTATTATTATAATTCTCAATTCTTTGTTGTAGAAGCGGAATACCAGCGTTCGTACTTTCTAGAATATTCTCCAATTGATTGAAATCTTCTTTGAAATTTCTTGTATTTTCTGCTATTTCACCTTGAAAATTTTTCAATTTTTCTAACAGTACATCTAATTTTTGACTATTGTACAAAATACTATTGTACAAATTTTCTAGTTCATATTTTAATTTCTCTGTATCTTTTTGCTCTATAGCAGTTAGTAAAAGCTTATAACTTGCTTGAAACGTATCATTATAACTTACAATATTCTGATGCGTGTACATAATACGAGTTTTAAAATACATGAACCAAAAGTCGGCATTCTCTATTGCATCCCGTTGATGCTTAATCATGTTTGCTTGTAAATCACCGTTTATAGAACTTATTTTACTTAAATCTGTCAGCTGTTGATTACTGATTGTATTGGCATATGAATCCATTGTAAGGATATTTGCTACCATTTTTCCCATTACTTCTTTAAATTCACCAGGACCAAGGGAATAGTTCTTCAAACTTTCTTGCTGTTGGGACACAATTTGTTCTGCTGCCAAAGTATGAAGTGGAATTACATTACTCACTGCCATTCCCGTAATGATTGTTGACAAAATAATTTTCTTATATAAATTCTTATTCATCTTTTTCACCTACTTTTTCACATGTATGACATATTTTATTAAATTCATAAGCTTCTATTCTTTACTTCAAATGAATTATGATTATTGCAAATAAAACAACATATTAAAATAGAGATTCTCGCACTTTCTTATTCTATAATCTTTATTAAGTTTCATAACTATATAGGAAGTCTCCTGCTCAAACTTGAACAGGAGACTCACATTATATGTTCTTCAAAAAGGAAACTCAATATATTATATTTTCATTACTTCGGCAATTTCTTGAAGTAATATTATTTTTTATCTTCTACGAATGAAATCTCACTACTTTGAATATTTTCAGCATACTTTCTAATCTGTTCCCAATGATCCTTCGCTGTATCCAGATCTGCTGTTATATCCATAGCAAGGAATTCTGGGTCAACAGCTTTAGCACTCTTAATCAATGCGTCATATTTTGTTCCCATTCCATCCCACGCAGTCTTTATATTTTCAAGAGAAACAATAGCTTTATCAATTGTATCTGTTAAATTTTTAATATCACTTTGCACTATCGTTAACCTAGCTGACTGTAGTTGCGCCATTGAAATATTTTGTGTTAGCGTTATAATTTCTTCTTGTGCCTTAATTATCTGCTGCTGCGATGAAACTACTCCGTATATCCCGCCTCCTAATATAGGTGCACCAAAGGGCGCAAAAGGTGTAAGAACTAAATATGCACCAGCAGCAGTTGCAACCGACGATGCAATATAAATTTTGTTATTCTCATCGATTAATGCTTTATTTGTTTCGATTTGTTTCTGAAACAGTGGAATTCCAGCTTCTTGACCAGTTAAAACATTTACGATTTCTTCAGCATTCCCTTTTAAATTTTGTGTATCTTTTTCTAATTTGCCACGAAAGTTTTTTAAATCCTCCACTAATTTGGTCACTTGATCTTTATTCTGTGAAATTTCAGCATTCAACTTTGTAAGCAAAGCTGTTAGTTTGACTGGATCATTTTTATATTGTAATAAATAACGAGAATAATTTTGGAATTTTGTATCATAACTGATAATATTTTGATTCGTCGTAACTATCCCTGATTTCAAATTATTTAACCAGTATGTTGCATTTTCTCTAGTAAGATTTTGGTTGGCTTTAATGGCTGTTTTTAAATTATCGCCAACTGAAGGTAAACCATCCAAATTAATATCTGCTTGTTTAAGAATAGTTAAAGCATACAGGTCCATTACCAACATATTGGATTTAGTGTCCTTCATCGCATTATCAAGCCCTGTTGGTCCAAGGTAATAACTAGGGTATTTAAAGTCTTGATTTGCATAAATAGGTGCAGGTGCCTCTGCCGAGGCATATGATGGCATAATGCCACCCGCTACGATTGTTGCTATTAATGTAGATAAAGCCATTACTTTATAAGGTTTTTTCATCACATTTTTCTCCCCTTACATTATATTACTAAGAATTATTGTTCTGAATTCTACAAATCTCATCCTGTTACTTTTATTTTTGTAACACTCTCTTGATATTCCGTTGTTTGTTTTTTCAATTCATCCGTAAACTGTTTAAGCTCTTTTAATCGTGCTTGTAATGAATTTGAATCTATTTTTGCATCAGTATTAAGACTTGTCCCCGTTTCAATCATTATGATATTAAAGGTGTCCCAACTACTTACTAGATTGTCAAAACTCTGAGTTTGCTTTTTAACTGTTCTTGTAAAATTATTTAATTGCTGCTCAATAAGTGTCATTTGAGTTGCTTGCACTTCAATATTCGATAAATTTTGTACCAATTGAATTAGTTTCTGTTGCTTTTGAGCAATAGCTTTATTCAGTTCTGTTACTTTATCATTTGTGAGTTGTCCATATTGGTTATAAACCGCTTCCAAATTAGACACGTCTACAGTTTTATCCTTAACTCCGTCTTTCAAAATATTAATAACTGACTTTGTAATATTTAAAGAACCGTCTAGATTTTCTTTTGGTAGAGCTAGAAGTTTTTCAAAATCTTCTTGAATGCCTGCATTAAGTTGTCCCATTTCCGTTCTTAATTTTTCAATGTCTCCGTCGGAACCCTTATAAGATTCAAACGCTTTGCTAACTTTACTAGAAAATTTATTACTATCTTCAACCAATTCGTTTTTAGAATCGTTTAAGTCTTCTGAAGTTATTTTCATATTATACTGAATTTTTTGCACGTCACCTTGAAGTAAGTTAAAAATACGTACAAATAATGCTCTTGCTTCCGAATCTTCATTCATCTTTCCAGATAGTTCAACTAATTTATTGTAATAATTTGTAAATTTTATTCCGAAACTCTGTATCTCTTGATTTACAACGGATAATTTGTGGTTATTTACATCCAGGCAGTCTCGAACATGGTTTCTTACAGTGCCTTGATCAGTTGTTATTCCATATATAGTACTTACATCAAGATCTGGTTGCTGTAATATGATTAGCCCATATCCTTGAATTAATGGCGTCTGTGATCCTAAGTTCGTAATCGAATTTGATAACCTATCCATAGCAGGTCCAAGTATACTACTTGGTTGTAAATAAGTTGTATTACTTTCTGCAAAAGTATTTACAGGTGAGAAGCAACTTGTGGATACTGCTGTAACTAATAACCCTGCGACTAACGCTTTTTTCATGGTGATCACTCCCATTTATTGGTATTTTTTGGTCGAATAGTTGGACTAAATTTTAATTAATTTGAAATCCAACATTATAACTATTAATCTATATAGATTATTTTAAAGATGAATTTTTAGGGATATAAATATAGATTGTAAACATTTGTACATAATGCTCTACTATAAACTTATTCCCTAAGTCATTACATAAAAGGCATATACGAAGATAATCTTGATTTTATATGTCTTAAAATGTAACTAACATCTTGTGCCCTTATTAAAACATCAAATTTTCATTGCGTATATAGTAAAATTTTGTTGATTTTTGTATAATTTTATCCTTTTTTGTTTTTTTTATCTTAATTATTTAATATGTGTAGAAATTAAAATACTATACTTCTAAAATTGCTATGCAACTTCACTACTATAATTAAAGTAATTATAAATTAATAGTACTGATAAAAAGGTACTTAATTTAATTTAACTAGGTGAATTTTCATTCCGGAAAAATTATTTCAGTATAATTTTTCGATACTTTCCGCTTATTTCTTCCTCTATATGGATATGTAAAATTGCATATCTATATAGAGGAAAGTTAACTATTATATATAGTCATAAGTGGTATTTTTCCAAATAACTATTATGTACTACCGCTACATCAATATTAAGTTTCCATAACTTGTTGAAAACGTTAGAGTAACGGAATTTATCCATTACTTCTATAACAATTATGCGTTGGATTCGTCGGTCTTGGACAAAAAAATCCGACATGATCTAAAACAACTAAATGCCCCCTATAGAGTCAATGAAACATATATGGGGTACCGTCAGGAAAATGCGGATTTACTACGCTAAGATCATTTTCAAGTCGATCCCTCATTTTTAACAACGTTAAGAAAGTTTCAATGGTCTTAAAGAATCTAACGAGACCATTATTTCTGAACTAAAATGGTATTCTCCAAGTAAATTAATATGTTCCCAACCTAGAGGTGACATATGGTGCAATAATTCTTTATTAAAACTATCTGACCGTTTTTGATATTCAACTGCTTATGTTAAATGTAAGGTATTCCAAATACTGATGGCATTGATAATTTTGTTTAAAGCACTGGCTATTTGCAATTGATGCTGTATGGTTCGTTCCCTAAGATCTCCTTGTTTTCCAAAGAAAATAGCTCTTGCCAGTCCATTCATGGCTTCTCCTTTATTCAATCCTCTTTATATTTTTCTTCTTAGAGATTCTTCTGAAATGTAATTAAGAATAAGAATGTATATATCACGAGCACGTTTCTAGAAGGAGTACCAACGAATAACGTGCACTCATTGTATTCACTTCGTTGGCAGATTGAAATTTTGTTTAAAACGTGGAAGTCATTTTTTGCAATTGATGAATGTAAAAATATTAAAAGAGAACGCCTAGAGTGCCATTTATATGGACAACTCATTGGCATTCTCCTCTGTTCTTCTACGATGTTTCAAATGCGACGGTTTCTGCTTGAAAAGACAAAGCATGAGCTGAGTGAATACAAAGCGATTTATATGATTAAAGATTACTTTCCGTTACTGTTTAAAGCGATAGCCGGTGGCACAGAAGGACTTTTAAAAATTCTTCATCGTCTTTATCTACTACTCAAAAAGAATGGTCGTAAATGTCATTGATATAATAAGATGACCGGCTTTGATATTCTAGGAATTGTGTATAAAACGACGGTGAAGCATAGACAAGATGCCTAGCGAAAAAATCGCATTTTAATAGGCTTTTTTAACATGCCTACTTTTTTATCACTTGCTAGTTTTGAAACAAGAATCATTTCGTATCTAGTAATTTACTTGGTTAGCTTGATGGGCATGGGGTAGCACCAACAAAATGTGAATTCGTACGCTAAGCAATTTTTCATATATAAAAACCGATTCCCTACACGTTAAAGATATCGGCTTTTGTTCATTCCTTTATTCTTTATTCTTTATCATTTAGAACTTGATTGATAGATTGTATTTCCTATTTTTATTACGCAATATCAAAAGAATTTATTATTTATACACAATTCTAAAATACGAATGAACGGTTAATACATAATATCCAAAATAGATTATGCAATATGCAATAACACTAATGGAAACGGGAATCATAACACTATATATAGGCATGTTGTTTATTATTGGTAAAGCAAATAGGCTATGCGTAAGTCCGACTATTATAGGTGAAATAAAACTAAAGCTAACTTGTTTCGAAATCGACTTTCTTACTTCTTTTTTCGTAACACCTATCTTACGAAGAACCTCATAATATTTCTGATTAGCATGTGCTTCAGATAGTTGTTTATAATAAATAATAGAACCTGTTGCTAGTACAAATATAATCCCTAAAAAGCTTCCAATAAACAATGAGATTCCGTACAGTTGCATAAAATCTTCATTTGTTTCAGATTTCCCTACGTAATACCCTGATACAACTGTACTAACTGCCATTAAAGCTGTGGCACTTAAGATAGCAATAGTCGCCAGTAATTTGGCATTTCCTTTTACTCGATATAACAACTGTGAAATATTAAGCATATTCATACCGTTAAAATAAATGTTACTCTTACTTCTAATTTTCTGTAATACTATAACAGTATAAGATGTGAATAAACAATAGGTTGCAAGAACAATCGCAATCAAAATAGAAAACGGGATTATTTTAGGATTCATTAACGGATTCATAGGCTCCTCAGGGTTCTGCACAAATTTTACGACTTCGCGGAAAAAGAATGCTAGAACATAACCAAAGCCAATTAAAATAAGACCCATATATGCCATAGATTTAGATCCTTTTGGCATACTTTCTCCTTTGTGATTCGCTTGGAACATTTCAATTAATGGCAATTGATAAATTAAGCGAGAGTTTTTCCAGGCTGTATATAATAAAATCGATAAAAAGACAATAATTGTGTCTATTATGGCCTTTATAGATAACTCGAACGTAATTGGCACATTAAATTTCATCAAACTCATTAGAAGTTCTAAAAATAACTTAAAGCTTATACTACCAATCAGTATTCCAATTATTAAAGCTAAGCCCCCCATTATTAGTGTTTCACAAAATAACATCGTACCAATTTGTTTTTTTGTAATACCTAGTAAAGAATATAACCCAATCTTTTTTTTACGCTTTCTTATAAAAAAATTAGTAGAGTAAATAACAAATACGGCTATAAAAATAATGAGTATCACTTTTGAAGACTGAAGAACACTATTAATCATTACATTATTAAGCATTTCTTTTTTTATTTGCGTACTATATCGAAGTGATGCAAATATAAAATACATCAGCATACTCGAAGCTAAAGATACAAAATAAAGTATATATTCCTTAAAATTTCGCCTTATATTTCGTTGAACGATTTCAATTAAAGTCATTTATTTTAACCTCCTAAAAACTATTGCTACAAAATATACAGTGTTTTAATTACACATTATGTTATAAATGGCCATACTAGATATGATCATCAGCCTTATCTTCAGAAATGGAAGACATTACATCAATGACTTGCTGGAAGAATTGCTTATGTGTTAATTCTCCACGTTGTAATTCTTTATATAATTCACCATCTTTAATCATAATCACTCGTTTACAATAACTTGCCGCAAACGCATCATGCGTTACCATTAATATGGTTGAGTTATCATATTCATTTAATGACTTCATACTTTCAAATAAATCCGTTGCTGATTTTGAGTCAAGCGTTCCAGTTGGCTCATCCCCAACTCGGATTCTTAACCATGGCATGTGATGCCGCGCAACGCTGTTTCTGTCCCCCAGATACTTGATAGGGGTATTAACTTAAGATATGATTAATGCCAAACTTCTTTGAGATTTCAAAAACAAGTCGATCAATTTCACTGACCTTCACCTTCCATAAAGCAAGGGGCAAAGCGATATTTTCTTTCACCGTTAACGTATCTAATAAGTTATAATTTTGAAAAATGAAACCTAAATGATTGCGGCGAAACAATGCCAACGTATCATCACTCATTTTTACAATATCTTTTCCATCTATTAAAATCTCACCACTCGTTACCTGATCAATTGTCGAAAGAACATTTAATAGGGTTGTCTTACCTGAACCAGAAGGACCCATAATCCCAACAAATTCTCCTTCTTTTACTTGTAAGTTAATCCCTTTCAACGCTTCAAATGTATTTCCACCTGTGTCATATACTTTTTTAATATTTTTTGCTTCTAGCACTGTTTTCATTTTATATTCCTCTCTCTTTTTAATATTTACAGCCAAGAAATCTATATAAAATTAGAATTAAGATTGTTTAAATTTTTTCTTATACCATGAAAATCCTTATTTTCAAAAAGAGTAAATACTCATAGGGGTATTTACTCTTTTCTAAAACATCTTATCTTTCACCTACACTATTATTCATATCGTAGACAATCAATTGGGTCTAGTTTAGCTGCTTTATTTGCTGGAAGTATACCAGAGGCAATGCCAATTAATATAGATATTCCAACAGATAGTAGACCTAGATTTACTGAAATAACAAGTGGCCATCCACTTACGATTGCTGATACCCAAGCAAAGAAAATACCTAATCCAAAACCAATTACTCCACCTAATGCTGTTAAAATACAAGCTTCAATAAGAAATTGAATTAATATTTCTCTTCTCGTTGCACCAAGTGCTTTTCGAATACCTATTTCTCTCGTACGCTCTGTAACAGATACAAGCATGATGTTCATCACACCGATACCACCTACGATTAAAGAAATACCAGCAATACTAGCAAAGACCATTTTCATCATTCGGGCATTTTCTTCCATTCCTTGACTATATGTTCCCGTATCTTCTACTGTAAATGGATACTCAAATTCTGGTGATTTCAAATCATTTAATACAGATACAGCTTGTTTCGCTACCACTTCTCGTTCACTAGCAGAAGATAACTTGATTTTCACCATATCATACTCCTCAATCCCCGAAATTAATGGTGCATTATCAATCGCTGTATATCCCTCATACGATTTAAATTGCCGATGAAAACTGTCCTTATATTTATATACCCCGGCAATCTTATATGGTTTTCCTTTTATATCTATATACAAATCATCTTTCCAAATATCGAATAGCTTTGTAAATAAATCTTCATGCAGAATCACAACGGGAGTTGCTTTTTTTAGTTCATCCTCTGTAAGCTCACGCCCATGTACGATTGTTAACTTAGAATCTTTCATAAAGTTACCTGTTGCTACATTTAACCTAAAGGAAATATTGCTTGACCCTGTATATGCTTTTATGTCCATGTATGCCTTTGGATACACGTCTTTTACACCTGGTATTGCTTGTAATTGTTTTACCATTTCCGGTGTGATTTTTGCTAGCTCTGTCGGAGAATCTGGGTTGACATATTCTATATTGATTTCATCCATCTTACGACTATCTGCAAGCTCTTTTTGTATCTTTGCAGTTTGTCCATCCCCCATTGCAAGAATTGTAATAATTGCACTAATTCCAATAATAATTCCCAGCATCGTTAAGATGGATCGCATTTTATGGGCAAAGATAGAAGAGATCGCCATGCGTATATTTTCATTTATATTCAATTTTATTCTCTCCAATCCTGAACAATGTTTCCGTCACGAATAACGATTTGACGTGCTGCGGCTTCCCCAATTTCACGATCGTGAGTAATCATAATAATCGTTGAACCTTGCTTGTTTAATTCATAAAATAGATTTACAATTTGTTCACTTGTTTTCGTATCTAGTGCACCTGTTGGTTCATCTGCCAAAATAAATTTTGGGTTATTTACAATTGCGCGTGCAACTGCAACACGTTGTTTTTGTCCACCCGACAATTCATTCGGAAGATGGGTAGCGTGATTAGCTAAACCAACTTTTGTTAAAGCTGCTAATGAACGCTCTTGTCTTTTCTTTTTATCAACTCCTGCATAAATAAGTGGTAATTCAATGTTTTGCAACGCTGTAAGTCGTGGCAATAACATGAAGTTTTGAAATACGAATCCAATCTCTTTATTACGAACATGTGCAAGTTCGGTTTCAGTCATGTTTGAAATATTTTGCCCCGCTAATTCATACGAACCTGTCGTAGGCTTATCTAAGCAACCGATAATATTCATTAATGTTGATTTACCAGAACCAGAAGGCCCCATGATAGAAGTGAAATCTCCTTTATTTAGCATTACATCGATTCCGTGCAATATTTGAATGGATTCTTCACCATTTTGAAAAGATTTTGTAATGCCTTGTAAATTAATCATTGCGTGGCAACCTCCATACCGTCTTTTAGATTTACAGTAGGTCTAGAGATAATTTTTTCTCCATTTTTCACTCCGGAAATTTTCGCTTCATTCCCTGTTTCAAATTCAACCGTAACAGCTTGTTCTTTTGCTTTTCCGTCTTTTACAACAAAGACAACATTTTTGTCACCTTTTTTTAAGATGCTAGTTTTTGGAACCATTGTACCCGTTGCTTCGCCTAATTTAGTTTTTACGTATACGTGAAAACCATTTTGTAAGTCTTCACTATTGTCTAATGCAACGGTAAATGGATAATTAGAAACTGTTTTGTTTTCATCCATACTTTTAAATGGTGTAGAACCAATTTCTGTTACTTTTCCTGTCCATGTCTTACCCGCTACAGTTTTTGATGAAACTGTTACTTCTTGTCCAACTTTTACATTAGCAAGTTCAAATTCAGACATTTGACCTGTTACTTTATATGGACCTATATGACGAAGGATAATGCCACTCATACCGTTTTTTTCATTAGAAGTTGTAACGATATCATCAATTACACCATCAGCAGGGCTTGTTATAGAAAGTGCGCTTAACTTCTCTCTCGCTGATTTAATCATTTCATCCGCTTTTTCTACTTCAAACTTTTTCATTTCAAGTTGTGATTCTAATTGTTGAATTTCAAGTTCTGCAGCTTTTACTGCTTCCACAGGAAGACCAGTATTTTTATCTTTTTGTAGCGTTTGTTTTGCTACATCAATTTGTTTTTGATATAATGTTACTTCTTTTTGTGCAATTTTCTTTTGCATTTCCGCTTCTGTTACGCCTTGTTTAACAGTTGGATCATTGTATTTAAACAGAAGCTGCCCTTTCTTTACTTCACCCCCTTTTTTTACAGCCAAATCATACGTACCTTTTGTTGGATCAAATAAAATGGTTTCCATTCCATTTGGAATCACTTCACCAGCAAATTTTTGCTGATTCTCGATTTGCTTCTCTAGTACTTCAGATACTTTATAGGTCATAACTGGTTCCGAACTCCCGGCAAACGTCATATACCCCCCAACGCCTATACCAATTGTTAACACTCCAACGATAACTACTTTATTTACTTTTTTCATATTATCCTCACTTTTTCGTATGCTTTATTTTTGGAAACCAGTATTTCTTTTGTATAATTAGTTAATCTTTTCAGGAATGATATATAAATTAGATTACAAAATTTAAACATCCCCTTTTTAAAATCATTGTTTTATATAAAGCCCAGCACATACGGTGCACAATCTAAAAAGCCCACTTTTTATTTCTAACTCCTCCTTGACCTAACCTATGTATAGGATAGAAGAAATTAATTAAATAAAAAGTGGGGTAAAATTTAAATATTTATTAAATTTTTACATTCTCTTCTTGCGGTAATCTCACGTCAAATATTGTTCTGATTTCATTACTTTGTACTGAAATGCTTCCATTATGTTGTTCAACAATATTTTTTGCAATAAATAATCCAAGACCTGTACTGTTTTTCTACACTGTTTTCGCTTTATCACCTGTATAAAACATATCGAAAAGATAGGTAATTCTACTTCAGAGATGCTATCTCCATAATTAACAATCTGTACAACAACGTCTCCATCTTCAATATACCCATTTATATCAACAAATTGCCCTGTATGTCCGTATCGAACCGCATTTGTTACAAGGTTTTCAAATACTCGAGCTAACAAATTCCCATCACCGTTGATAGTTAAATGGGAGTCAATATGTAATCGAGCTTTTAATTGTTTCTTCTCTAATAATGGATATAATTCCAAATCTAATTGTACGAGCAATGCACTTATATTAATGGATTTTTTATCTAATTGTTGTATACCATAATTCATTTGTGTGATTTCAAACAACTCATCAATTAAACTTTCGAGTCGTTTTGATTTTGAAAATGCGATTGTAGCATAATACTTAATCTGTTCCTTTATTAAGTTCTCTTCTGTAACAGTTAAATCTAAATAACCTAGCACAGATGTTAAGGGTGTTCTTAAATCATGAGCTAAGTTAACAACTAGTTGATCTTTACTACTTTCAGCGAAGTCTCCTCTTTCAACCGCCTCTTTTAATTTTTCACTGGCGATATTAATTTCACGTACAATATCGCTAAATTCATCATTTGATGAGATATGGACTTTTATTGTAAAATCTCCTTTTGCAAGATGATGAATACCTTTAGAAATTTCATCAAAATACTTTAAATATGATTTTGTTAGAAAGAAAAAGAATAAAATAGATAACAAGGTGAAACAAATGAAAGAAAAATAAAAACTTTCTCCAACCACACTACTTGCTACATATTCTTCATGTCTAATTATCATTCTAAAAGAGAACCCTAATATTTTATAAATTATATATGTTCCCCCCAGCTGCTAACACCATACTTAGTGCGAACAAGGCTATCATTTTAAATCGAAAACTTTTCAATATTTTATCCATTGAAAGTATAACCTACTCCCCATATCGTTTTCATTAATTTATTCTTTCTTTTATCTTCTCCAAGTTTCTTTCGTAGAGTACGAATATGCACTGTAACTCACATTCGCACTCGCACTTCTTGTTCTTGTAATACTTGGATAGTTAATTCCAATACGATATTTTGCATTAATTGATACACATTATCATGAGATGTACTTTGTTCTATAGTATATTCAATGCATTGATAGATATAGCCTTCTACAAGTAAGCCCGCTTTTTCAACTGTTACCGGATTCTGCCCTGTCTTTTTTATTTTTGGTAATAAAAATTCATTTTTTGTCAAAATAATTTCCTGTGACACATCTTTTATTTCTGTGACTTTTTCTTTAAATACCACCTTTTCTCGTAAACTAATTTCACCCTGATACTTCCCTATTTCTATTGGTAGTTTCACTGTTATATAATCATTAAATTCACCCTCACGTTCCTTCTCTAATTTCATACTGTGGATAGGAATCCATGAAGATGCCTCGATCCTATTTTTTTCAATATCATCTTCGACTTTCGGATTAGAAAATTCTAGAAACTCTCTCTTTTCATGAAGATTTGAAGAAACTAATTTACAATAAGCCTTTCCATGATAATATTGCACTGTAGTTAATAACTTTGCATCTAGCTCTCGATACCCTGCATTTTTTTCATTTTGAAATACAAATGCTTCTTGTTTTTTCATACTTATATTAGGGGATTTCAAAAAACTAGACACTTCTGAAGCAATAGAAAATGGTGTTTTCATTACCATTGAATGCACTAAAGACTTTATTTCTGATTCAGTTCCTACATCTTCTTTTTCTAATTCAGTATCTTTATCTGATTCAACCTCTACATCAACATCTTCTTTCTCGAATTCGGTATCTTTATCTGATTTAACCTCTACATCAACATCTTCATTCTCGAATGTAGTATCTTTATCTGATTCAGCTACTACATCAACATCTTCTTTCTCGAATTCGGTATCTTTATCTGATTTAACCTCTACATCAACATCTTCTTTCTCGAATGTAGTATCTTTATCTGATTCAGCTACTACATCAACATCTTCTTTCTCGAATTCAGTATCTTTATCTGATTTAACCTCTACATCAACATCTTCTTTCTCGAATGCATTTTCTAGATCTTCCTTTTTTTTTCTTATTTCACATGAATCGTCTTGAATGTTCGGCTGTTTCTCCTTGTAAATTTGGTTCCATATGCCCTTGCCAATCCATGGCCTATTCATCAACATCCCCCCATCTGAAAAAATTCATAAAATATGTTTTAGAACGCGACCATTTTCATCATTATATATGTTTTATAATAATAAAAAAGACATTGTCTTATTGTTCTTATGCTTGTACTTGTACTTGTAACACTTTTAAAGCCAGTAATTGTTGAAGTCTATTATACGTTGAAAAGGCGAAGTCTCTTTGAAGACTTCGCCGTTGTTAATATAGGGCAAGAATGGTCTCGACACCTTTTATCGGGTTCCGTTATTCCTTTATCACTCTTCCCCTAAAATTCTCACAAGTTGTTAGATTTCATCTTGATTTTATTTGTAAATGATGAATGTAACACTGTATATATAGTGAAGTGCTACATAAATTTGATTCACTTTTTCCTAATTTTCAACAATTGATTAACACTAATATTATCTGTTCTTAATCCATTTAAGCGCTTAAGTTTTTCTATACTTACCCCGAGGTTCTTAGAAATCCTCCATAAATTATCTTGCGGTTGCACAACATATATATCATATTCCTTTTTTAGCACATCGTAGTAATGTGTCATGCTTCCTTCCCCTGTTTTCAAAAATTCTCTCGAAATAAGTCTAGCCTCAATAATTGTTTTGATAAGATATTTAGCTCGTTGTTCATATGAGTACCTTTTAACTTTCTTCATTCCCGCTTCTTTTATCTTCATACGTTCTTTTGGATTATTTAAATAGTATTTAACTAAATCTATCGTTTCTTTTGCTGAAGAAGAAACAATAAGATTTTCTCCAGGCTGAAAAAGCCTTCTTATTTCTGGAGTATCGTTCGTAAGTAAAATCCCTCCGGATCCGAGAACCTCATAGGTTCTTTGAGTAACTTGAGTTAAATGGTTTTGCACTCCTAAAACAATATCTGCTGAACTATACACTTTATTTGTTTCGGTATAAGGGAGGTATCCATGAATCCATTCATCGGGGATTTTTCTCCCTATAATGTGATCCATTTCATCCCAGTAACGCCCCCAAAAATCAATTCTACTATTCTCTTCTAAAAATGGGCTGATTAATGTTTTAAGTGCCTTAAATCGAAAATGATCTGGCCTTTTTTCATAAAGCATTGGATATCCGTTTGCTACAACAGCAAGAGTTACATCATATTTTGCTTCAATCTTTGTAGGAGAATGGACACTCAAATGATATCCAAAATCTAAATGTGCAGCTTGGATGCCCTGTTCTTTATAAAAATCGACTCTTGCTGGACAAATCGTAAATACAAAGTCTGGTTGAATGGTTTGAATTAGCGGGAGAGAAAAAGTGAAAGTATATCCTGGGTCTTCTGTCGCCCAATAAATATGAGGAATATTTGAAGGTTTTACATATTTTCGAATTAATAATTGCTTTTCTTTTGTATGCTCTAGCGTGTGCCCCATTGTAATGATGAGATCTGGTTTATAATTCGAAATCATTTGACGTATTCCATCTTCAGTAATCGGTCCTGAAATCAGTACTTCATGGCCCGCATCGCAAAAACCATTTGGAAGTCCATAAATCCACATTGGATGACTTTCTAAAAATAAAATCCTCATATAGCCTCACTCCTAAAAAAATCTAATCCCCTTATATGTAATGAATTACGATTCTATTTCTAATAATTTTTGAACCGTTACGAACTCATACCCCTTACTGAGTAAGTCATTAATTATAATGGGCAACGCTTTTACAGTTCCATCTAATACTCCTGATAACGTCTTAATTCAATGCTGCAATATTATTGCTCCAGGTGATAAATCTCTTTTTACAATTGATAAGATTTGTTCACTTGATATTCCTGACCAATCAAGTGTATCGACTGACCACATAATCAACTTGTACCTAGTTCATTAATCATTTGAAAATCTGCTTCGGTACATTCGCCATATGGAGGACGGAATAATGTTGGGTTATTTCCTGTCAATGAAATGATTTCTTCTTCTGTAGATAAGACTTCTTCTTTCGCTTGAGAGGTTGTGAGTTTGGTGAAATTCGGATGACTCCAACTATGATTTCCTAGTGTATGTTCCTCTCTTATGAATTTTTTACCATTTCTGGAACATAATTGATTTGCTGTCCAACTACAAAGAAAGTAGCTGGAATATTGTTCTCAGAAAGAATATCCAAGATTAGAGGGGGGGGAATGATTATCAGGACCATCATCAAATGTTAATGCTACTTTTTCTCGCTTGTCAACTCTCTGTAATATAAATCAGACTTCCACGCCTTCGAAGAATTAGTGACTAGGTATATTCTAGAAATATTAGACTCAAAAAAACGCTCAAAAAAACTTCCATGTCAAATAAAATCTGGATCTGAAAATCCAGATTTTTTTCTTTAATCGCGTTTTTTGCATTTTTCTCTGCGTTTTTTGCATTTTTCTAATTTCTCTATTTGGTCGCCTTCTTCACCTTCATTTTCTGCTAAACTACCCGTTCCGCCTCCCACTGCATGTTGCTGTTTGGTATTAGAACTTTCGATGGCAGCGTTGGTTCCCGCTGCACTGTCCTCTCCACCACCACTTGCCACTTGAGTAGCACTTGCCTGTTCCTCACTGGTTTCATTAATTTGATTATTGATGATAAGTACAAATTCTACCTCTTCATCTGAATTTTCTTTTTTCATTTTATGAGGCTCAATCTGCTCCCCACTCATTCCTTTATTTATCGCTTTGCCTCCAGCGCCTACCGTTTGTTGCTGTTCAGTATTCGATGAATCGATTGCTGCATTATTTCCTGCTGCACTGTTTTGTCCGGCTCCACTGGCAATTTGTGTTGTATTCGGTGCAAATGTAATCTGATTATTAATGACAATGACAATTTTTCGTTTGTCAGCAAGATTTCCCAAATTAATTTCTTCGCCATCATTTTTTACAAATCGAAACGTGATATTTTCATTGTTTTCCATGTTCTCACCCCCTTTGTAGTATTAAATGATTCGAGAATGATAATGGATTGGACAAGAATATATTTTTTCTAAATATATGCAACCTTGCCCACCATAAAGGGTGTATTATTAAGTTTCGTTATTTTCCTTGCTTTTGAGTGTAAGGTGGGGCCTAAGAAGTAACCCCGCTTGCATCGAATCATGATTTGCAGACCAAACTGCTTGTATCGCAAGATGTAGACCCAGGGCAGGTCTTTAAAAGAGTTGGAGGATCTCACTTCCTATATCAAAAATCATGTAAATGAGCTGTCTAGATGGGTAGCTTATTGTATTTTTTTGCTTTGCTTGGGTTTTTTCCGAAATGCTGCCGGTACCCCATGCCCATCAAGCTAAGATTTTAAAGTACCCCCTAAATGAAATTTTTTTATAGCACCGGAGTTCATTTTTATTATTTTTGGGGAAGAATGTGCTTCTTAACTTGATACCACAAAAAAACAAACAGGAATGACTATTAAGTCATTCCTGTTCCTTAAAGAAACCTTCTATGGTACTAGCAACTTCCTTGAATGCTTCACCTTGGACACTAGAAATTGATAATCCTCCAATTACATTTTTCCACTGTGAATTTACACTATCCCAGTTATCATCCCAATTTTCAGTAATATGCTTATTAGCTTTAAAAGGTTTATCACGACTTGGTGAAACATATTTTAAAGCATCTATCAACTCTACAAACCCAAAACACTTCAGGCCCTTCTTTTAGAACTGGAGTTACCTCTTCGTTGTGAGATAAAACTTCCATTTAGGTGGTGCTATTAAATTTGAAAAGCTAAAACAAGCATAACCCCGTTCTAAGTTTAGGACGGGGTTAAAATATAGTTGTTTAATTTCCGATATAAGATACTTCGCTGTACTCAAAAATATAACAATAAAGTCGATTAAAAATCTAAGGTTTATTCCGCAATAGCGCCCGATTGCGGAAGATCAAGAAAATGATTATGATTGCTGCTTTTAGCTTGTTGAATTAACGCACCCGTTACTTTAAGTGAATTGATTCACAATCTTACTGGGGATTTACCTAAAAAAGCTGAATTAACTTAATAAAAAAGGACTCCCTTTTTTGGGAATGCAATTCATTCAATGTAACTTTGGTTAAAGTCTAATCTTCTCGGTTCGCAACACTGTCATTAGCCTCATCGGCACCTTCGCCGACTTTGTTACCCATCGCTCCTCCTGCAACAGCTCCTGCAACTGTACCAAGTGGACCAAGAACAGAACCCAAAGCAGCTCCAGCGACAGCACCGACACCAGTTCCTACCGCTTCGCCAGCATCATTGTCAACACGGTTACGTTCGTTTTTATCAGCCATGCATCTCACTCCTTATTTAGAATAGGCAAGTGCATTTCAGCACAATACCTTATATATTTTGACCTATAAGGACAAATTTATGCGAAGTTTCTTCACTTGATGGGTATACGGCAGGATCCCAGATATATAAATCTAATTAGGATAAGACCTCTGCAAAAAATTTGAAGATTAATGTGTTTTATTGATTATACTGGGGCTCGTCTTGTAGAACCTCCTGAACACGTGGTTCTAAAGAATCAATAATTGTCTGCGTTTGCTGAGCTGCATTTTGATACAGTTGTTTTGCTTGCTGATTGTCAGTATCAAGAACAAATCCTTCTAAACATGCTTGAGCACTTTTTAATCCAGAAATAGTTTGTTTAAGCTTAGTAATTACTGTCATAATTAAATTCCTCCTTATAATTATGAATTCACTATTTAGAATAGCTATTTTCTACTAAAAACATGATTTCTAAATTTTGGTTATCTTTATAGTAGGGATAGTGTCACATCGCCTTCAAGTTAAGAAATACAAATACTTCCAAAATGAGAAAATTGACATCTTCATGTGAAAATGTACATTTTTTTTGTTTTGGGGTGTTATAAAAATTTTAAGTTGATGGATGTGTGGCGCTACCCCATCACCATCAAGCCAACAAATAAAAATCCCCCCAAAATAAAAAAACGCTATTCTTTCTATCTTATAGAAAAAAAGCCGTTACACTTCCGCCATGTCGCTAATATATTACATAGTATAGGACAAGCCAATTATGGAGGTGAACAAATACAAGATGAATAAACCTGATCCCAACCTTAAAAATATACCTTCTAAACATGATAATGATAAAAATGATAACGATATATTCAAATCATTAGTTTTTGACCAACCAGCTAAAGGAGAAAGTGTAGAAATTAGTATTCCTAAATCTCCTAATTTTCGAGACTTAGCACGAGTTAGATTAGTTATCGATAATATTACAAATCGAGTTTTTTTGACTAGCACAATAGGATGGGTAGCTACAGCCGGAACTCCTAATGTACTATTTTCTATTTATCGTAGGAGACTAGCATTTGGGACAGAAGAACAAATATTTTATACCGTGGATCAAGCCAACGGTACTGATAGCGCCAATACTAATTTTACATTGGTAGATGATATTCCCGTTCTTACTCAAGAACAACAACTTATTGAATACGTTGTAAGAGTACGTATCATTTCACCAGGTAATAATGATGCTGCTGATGTAGTAGGACCTATAATTCTAACTGCTGCTGAAATCTGAGCTAATCCCACAAATTAATAGATATTTTTTATATCTTTTGTTTTTAATAAAATTATAAAGGCACCCAGTGTGGTGTCTTTTCTTTATGAAAAATCCCCATACAATGTGCAGGGATCAGGAACAAACTGTTCAGTTACTTGAACTACCCCCACTTTCACGTCGTTTAGAAGTGAGGAATTCCTAAGTAAAGAGTTCTATCGAACTCTAATTTATTAGGCTATCTCCACAGTCCTTGCGGTTAGAAGCCTTATCGCTTCATTCTTTAGATTGATACTTGCGTTAATATCCCTATCATGGTGTATAAGGCAAGAAGGGCAGTCCCATTTACGTAGGTTTAG
>NZ_NVEC01000149.1 GCF_002571225.1 Bacillus sp. AFS059628 | reverse complement strand
GAATCCCTTCTTCTCTGCCATTCATATTGGCCCGTTGGTCAAGTGGTTAAGACACCGCCCTTTCACGGCGGTAACACGGGTTCGAATCCCGTACGGGTCACCACTTCGGAGGATTAGCTCAGCTGGGAGAGCACCTGCCTTACAAGCAGGGGGTCGGCGGTTCGATCCCGTCATCCTCCACCATAATATTATAATGAAAATTAAAATGACATTAATTTAAAGATTAAATGGTCCCGTGGTGTAGT
>NZ_NVEC01000148.1 GCF_002571225.1 Bacillus sp. AFS059628 | reverse complement strand
AGAGTAGGACGTTGCCAGGCTAATATTATTCCGCAGTAGCTCAGTGGTAGAGCTATCGGCTGTTAACCGATCGGTCGTAGGTTCGAGTCCTACCTGCGGAGCCATTATGCTTCCATAGCTCAGCTGGTAGAGCACTTCCATGGTAAGGAAGAGGTCACCGGTTCAAGCCCGGTTGGAAGCTTGGGAAGAGTTTTGAAATTTTTGGCCCGTTGGTCAAGTGGTTAAGACACCGCCCTTTCACGGCGGTAACACGGGTTCGAATCCCGTACGGGTCACCACTTTTGGAGGATTAGCTCAGCTGGGAGAGCACCTGCCTTACAAGCAGGGGGTCGGCGGTTCGATCCCGTCATCCTCCACCATATATATTTTAAATGTCGGAGGGGTAGCGAAG
>NZ_NVEC01000147.1 GCF_002571225.1 Bacillus sp. AFS059628 | reverse complement strand
ATTACAAACCATTCGTAATATGCGATTAATGAGTTGTAACATAAATTTCCATATTAACGAATCCCATTTCCAATAGAATCTTCAATAGTTTTCATATATTTTCCACATACAAGCACCAGAATTTTTTTCCAGAAAAAATTACAGTGTTACTTTTTTGTTACAAAAAAATCATATTTCATTACATCTTTTACCAAAATTCATCATTCTCCAATTATTAACCTCTTTTTTTGTAATAAAAAGGAGGAGCTCATAAAAGCTACCCCCTTTACATATGTTATTTAATTTTCTTTTTCCAAATCCCCATCATAAGAGCTGAAACAACTGTCCCTACTAATATCGAGAAAATATATAGCACCGGTTTATTTACTAATGCGATAACAAACAACCCACCATGCGGTGCTGGTAATGTAATTTGGAATAACATAGATAATGCACCCGCAATACTTGAACCAACAACACAACTTACTATCACTCGAACCGGATCTGCCGCAGCAAATGGAATGGCACCTTCTGTAATAAACGATGCGCCCATAATATAATTTGTTAAACCAGATTTACGTTCTGCTTCAGTAAACTTTGATTTAAAGACAGTAGTTGCGAATGCAATCGCTAATGGCGGTACCATACCACCAGCCATAACAGCAGAGTGTACACCAAAGTTCTGCGCTTCTATTGCAGCAATACCAAAAGTAAATGCAGCTTTATTAATCGGGCCACCCATATCAATTGCCATCATGCCGCCTAAAATAAGACCTAGTAATATAGCATTTGTACCGTTCAAACCATTTAACCATCCTGTTAGCATTTCATTTAATGCTACTACTGGTGGGTTTACTACTTTTTGCATAACAACTCCTGTAATTAACAATCCAAAGACTGGATATAACAAAACAGGTTTAATTCCTTCTAACTGTACTGGTAATCCTGAAAATAATTTTTTCAATCCTACAACAACATATCCAGCTAAGAAACCAGCAATTAATCCACCTAAAAACCCCGCATTTGCTTGCGCTGCTAAAAATCCACCTACAACACCAGGCATAAAACCAGGTCGATCAGCAATAGAACTTGCAATAAATCCAGCTAAAATTGGTACAAGGAATAAAAACGCCCCCGTTTTCCCTCCTCCAATAGACATGAACAATTCAGCTAAAGGACCTTCCGCCTTTATACCACCAAACAAAAACGCTAATGCGATTAAAATCCCACCACCAACAACGAATGGAAGCATATTACTTACGCCGTTCATTAAATGCTTATAAATTCCTAATCCTTTTTCTTTTTCCGTACTTTCTGCCTTTCCATCTTCTTCTACACCTTTAAAGATTGGTGCATCTTGCTTTACAGCTCGATTCAGAAGTGTTTCCGTTTTTCTAATCCCATCAGCGACTGGTACTTGAATGACATGCTTCCCAGCAAAACGGTTCATTTCTACTTGTTTATCTGCTGCTACGATAATAGCTGTTGCTCGTTCAATGTCTTCTTTCGTTAAACCGTTTTTTATACCTGTTGATCCGTTCGTTTCAACTTTAATTACGATTCCTAGCTCTGCTGCTTTTGCTTTCAAGCTATCTGCAGCCATATACGTGTGAGCGATTCCAGTTGGACAAGCCGTAACTGCCAATACGTACGGTTCATTTCCTTCTGGTTTTGCAACTTCAACCTCTTCTTCTTTTTCATTTTCTTTTTCATCAAACAAACGAAGAAGTTCCTCTTTATCCTTTGCTTCTAATAATTGCTTACGGAATCCTTCATCCATTAATAATGTAGATAGACGCGATAACGTTTCTAAATGAGTATTATTCGCCCCTTCACTTGCAGCAATCATAAAAAATAAATGAGCTGGTTGCCCGTCAAGCGATTCATAATTGATACCGCTTACACTTCTACCAAAACAAATCGCTGGTTGCTTAACAGCTTTTGTTTTCGCATGAGGGATTGCAATTCCTTCCCCTATTCCAGTTGTACTTTGTGACTCCCGCTTTAAAATAGCTTCTTTAAATTCCACTTTACTATTTAAACGATTTGCGCCGTTTAATTTCTCAACTAATTCATCTATGACAGCTTCTTTATTTGAAGCTGTCAAATTCATAATAACTGTATCCCTTTTTAATAGTTCTGTAATTTTCATATGTTGCTTCCCCCTATCGCTTAGCTACGATTACTTGCGACAATAATTCTTCTACTTTTTCCTTTTCACATAAATCAGCTGAGAATGCTGTTGCACTCCCTGTTGCAACGCCATATTGAAATGCCTTTTCAATATCTTTTGTCTGTTCATATTTACCAACAAATCCTGCAACGAGAGAATCTCCTGCCCCAACCGAGTTAATTACAACACCTTTCGGAACAGTTGCTTCATATATACCTTCTGCTGTAAATAATAAAGCTCCATCTCCTGCCATTGACACGATCACATGCTCTACACCTTGTTCGATTAATTTTCTTCCATACGGTAAAATATCTTCTACTGTTGAAATCTCTACATCGAATAACCCACCAAGTTCATGATGATTAGGCTTTATTAAAAATGGCTTATTTTTAATTACATGCTGCAGTGCACTTCCGCTCGCATCGACTACTACGCGAATACCTTTTTCAGCTCCGAGCGCTGCAATTGATTCATAAAAGGTAGTTGGGATAGATGCAGGTACACTTCCAGCTAGCACAACGCAATCTCCCTGCTTCATACTTTCGATTTGTTTCATTAATTGTTCAAATTGCTCATTTGTCACATTAGGACCTTGCCCATTTAATTCTGTCTCTTCTTGCCCTTTTATTTTCACATTAATTCGGGAATCCCCGTCTACTTGGACGAAGTTTGTCGTTACACCTTCCGCCTGTAATACATCTTTAATAAATTGACCGGTGAATCCACCAGTAAATCCAAGTGCTACATTTTCCACACCTAAACGATGGAGAACGCGAGAAACATTAATCCCTTTTCCTCCAGGAAACTTCATATCTTTCTCAGCTCGATTTACTGTGCCTAAATCAAAGGAATTAACTTGTACTACATAATCAATAGATGGATTTAAAGTAACTGTATAGATCATTGTTTATCAGCCTCAATTACATTGGTTTGTCTTTTATATTTTTCTAAATCAATTTCTAAATGGTTTGTAATAATATTTGCCTCTTCCACATTGGCAATTTTCGCAAACGCAACTTCTGAAAACTTACTTTCATCAATTAAGAAATATCCTTCGTTCGCTAATGTTAATGCCATTTGTTTTAATAATGCCTCTTCTGGATCTGGAGTTGTAAAACCAAGCTGTTCATGTACACCATTTGCGCCTAAAAAACATTTATCAAAGCGATACTTTTGCATACTTTCCTGTGCCATAGCACCAATTAAAGCTTTCGTCCTACTTTTCATCATTCCGCCTAGTAAATATGCACGAATATTATTTTCAACTAAAGCTTCAATATGCATAAGTCCATTCGTAACGACAGTAACATCTTTATTTATTAAAAATGGAATCATTTCAAATGTCGTACTTCCTGCATCTAAATAAATGCAATCACCTTGTTCAACAATGCTAGCGGCATACTTCGCAATTTGTTGTTTTATTTGAATGTTTTTGGATGATTTTTCAACCATCGTCGGCTCCTGTCCTTTTCCTGTTAAAACAGCTGCACCACCGTGGACTCTTTTTAATAACCTTTGTTTTTCCAATTGCGCTAAATCACGACGAATTGTTGATTCAGAGCTTTCTGTTCTTTCTACTAATTGTTGTAATTTAACAACCTTCTGCTCTTTTACAAGTTGCAATATCATTTGATGACGTTCAGGAGTTAACATTTTATTCACCTCTTCTTTGATTACAGTATAATGAAAACGATCACAAAAATCAACCGTAAACATTCATAAATAATCAAAATCAGTCACTAACAGTTATAAACAACAAAAAAGAAACCCATTTGATTGTTATATCAAATGGGTTCCTTTACTCGCTTCACTTATAGGGAAGCTTTATATATGCTTAAAACATCGTCTTTATTTAATTTTTTAAAGTTACCAAATTCGCCATAAGCCATCGCTTTATCCGCCATTACATCAATTTCGTTTTCTCCAATAGCGTAATCAGCTAATGTTACCGGCGCTTCAATTGAAGTCCAAAACTGACGTAACGCCTCAATCCCTTCTAACGCAATCTCTCGATCAGTCTTTCCATCCGTTTCTACATCGAATACACGAATAGCAAACTGTTTAAAACGACTTACATTTTCATCTACAACATGCTTCATCCAGTTCGGGAATAAAATCGCCAAGCCACCCCCATGTGGTATATCATGAACCGCAGAAACTGCATGCTCAATATTATGAGTGGCCCAGTCTCCTTTAACTCCCATCGCTAAAATGCCGTTTAACGCCATAGTACCGCAATATAAAATGGTTTCTCTATGCTCATAATTTCCTAAATCATTTAAAAGCTTAGGAGCCGTTTCAATTACTGTTTTTAAAACAGATTCACAATAACGATCTTGTAGTTCTGTATTTGTTCCGTTGTGGAAATATTGCTCTAATACGTGTGACATAATATCTACCATACCGTAAATTGTTTGATCCTTCGGCACAGACGCAGTATGAACTGGATCTAAAATTGAAAACTGCGGGAAAGTAACTGGACTACCCCAGCCATATTTTTCATTCGTTTCCCAGTTTGTAATGACAGAACCAGCATTCATTTCAGATCCTGTTGCTGCAAGCGTAAGTACAGTACCAAATGGTAATGCCTCACTAGCAAAAGCTTTTTTCGTTACAATATCCCATACATCTCCATCGTACTTACTACCAGCAGCAATTGCCTTCGTACAGTCAATTACACTTCCTCCACCAACTGCTAAAATAAATTCAACACCATTATCTTTACAAATTTGAATTCCTTTCTTTACAGTTGATACACGTGGATTCGGTTCAACGCCTGTCAATTCAAATACTTCTGCATTTATATCTTTTAAAATAGAAATTACATTATCATAAATACCGTTTCTTTTAATACTGCCTCCCCCGTATACGAGAAGAACTTTTTTACCGAACTGTGGAATTTCAGTTTTCAACTGTTCTAATTGCCCTTTACCGAAAATAAGTTTCGTTGGATTACGAAATACAAAATTTTGCATATCCCTTTACCATCCCTTCTATATGAAAAGTAACTATACTTTTGTATACCATATTTTTTTCATTTCACAAAAATATTTGCCTAACAAAAAAATCCCAGCCTACAGGCTGAGATTTTTTATTGATAATAAGGTGAGATCATTAAGTAAACAATAACACCAGATAAACTTACATATAACCAAATCGGCATCGTCCAACGCACAATTTTACGATGACGTGTTAATTGATTTGTAAAACCAAATACAAGTGCAAACAATGCAAGCGGTACAATAATTGCTGCCAGGATAATATGTGTAATTAAAATGATGAAATACACATATTTAATGAATCCTTCTCCGCCAAAATGTGTTGCTGGCGCTAAGTAATGATACGATAAATAAGAAACACAAAATAGCAACGTCGTTGTAAATGCTGCCAGGATGAAACCACGGTGCATTTTCACATTCTTCTTAATAATAGAGTATAGAGCTGCTAATAAGAATACGAACGTAAAGCTATTAAAAATTGCATTTAACATTGGTAAAATTGTTACATCAAAATGTAATTCTCCTTCATAGCCAACAGGTCCAAAGAACAAAAATAAAATAATCGCATTTACAATTACAGAAAGCGTTATCACAATAGGAGCATAGCTTTTCTGATTTGTTGATTGATCCACCAAAATGGTCACTCCCTCTTCCTTCAAATATGTATACGTAACCTCACTATTTTAACATACTATTCACAGTGTAAATGTGACAATAGTTTGACACAGCAAGATAAGACAAAGAAAAAATCCTTCTTAATAAAACTTCTTAAGAAGGATTTTTTCGCTTTATTATTCAAATAGCAACGCGATTAGTTTTTGTTAAAAAACGTATCGCTATATGCTTGAAAAATTTCAGATACTTGATAACCCATTAATGAAATTGCTGTTAATGAAAAGAAACCAATCATAAGAAATCGAAACCACATATAAATCTCCTCCTTGTATTTAGCTTAAAAAACGTTCGCTATATTACAAGTTGAGTGGCACTCTTCATCGTCACTTTCCTTTTTCTTTACAATTGCTGTTATAAATCGAATCATAAAGAAAATAACAAAAGGAATTTGTTCGTATTTCACATTGGCATAGTTTAGCAACGGCTCGCGTTGCATATCGAACGGGGATGAGAAGGAATAGAACATACCTTGCTCTTCCATATATACGATTACAATTTTCATGCAAAATACGATTCCTAGAAACGAAACAATATCTTGCCATTCTGTCGTATATAACAGGTTATACAGCTCTAATACGTACTCTTCCATCATCATCCCCCTTCCTTTTTTACCATTTTGCTCGCCTTCGTATAAAAAGTCAAGAAAAAAGTTTATATTCACTATGACAATAGTAATTACTTGTTTCTATGATTATATATGATTCTTTTCTAGCAATGATTGGGTGTAACTCTCTTCTAAAACAAGAAATTAGAAGCGAACAGATTCCTCATTCTTACTTTTAGAATTCAACACTGTACTATTTTTCTTTCTATTAAAAATAAAATAAGAAATGATTATAAGAACAGTAACAAGCATCGTTAATAGTGCCTGCGAACGTAAAGATTCAATTGCAAGCATCGCAACTAAAACTGCTATAATAGCGGCAATTGTAACATACGTTGCATACGGGAAAAACCACATTTTCACTTTCAAATTTTGTTGTTCCATTTCCCCCATTTTTTTACGTATCTTGAAATGTGAAACTGCTATAACGAGATAAACGAGTAAAGCAATCCCGCCAGACGCATTCACTAAAAATAAAAATACTTTATCTGGAGATATATAACTAAAAACAACGCCAATGTAAGCAAAGAAAGTTCCGAATAAAACTGCCCGAACTGGAACACCACTACTGTTCAATTTCAAAAATGCCTTTGGAGCATCTCCTCTTTCTGCCATCGAAAAAAGCATTCTTGAATTTGTATATAAACCCGAATTTAAACAAGAAAGTACGGCTGTTAACACGATGAAATTCATAATTTGTGCTGCCGCTGGTATCCCTATATGTTCTAGTACCGCTACAAACGGACTTTTTAGTATGTTTGCTGAATTCCACGGAAGAAGTGTAACAACTACAGCGATTGATCCAATAAAAAATACGAGAATACGCCAAATTACACTATTTGTTGCTGTTTTTACTGCTTTTACAGGTTCAGCAGATTCTCCAGCAGCTACTGCAACAATCTCAGATCCCATAAATGAAAATATAACGACAGTGATTCCAAGTAGCACCGAACTGATACCGTTTGGCATAAATCCTCCTTGTCCTACTAAATTGGAAGTGCCAGGTGCTTCCGTTCCTGGTACAAATCCTAAAATAACAGCTAGTCCAAGACAAAGAAACAAAACAATACTTATTACTTTAATAAAAGAAAACCAATATTCAAACTCTCCAAATGATTTCACTGAAAAAACATTCGTCAATGTTAATAAAATCGTTAATATTAGGCTTAATAACCAAAGCGGGATTTCTGGAATCCAGTATTGAATAATACCAGCACCTGCTGTGGCTTCTATTGCAATAACAATTACCCAGAAAAACCAATATAGCCACCCAATTGTATACCCCGCCCATGGACCAATTGCTTCTCGTGCATATGTTGCAAATGAACCACTTGTCGGGTTAATAGCTGCCATTTCTCCTAGCATTCTCATAACGAAAATAACTAGAAGTCCTGCTAATGCATATGAAACGATAGAACCTGGCCCTGCTGAATGCACAACCGCACCACTTCCAACAAACAAACCAGCTCCTATTACGCCGCCAATTGAGATCATTGTAATGTGGCGTATTTTTAGATCTTTCTTAAGATTTTTATCCAACTCTTGTACATCCCCTTCCAAACGTAATTTTGAAATTTATGTAAGAGTATTTTGTGAAAAACCTTTTTCTATACTTTTAAATATATCAAAATATTCTGAATTTAACAATCGGAATTCGACTTCCTTCAAAAAATTATTTCATTAGGTTTAATAATTTCCCATACACAATTGTTGAGAAAATTATAGTCACCTTACAAAAGAACGAATTTTCAGATATTTTTAAAAAACAAGATTATACATCTAGACAACTTTTTTGTATAGGAGTGTTAATATGTTAAACAAGTTCAAATTCATTTGTTGTACGTTAGTAATTTTTTTACTGCTACCGCTAGCTCCCTTTCAAGCACAAGCAGCAAACAATTTAGGATCAAAATTACTCGTTGGCTACTGGCATAACTTTGATAACGGTACTGGCATAATTAAATTAAAAGACGTTTCACCAAAATGGGATGTAATCAATGTGTCCTTCGGTGAGACTAGTGGTGATCGTTCCACTGTTGAATTTGCCCCTGTGTACGGTACAGATGCAGAGTTCAAATCAGATATTTCTTATTTAAAAAGTAAAGGAAAGAAAGTAGTTCTTTCAATAGGTGGACAAAATGGGGTCGTTCTACTTCCTGACAATGCCGCTAAGCAACGTTTTATTAATTCTATACAATCTCTAATCGATAAATACGGTTTTGATGGAATAGATATTGACCTTGAATCAGGTATTTACTTAAACGGAAATGACACTAATTTCAAAAACCCAACGACTCCTCAAATCGTAAATCTTATTTCAGCTATTCGGACAATCTCAGATCATTATGGTCCAGATTTTCTATTAAGTATGGCTCCTGAAACAGCTTATGTTCAAGGCGGATATAGCGCATATGGAAGCATATGGGGTGCATATTTACCGATTATTTACGGAGTGAAAGACAAACTAACATACATTCACGTTCAACACTACAACGCTGGTAGCGGAATTGGAATGGATGGTAATAACTACAATCAAGGTACTGCAGACTACGAGGTCGCTATGGCAGATATGCTCTTACATGGTTTTCCTGTAGGTGGTAATGCAAATAACATTTTCCCAGCTCTTCGTTCGGATCAAGTCATGATTGGACTTCCTGCAGCACCAGCGGCCGCTCCAAGTGGCGGATATATTTCTCCAACTGAAATGAAAAAAGCTTTAGATTATATCATTAAAGGAATTCCTTTCGGAGGAAAGTATAAGCTTTCAAATCAGAGTGGCTACCCTGCATTCCGCGGCCTAATGTCTTGGTCTATTAATTGGGATGCAAAAAATAACTTTGAATTCTCTAATAACTATAGAACATATTTTGATGCGATTCCCTTGCAAAAATAATAAAAAACAACAATAGGT
>NZ_NVEC01000146.1 GCF_002571225.1 Bacillus sp. AFS059628 | reverse complement strand
TTCATTGGGTCACTTCACTTCGTATGCAAACTCAAGAGGTGTTTTTTCTTAATACTGCAGCTATTTTCTAGTACACAATAACTGGATCATACGTATTCAAACTATCATATACAGTTTTTGCAACGTTAGGCATAAGGTTTACACACCCACCAGATCCACCTGTTAAATAGGCGTTATTTCCCCAGTCTTTTCGCCAGCCAGCATCATGGAATCCTTGACCGCTATTTGTGAATGGAACCCAGTAATCTACTTTCACTGCATAATCAGCTTTCCCTACTGCGTTTCCTCTCAGCGTGTATGGAGTTCGTTTATATAATACGTACCATACACCTGGTGATGTATCTTCACTCGTGCTATGTTTACCCGTTACTACATTTGTTGTGACAACTAATTTCCCATCTTTGTAAATCCAAATTTGTTGATCTGCAATGGACACTTCTGCATATGTGTCTCCGATGCCATTATTCGATGTTATTTTATAACCGATCCCTTCCTTCTCCCAACCATTCCCGTGAATATTAGAAGCAGAAAGTGATTTTTCGCCTTTCTCAAAAGCTTGTTGAACTTGTTTTGTTTCTTTTTCCACATCTAGTGCCCAGCCGTATCCTTGTCCCTTTACTGAAATAACCGAACCAGAATGTGTTTTAAAAGCGAAGTCTTTATGTAATGTAGATTTTGCCTTATTAATTTCAGCGACTTTATTCTTAATGTCGCTCGCATCGATTGTTACTTTCATATCCTTTGACATAGTAGCATTTTGAATTAAATCTTTTGCTTTTAATGAATACACTTCATCCTGCACTTTATAATCAACAGACTGCGCAAGAAGATTTTGTAATGCTTTCTCTTCTTTTTTGATGATTGGATCATCTTCTTTAATAGGTTGTATGTATGCGGACTTTAGATGAATTTCGCTTTTATGCTTCTGTTTATCGTAATCTTTTAATAGATTCGTTACGTCATACTGTTTTCCATCAACGCTCTTCGAAATAACAACTTTCCCTTGTTCAAGCTTCGCCATAGCATCTTGAGGTGCTTTTAATTTTTCATTCATAGAAACAAGCTTTTCTTCTACAAGTTTTTTCATCGTTTCACTACGATACTGATCTACTTCTTTCGGTAGCAATGAATAATCTTTTTCCTTTGCAGAAGGGAAAAATGTCCACTGGCTTTTTAATAGTTTCTTAACTTGTGGCAAATCTTTTTCCGTCAGTTCCGTTTTTGTATCTTGTTCATCTAAAATTTCTTGTTGATCAATATAGACTTTATTTGCTAGCCCAGACGTCTTTAATTTCTGTATTGCCTGATCAGCGCTCAAACCACCAACATTTGTATCGTTAATTGTAACATTTGAATTGAAGTGAGTTGCTTGATAATAACTCAATCCCCCAATAAGTAGTGCAATTACACCGCCACCCGCAGCGATTAGCTTCCAGTTTGTAAAACGTTTTTTTGATCTTACCCGTTTTTTCTCAACTTCTTCAACAGATTCATTTACTGAATTATTGTTCATCAATCTTTCCCCCGTATACATAAACGTCAATTGATTTTAAACCAAAACCATTGATTAGTGTACCTTATTTTTCCTGAAATTTCATTGTTTTTAACAAAGTTTTATTCCATTTAATCGATTAAAGTTAGATTTTTTAATAGAAAGATATATAAACATGGTAGATAAAGTGAAAAAAGACCACACCAATCGAGTTATTACATGCCTCCGCATTCCCCGAATTTTGAAGGATGATATTTAACTTAGTAAAATAATTTTCAGAAGGTTTAAGTTAAAGACAAGCAACATAGAATGCCTCCTATTTATGAAAAATATCCACAAAAAAGGTTCTACATGTAGACTCCTTTTGGTGAATATTTTATTAATTTAAATGCGAACTATGCAGCCCGCTTTTCACCAAGTTTCACAAACTCTACTATCGGCCTAACTAATTTCATCTTATAATCTTTATGATCAACAATTTCAAGATTCTTTAAACTATTATATATGTTTGTACCACGCTTTATTGATACGTTTAATCTTTACAGGTGTTGAAGTTTTAGACTCATCCTTTGTTGCAACCCTATTATTAGAGCATCCTGCAATAGTGAGGCAGCATGTAGTCAATACAACCAATAATATTATTTTTTTCAAATAGCCACTCCTATATAAACGAAATATTATATTAAGAAAATTAAACATAACATCGAATCTTTCTAAAAACAATATATTTCCTCGGTTTATTATTCATTGACGGATTAATGGACACATTAATCCGCATATAAAGTGAAACTTTCATCANNCCAATCGGGCTTTTACGGGCAGCCCGACCCCCACCTAACTTCTTTGCTTCCGCTAAATTTTGAGGTGGGGGTCTTACTGCCCGTTAATGCGGGATAAACGTAAAACCTCATGCACATCAAGTCCATTTTATCCGATTCTCAATATTTATTCCAATATAAATATATAGCTATAATTATTGAAAACTAATTATCTCCCAAAATGAAAAATCCGAACTGAATTCCTATAACCCTATATACGTTTATTCACCTAACTTCTCCCCTGTAACAATCCGAAACAAAGTGGCTGCATACTTTCCTTCTAATTGAGCGTACCGATTATCCCCCGCCTTAATTTCTATTTTATCCTTATTCGTGCTTATCCAAATTTGATACAAAACAACTTTCGCCTCTTGCATATTAGCTTCCGCTGTTATAGCAATAATACTATCAGTTATCTCTTTGGGGAGCCGAGCTGAGAAGAAAATTTTAGCCATTATCGGTTTATGTTTTACTCTATTTAACACCGCAATTATTTTATTTTTCCTTTGGTTTGGTTACCATTTCACTTAAGTGAAATATAAAGTGAAACTTTAATCAGTGGGGGTTTTCTTCATCCCCCACTGATTATTAGTTGAACCAATCGGAC
>NZ_NVEC01000145.1 GCF_002571225.1 Bacillus sp. AFS059628 | reverse complement strand
GTAGGACGTTGCCAGGCAATATTATTCCGCAGTAGCTCAGCGGTAGAGCTATCGGCTGTTAACCGATCGGTCGTAGGTTCGATTCCTACCTGCGGAGCCATTGGAGAGCTGTCCGAGTTGGCCGAAGGAGCACGATTGGAAATCGTGTATACGTCATAAGCGTATCAAGGGTTCGAATCCCTTGCTCTCCGCCATAGGATTTATAATATTTGGCCCGTTGGTCAAGTGGTTAAGACACCGCCCTTTCACGGCGGTAACACGGGTTCGAATCCCGTACGGGTCACCACTTTGGAGGATTAGCTCAGCTGGGAGAGCACCTGCCTTACAAGCAGGGGGTCGGCGGTTCGATCCCGTCATCCTCCACCATATAAATTATATGAATAGTATTATCGCGGGGTGGAGCAGCAC
>NZ_NVEC01000144.1 GCF_002571225.1 Bacillus sp. AFS059628 | reverse complement strand
GCCTTTTCGAGACATACTCTAGACGATCGCTCTTGATTCAAGTGTATGGACGTACTGTCTCATTTGATAATGCCATCCTTGATCCGAATGCATCAGTAGCTGGTGGGTTTCAGGTAAACGTTCCAATGCTTTCTCTAACATGTCTGAAACAAGCGAATACGTCGGTCTAGAACCAATTGTATAGGTAATAATTTCACCATTATACAAATCTAATACAGGTGATACATACAGTTTTTCTCCAAACAATTTAAACTCTGTGATGTCTGTTACCCACTTTTGATTCGGTGCATCTGTATGAAAATTACGCTCTAAAATATTAGGTGCAATTCTACCGACTTTTCCTTTATAGGATTTATATTTCTTCATACGCACAACACACTTTAACCCAAGCTCTTTCATAATGCGCTGAACCTTCTTGTGGTTCACNNGGCATCTACATCTGGACGATGCATTTTCTTTACTAAATCATAATACGTGCTTCGTGGAATAGTAGCTAGCTCCACAAGTGCCTTCACCGAATATTTATGCCTTAATTCATAGACTACTTGCGCTTTGTCTTGTCTCGTGATTTTTCCTTGTTTT
>NZ_NVEC01000143.1 GCF_002571225.1 Bacillus sp. AFS059628 | reverse complement strand
GAATCCCTTCTTCTCTGCCAGTAATTGGCCCGTTGGTCAAGTGGTTAAGACACCGCCCTTTCACGGCGGTAACACGGGTTCGAATCCCGTACGGGTCATACTAAAAGAGATAGCATAATCTGCTATCTCTTTTTTGTTGTGTAAAAGTAGACTTTAGATAGTCTGCTTTTTTTAGATTGTTTGTATACTTTTTTCTATTTGATATGACTACCGAAAAGGAAAGAAAGCAAAACCAAGTAAGAAGGATGTAAAGGTCATTGGAGTAGTCGTAACGGGAAGTGCCGAGGATTTACAAAAATTAAACGGTCAACATTATGTAAAAGCTGCTGTATTAGGTGCTACTGCGGAAAATAAATAAAGAAGCTGCCTATAATAGGTGATCTATAGGAGGCAGCTTTTTTATCCGACATTAACGGGCAGTAAAACTCCCACTGATTATAGGTTCACTTTATGTTGTCATTATTGTCGGGTTTTGTCGGTAAGTCGATATTCCTTGTCGAATCGACGATATAATTTGAGTTACGGTCGATATATTCCAAAAATCGACGATATAATTTCACTTACCGACAAAAGCATAAGAAAAACCCTTTCACAATCTGAAGAAAAGGCCTCCATTGAGATTGATTTCATACTTGATTTAATAACTTTACACTCTATGTGAAAAAGTTCACAAATAGGTCATAATTTGTGAAGTAATTCACAATAATACGTGCTACAATATGAGTGTAAAGAAGTTAAACAACATTAAATTAGTATTTTAATTAATTACTTAAACAATCATAAAAAAATATATGTGAACAATAGAGAGGGGAAATTACCATGAAAAAAGGTATCAATCGTGTAGTATTAGTAGGAACAGGAGCTGTAGGTTGTAGTTACGCTTACTCAATGATCAACCAAGGTGTAGCTGAAGAATTCGTATTAGTAGATGTTAATGAAGCAAAAGCAGAAGGGGAAGCAATGGACTTAAGCCATGCGGTACCATTCTCTCCATCACCAACAAAAGTTTGGAGCGGTAGCTATGCAGATTGTAAAGATGCAGATTTAGTTGTTATCACTGCTGGATTACCACAAAAGCCAGGTGAAACTCGTTTAGACTTAGTTGAGAAAAATACAAAGATCTTTAAACAAATCGTTCGCGGTATTATGGATAGTGGATTCGATGGAATCTTCTTAATCGCAACTAACCCAGTTGATATTTTAACTTACGTAACTTGGAAAGAATCTGGTCTACCAAAAGAGCGCGTAATTGGTTCTGGTACTACTTTAGACTCTGCTCGTTTCCGTTACATGTTAGGTGACTACTTAGACGTAGATCCACGTAACGTTCATGCTTACATCGTTGGTGAGCACGGTGACACTGAACTTCCAGTATGGAGCCATGCTACTATCGGTGTACAAAAACTAGAAACAATTTTAGCTAACAACGAACAATACAAACAAGAAGACTTAGATAAAATCTTCGAAAATGTACGTGATGCAGCTTACCATATCATCGAACGTAAAGGTGCAACTTACTACGGAATCGGTATGTCACTACTTCGTGTAACTAAAGCGATCTTAAACAACGAGAATAGTGTATTAACTGTATCTGCATACCTTGAAGGTCAATATGGTGAGAAAGATGCTTACGTAGGTGTTCCAGCTGTTATTAACCGCGAAGGTGTACGTGAAATCGTAGAACTTGAGCTAAATGAAGAAGAAAAAGCGAAATTCGCTCATTCTGTGAAAGTATTAAAAGAAACAATGGCACCAGTACTATAATAATTGCTAAATAATCCAGAAGTGGAGACCTACTTCTTATTTCTGGATTTATATATAATTTAATATAAATTCCTTTTCCGGTTTCCCTTGTATATCCCCAATATACCCCTTTTGCTGGATCAGGGTTGTTTATAGAAAAGAGCACTCTACGTAAAGTAGATGAATGGACCCCTAAAAGTTAGACACGGCTATTTCATTAGGCAGCTTGATAAAAG
>NZ_NVEC01000142.1 GCF_002571225.1 Bacillus sp. AFS059628 | reverse complement strand
TTTATTCTTATGTGCCAAATGTCATAATCCATACATTTAGTAATCTTAAAGAGGGAAGAGAATGAAATAGAAATAGTTTCAAATGAATGTTGGACGATGATTGGGTAAAGAGGTATAAAGTAATACGCTTGAATATTAGCTGAAGGTAAGTATTACCTTTTATATGAATTGAGTTGTAGCATGACTAAAAATATTTTACTTTTTATATGAAACCGTTATGTAGAAAATAGCTATTCAGTTGTTTTTTCACATAACGTTTTTTCGTTTTTAAAGGATTTCACATAAGAAAAAACCTATAATTAAGATAGTTAACATATATTTTTTGATGGGTGTGGGGGGATTATGAAAGAAATTTGCATGTTATTAGCGGCTGTTATGTTATGGGGCACAGCTATTGCACCAACAAAGTGGGCGTTAGAATCTATTCAGCCATTTACTTTGTTATTTATTCGCCTTTTCTTCGCGGGTGGAATCTGTTTACTATTCTCATTTAAACAATTAAAAAAATCGGTTGTACATAAACACGTGCCGTGGAAAAGAATGAGTTTACTATCTTTTACTGGTGTAGCTGGTTACTTTATGTTCACATCCTACGGTATTTCTTTAACAAGTGGATTGCATGTTAGTATTATTGATGCTGCTCTACCTTTAGTTACAATTCTTTTTTCAGCGTTCTTTTTGAAAGAAAAAATTCAGCTCAATTATTGGATCGGTATTGTATTTGGGGCTGCCGGAGTACTTCTTATTACCATTCCATCTAGTAACGTTGATCAAGAAGTATCTTTAATAGGAGATACCCTTATTTTATTAAGTACTTTTTTATTTGCTTTCTATACAGTATTGCTGAAAAGGCCAAAACAAGAACAGTATTTATCAAACAAGGTTTTTACAACACTAACTTTAATTATTGGGACTGTTATTCTATTACCATTTGCAACGGTAGAAACTTTTTATTACGGTTTTCCAAAGATTGGAACATGGAAGGCTGGATTAAGTATACTATATCTTGTTATTGGGGCAACAATTTTAGCGTATTGGTTTTGGAATAGAGCATTAGAGACAGTCTCGGCATCAGTAAGTGGATTATATTTAAATGCCTTGCCGTTAATAAGTATTGTTGCTTCAATTGTTCTATTAAATGAATTTTTAACATGGAGAATAGTAATAGGTGGTAGCTTAGTTTTATTTGGAGTGATATGGGCAGATAAACGTAAGTTAATTGATTTATTTATGTGGGGCAATCGAAATGTTAAAGAGAATGAAGAATGTTAAAGTTTATAAGGGTATGTATATAATGTTTAAAGAAAAGGATGTCTTGTGTGTAATAGGTTGTTCTTTTCTTTATTTCATTGAAATAGAGAAAGGTGAAACGAATAATAAAAATACCTTTAAAATTATTTTTATTATTAATTGAATAAAAGGTGTTGACGATTAGAGTATAGAGGTGTAATATAGAACA
>NZ_NVEC01000141.1 GCF_002571225.1 Bacillus sp. AFS059628 | reverse complement strand
GTATATTACCTAATTTCTTTCTAGAAATATATTTTATATGTAAGTCTATATTTTTAACTCCATTCATTCTTAAATATTTGTTTATACATCATTAATACAACTAACTCATGTCAACCCAATCTATTAATTCACCAAACCTGTAACTATTATAGTTACAGGTTTGGTGAATAGTCAACCATATATGCAATTTTGCATTGAAAATCATAGACACTTCTATAAACTTACCCCTCATTATTGTAAGAGAGATTGAGCTTCTATCATTTTAAGTAACTGCATATATGTAATATAAAACATATATGGGGGGTTAAAACGTGGTAATTTCAAGACAAGATTCTTGGACTAATGATAACGATTTACTTCTCGCATCAACAGTACTTCAGTATATTCGTAACGGTGGAACACAGTTAGCTGCATTCAAAGAAGTAGCAAAACTACTAGCTAGAACACCCGCTGCTTGTGGATTTCGTTGGAATTCATATGTGAGAAAACAATACCAAGAAGAAATACAACAAGCAAAACAAGACCGAAAAGTGAGAAACAACATTCCTCTCTCCCCACCAGAAAAAGAAACAAACTCTTTGTCTATTACATTAGATGACATTATTCTCTTTCTACAAAATTATAAGGATGTAAATGAATTGACAATTTTACAAAATCAAATTAAAGATTTAGAAGCGGAGAATCAATCCCTTCTACAACGTTTAACTATGTATGAAGAAGAGTATCGTATGTTACTGAACCATATCGATAAGACAAGAAATTTAATTGTAGTGGATTAAACAGCATAACTATTTTGATTTTCCGGTAGGACCTTCGCCCTCCAAAATTACTTTTAATAAAAGAAATTTTGCCTCTTACAATTGATAATAAGTAAAATACACATACATAATGTATGTGTATTTTTAATTGGACTATTATTAAAAGAAATGTTTAGTCTATGTTACATCTTTTCTAATATTTCTTGTCTTTCGCACCATTTCGTTAGCTTTTCTAATGCTTTTTTAGATAAACGTTTTGTTTTATAATTGCAAAATCTAGATAATGTAGACGGAGAAATACTAATTTCATCTGCTATTTCACGAATGCTTACCTTTTTTTCATTGTGTACTTTCAGTATTTGGTCACGGATTTTTTTCTCTATTTGTTCAACTGATTCCACAGTCTTCTTTATTTCTTTAACAACTGTTACTTCAGGTAATTGTTCCTGAGGTTCTTCTATACTCTTCTTTCCAATTACCCTATCCATTGATTGCAGCATTTCCTCAGGCGGTAAAATCGTTATTCCTAAATTAGCGTAATAGTTTTTAAACCAATTACGTTTCCCAATTTGTTGTTCATCAAGTGGGTCACTATACTCCCAATGAGAAATTACTTTTTCATTTTCTAAATCCATTAGAACATTTTCTAACTGTTCTCTAATACGATTTGGCTTCCAATCTTTTGGAATATCCATTACTGCTAGCAGCCCTTTGTCCCCGCCTATAGAATATGGTTTTTTCAATGATGAATACATTTGTCTAATTCTCCATTGCCATGTTAAGTATCGAATTAACCTTTTATGATATTTGTGTCTATAACTATTGTATTCAAGTGCTTTTTTAGACAATAACGCTGTTGTATTATTTGATCCGTATAAGTAATTGGTTAAAAAGCTGCCTGGCTTAATACGACAAGACTCAATGCCCATATATTCATTAGTAACACTATGTCTCCACAATACAACTGAATCTAATACAAATAACCTTTTGATTACTTCACGTTTTAATTCTAAACGTTCTCCATCATCATCACGGTCATTTAATACTACTACCTCATTATCATCATTTAAATAGATAAAAATGCTTGCTAAAGCCGCAATTCTCTTTGCAATTTTAATTTTATCTTCCGCTCTATAGTATTCTTTATTTTTGACTACTGTTTTTGGGATGTTGCACATCTCTAAAACTTGCTCATAAGAAAAATCAATGAATTCGTCTGGAGATTTTGCTTCGTTTATCCATTGTATTGTAATTGCATCTAAGCAATCTGCCGTTAAATCATCCATATTACTCATTACATCATCAACAAGGGTATTCCACCGAGCAGCTTCTTCTATATTTGTAAGTCTTAAATCTTCATCTTTGTGTGAAGAAAGCTGAGCTACACCATTAGAAGACTTAGTTTCGATAGGATATTGTAAAACCTTACTTAACTCATCTTCTTCAAATTGATTTTTTGCAATCCCATCTCTTAGCTTATAATAAACAGCAGAGTTATTTACCTCATAATAATCCTCATGGTTTACTATGTTTGTCTTATATATATTTTGATCATTTTCTACTACTATGGAACTTGAAAGTGCTATATCTTGAAATTCTTTTTCTATAAATCCTTCAATTTCTTTATATATTTCTTCCTTATAGGAATCAATTTTCGCATAAATTTGTACTAATGTAATACCCGATTCTTGCTTTTTTTCTAACCAAGAAACTAATGCAGTAAATGATGGAGATGCATGAGATGAGGTTAATACTTTATTATTATTGTTTTCAACATCTTTAAAGTATGCATTCCACTTATTCCATACTAGCTCATTTGTTTTATAAATTGGCTCAGAGATTAACAATGCATCTCGAAACATTTGTAATAAATTATCCACTTTATATTCCTCCCTAAACCATGGATCATAACAAAGTAGTTTTCATCATAAAATTCCTTACTACTATTATATTTAATTTATTGTAACAGATATTTACAAGATTTTGCGTCTTTCTTCCCCTAACTCGTCATCTTGCAACATATTTGCTCTTTCTCTTCCTAT
>NZ_NVEC01000140.1 GCF_002571225.1 Bacillus sp. AFS059628 | reverse complement strand
ATCGTGCTTGGACGATCTGTTGCATTGTTATCGTTCCACGTTTTTGTTCCTTCTACTTTTGTTTCGCCTACTTTTGTATTCGTAATGTCATAACCGTTTACTTCGGATTTGTATCCGTCTACCGGTTGTTCTTTCACTTCATACTTGTACGCTACTCCGTTTGTATCGTATGCTTGGAGTTTTTCAAACGTGTACTTCCAATTTGTTGCTTTACTTACTTCTTTCGTGTCAATTACTTTACCGTTTTGTAGTAAGTCTACTTTAATCGTGCTTGGACGATCTGTTGCATTGTTATCGTTCCACGTTTTTGTTCCTTCTACTTTTGTTTCGCCTACTTTTGTATT
>NZ_NVEC01000013.1 GCF_002571225.1 Bacillus sp. AFS059628 | reverse complement strand
AGTAGGACGTCGCCAAGCAAGCTAAAACACGAATCAAATGATTCGTGTTTTTTTGTGTTTTCAAACAGTACGTAAAAAGAAGTCATGATAATACAAACACGTTGCCCACGAATGAATCATATTATATAAGAAATCGATGTATATTTTTCTGGAAATTGTTAAGGAATAGAAGTATGAAATATGTTCATTTGAATAGGGAGGGAAGGATATGAAATCACAAAACGAAGTTTGTATTGTTTGTGAGACAGAAAGAAAAGAAGGAATATATGTTTATAATAATTTAATATGTTATGAATGTGAAAAAGACATGGTGAATACGGAGACAAATGATCCGAAGTATATATATTATTTAAAACAACTTCGGAAATTAGAAGTATCATATTTTTAAATAGGCATATGCCTATTATTTTTTTTGTTCTGTATAATAGAGAAAGAATGAAATAATAAGGAAGAGATATAGATGAATCAAAATCGCATACCTTTATATGAGGCATTAATACAGTTTAAAGAAAGGGGGCCATTATCCTTTTATGTTCCAGGTCATAAAAATGGTTTAAACTTCCCTCAGGAGGCAGTAGAGGAGTTTAAAGATATACTATCTATCGATGTAACTGAATTATCAGGGTTAGATGATTTACATAGTCCGTTTGAATGTATAGAAGAGGCACAACAATTATTAGCTGATGTATATAAAGTGAAAAAAAGTTATTTTTTAATTAATGGTTCAACAGTCGGGAACTTAGCAATGATTTTGTCTTGCTGTGGGGAACATGATATTGTTCTTGTACAAAGAAATTGTCATAAATCAATTATTAATGGTTTAAAATTAGCAGGAGCAAATCCAATTTTTTTAGATCCGTGGATTGATGAAGCTTATAACGTACCCGTGGGAATTCATAATGAAGTTATTAAGGAAGCAATTGAAAAATATCCAAATGCGAAAGCACTTATTTTAACACATCCTAATTATTATGGTATGGGGATGGATTTAGAGGAAAGCATTGCTTATGCACATGCACATAAAATCCCTGTTTTAGTAGATGAAGCACATGGGGCTCATTTTTGTTTAGGCGGGGCATTTCCAAAGTCAGCTTTAGCATATGGTGCAGATATTGTAGTTCATTCCGCACATAAAACATTACCTGCGATGACGATGGGATCCTATTTACATATAAATAGCAGTTTAGTGAAAGAAGAAAAAGTTTCTATTTATTTAAGTATGCTACAATCTAGTAGTCCATCGTATCCAATTATGACTTCTCTTGATATTGCACGCTTTACATTAGCGCGTATAAAAGAAAAGGGACATGATGAAATTGTCGAGTTTTTACGGGAATTTAAAGCAGAATTGTCTTCTATTCCACAAATAGCTATTTTACAATATCCATTACAAGACGAGTTAAAGGTTACCGTACAGACACGTTGTCAGTTATCGGGATACGAATTACAGTCTGTATTAGAAAAGGTCGGTATATATACGGAAATGGCAGATCCATATAATGTCTTATTTATTTTGCCCTTGCAAGTAAATAAGAAGTATATGAAGGCTATAGAGATGATTCGGATGGCATTGCAATCTTATGAGGTGAAAGACAAGAAGGAATCTATTCGTTATACTTATAAAGGAGAAATTTCTCCTTTACTGTATACATATAAACAACTGGAAGGGTATGAAACAAAAGTAGTATCTGTAGAAGAAGCAGTTGGGATGATAGCGGCGGAAATGGTAATTCCGTATCCACCTGGAATTCCATTGATTATGTATGGAGAAAAAATTACTTCAGAGCATAAAGAGCAAATTATGTATTTAGAGAAAGCAGGCGCTCGTTTTCAAGGCAACACGAAATATATGAAAGTGTATGATATAGAAAGTAGGTTTTAGGATGAAGGGATTATTTGTAACAATTGAAGGCCCAGAAGGCTCGGGTAAAACAACGTTAATTCAAAGTTTATTACCATACTTTGAACAAAGAGAACAAAAGGTAATGGCGACAAGAGAACCAGGTGGTATTGCAATTTCTGAGGACATTAGAACGATTTTACATAAACAAGAGTATACGATGATGGAAGCACGTACAGAGGCGCTTCTGTATGCCGCTGCACGTAGACAGCATTTAGTAGAAAAAGTTATGCCGGCGCTTAACCAGGATTACCTTGTATTATGTGATCGCTTTATAGATAGCTCTTTAGCATATCAAGGATATGCAAGAGGATTAGGTATGGATAAAGTGTTCGAAATAAATCGTTTTGCAACAGAGGACTGTATGCCTGGTTTAACAATTTACTTAGATATTGAGCCAGAGGTTGGCTTAGCTCGAATCGCAAAAGATGCAGGACGTGAAGTGAATCGATTGGACATGGAAGATATCTCTTTCCATAAACGTGTGCGTGAGGGCTACTTACAAGTTGTAGAACGTTTCTCGGATCGTATTGTATTGGTAAATGCTGATCAACCAATGGAAAAACTTATAGAAGAAGTTATTCAGGTTATAGAAGATAAATTGTTATAATAGAAGGAAAGAATGAAATAAGTGAGGTATGCATTATGACGAAGACGTGGGAGCAGCTTTCTGCTATACAACCCATCGGTGTAAAAATGTTGATGAATAGCATTGCAAAAGAGCGTATATCCCACGCTTATTTGTTAGAGGGAGGGAAAGGGACAGGAAAGTTTGCGACAGCAATTCAAATGGCAAAGAGTTTCCTCTGTTCTCAGCGGAATGGGGTAGAGCCTTGTCATGTATGTACAAATTGTAAGCGAATTGATTCAGGTAACCACCCAAACTTACATATTGTAAAACCAGACGGATTATCTATTAAGAAGCAGCAAATTCATGATCTACAAGAAGAGTTTTCAAAAACAGGATTAGAAGCAAATAAAAAAGTATATGTTATTGAACACGCAGACCGTATGACAGCAAATGCGGCGAATACACTCTTGAAATTTTTAGAAGAACCAAGTAGTGATACAACAGCTATTTTACTTACTGAACAAAGTCATCAAATTTTAAATACGATTTTATCTCGCTGTCAAGTTGTTACATTTAGACCTTTACCTACGGAATCTTTAATTAGAAGATTACAGGATGAAGGTGTTACGGCATCTTTATCGACACTTGCTGCACAACTCACAAATAGTTTTGATGAAGCTTTAGCTTTATGTAGTGATGAATGGTTTGCACAAGCACGAGCTTTAGTGATAAAATTATGTGAAGCGCTCGAAAAAGATAAAGCCTCTATTTTTTTTGTACAAGAAAAATGGGGAAAACACTTTGGAGAGAAAGAACAATTACAGCAAGGTTTAGATATGTTACTCCTTATTTATAAGGATTTATTATATGTTCAACTTGGAGAAGAAGATCGTCTTGTTTTTCATGAGCAGAAAGAGATGTTTGAATCTTTCTCCTACGCTCAGAAGCGCATTGTATCAGCTCTCTTTAATATATTAGAGGCAAAAAATAGAATCAACGCTAATGTAAATGCGCAGCTTGTGTTCGAACAGTTAGTGTTGCGGTTGCAGGAGGGATGACCGTTTTGTATGATGTAGTAGGTGTTCGCTTTAAGAAGGCCGGAAAGGTGTATTACTTTGATCCAAATCAGTTCGATATCTCTGAAAATGAGTTTGTAATTGTAGAAACGGTAAGAGGTATTGAATACGGAAAAGTAGTTATTACCAAAAAGCAAGTTGATGAAAACGACGTTGTATTACCGCTAAAAAAGGTTATTCGTATTGCAAATGAAAACGATCGTACCATTGTTGAAGAGAACAAACATGCTGCAAAAGAAGCATATCAAGTTTGTCAACAAAAGGTAGTAGAACATAATCTTGATATGAAACTTGTAGATGTAGAGTATACGTTCGATCGCAATAAGATTATTTTCTACTTTACTGCGGATGGTCGGATTGATTTCCGCGAACTAGTGAAGGACTTAGCAGCAATTTTTAGGACAAGAATTGAACTAAGACAAATTGGTGTTCGTGATGAAGCGAAGATGCTTGGTGGTATTGGTCCATGTGGTCGTATGCTTTGTTGTTCTACTTTTTTAGGGGATTTTGAACCTGTATCTATTAAGATGGCAAAGGATCAAAATTTATCATTAAATCCTGCAAAAATCTCTGGTTTATGTGGTCGCTTAATGTGTTGCTTAAAATATGAGAACGATGAATATGAGGCAGCAAAGGAACAACTTCCTGATTTAGATCAACGTATACAAACCCCGCATGGTACTGGCCGTGTTATCGGATTAAATATTTTAGAAAGATTAATTCAAGTGGAACTAGTAGACAAGGAACGGATAGTAGAATATACGTTAGATGAGTTAGTGAATAAAGGGGTCGTTTCGAGTCAAACCACAGATTAATGAGGTGGGTGCTTGTGGAGAAAAAAGATATTTTTGCATCGGTTTCTAGTATGGAAGAGCAAATTGGACATTTATACAAACAGTTGGGAGAATTAAAACAACATCTTGCAGAGTTGTTGGAAGAAAACCAACATATAAAAATGGAAAACGAAAATTTGCGACACCGCTTTGAAGAAGTGCAGATTAAAGAAAAACAAAAAACTCAAAAACGTAAAGAAGTGAAGCCGAAAACAGATATTGGTGAAGGCTACGATAATTTAGCAAGACTATATCAAGAAGGTTTTCATATTTGTAATCTGCATTATGGAAGTGTACGTAAAGAGGGAGATTGTTTATTCTGCCTGTCATTTTTAAATAAAAAGTGAAATTACCTTTCCAATGATAATTGGAAAGGTAATTTTTTATACATGAGAGTAGAATGAAATATGTTTTTATCCCGCTTTAATGGGCAGTAAGACCCCCACCTCAAAATTCAGCGAAAGCAAAGAATTTAGGTGGGGAATCAACTGCCCATAAAAGTCCGATTGGTGAGGGCTAATAATCAGTGGGGATGAAGAAAACCCCCACTGATTAAAGTTTCACTTTATTAGTTGAAGATGAAATAGGGTAGGTTAAGTGTAAGAAAAGGAGTAACATATGAATTTATATGAAGATGAACGTTTAGATTACTTATTAGCACAAGATTTGAAGATTATACAAAGCCCATCAGTATTTAATTTCTCGTTAGATGCTGTTTTACTTGCAGACTTTGCTTGGGTGCCAATTCAAAAAGGTAATTTACTTGATTTGTGTACAGGTAATGCCGTTGTGCCCCTTCTATTAAGTACAAGAACAAAAGGGAATATTACTGGTGTAGAAATTCAAGAACGCTTATATGATATGGGAATAAGAAGTGTCCAATACAATAAGTTGGAAGAAAGAATTCACTTAATACACGGGGATTTGAAAGATATGCCGGAGAAACTTGGACGTCATCAATATGATGTTGTCACATGTAATCCCCCTTATTTCCAAACACCTGCAACTTCTGAAAAAAATATAAATGAACATTTAGCGATAGCTCGTCATGAAATTATGTGTACACTAGAGGATGTTGTATCTGCAAGTAGTCAGCTAGTAAAGCAAGGCGGGAAAGTAGCATTTGTACATCGTCCAGGTCGTTTACTAGACATTGTTACATTAATGCGTAAGTATAAAATTGAACCAAAGCGTGTACGATTTGTTTATCCTAAGGCAGGAAAAGAAGCAAATACATTGTTAATTGAAGGAATTAAGGACGGAAACGCAGATTTAAAAATATTGCCACCTCTTTTTGTATATGAAGAAAATAATGAATATACAAAGGAGATTCGTTCAATTTTATATGGAGAAGAATAAGCATTGTTTTTATGTAGTAGAGTGCTCTGATGGAAGTTATTATGCTGGATATACAAATCATATAGAGAAGCGGATTGAGACCCATAATAGCGGAAAAGGGGCTAGGTATACGCGTGCTAGACTTCCTGTTGCTTTAAAATACGTAGAATTTCATGAAGATAAGCGTACAGCTATGCAAGCAGAGTACTATTTTAAGCAATTAAATAGAAAACAAAAAGAAGAATATATGCAAAAAGGAGAACCTTATGTGGCAACAAAAAAGTTTTCAACAAAATGAAAAGGGCGTTTTATATTTAGTACCAACCCCTATTGGGAATTTAGAAGATATGACATTTCGTGCAATCCGAATTTTAAAAGAAGCGGATTTAATTGCTGCTGAAGATACGAGACAAACGAAAAAACTTTGTAATTACTTCGAAATTGAAACGCCTGTTATGAGTTACCATGAGCATAATAAGGAAGTAAGTGGGAAGAAAATATTAGATAAGTTAGATGAAGGAAAGACAGTAGCACTTGTTAGTGATGCTGGTATGCCGTGTATTTCCGATCCAGGTTACGATATTGTTGTAGAGGCTGTAGCGGAACGGTATCATGTTATCCCGCTTCCTGGGGCAAATGCAGCCCTTACAGCATTAATTGCATCAGGCCTTGAAACAAAACAGTTTTATTTCTATGGATTTTTACAAAGAAATAAAAAAGAAAGAAAAATGGAGTTAGAGAAGCTTCGTTATATACAAACTACAATGATGTTTTATGAAGCACCTCACCGCCTGGATGATACTTTAATCTCGATGCAAGAAGTATTGGGAAATAGAGAAATCGTATTATGCCGAGAGTTAACAAAAAAATTCGAGGAATTTATTCGTGGAACAGTCGAAGAAGCAATTGAGTGGACGAAACAAAATGAAGTTCGTGGTGAGTTTTGTATTTTAGTAGCTGGTTCAACGGAAGAACCTGCTCCAGAAGAACAATGGTGGGAATCTATTTCGGTATATGACCATATTGAACATTATATAAACGAAAAAGGTATGAATTCAAAAGAGGCGATAAAAACAGTCGCTAAAGATCGAGATTTGTCGAAACGCGATGTATATCAAATCTATCATGTCGATAAAAAATAAGCTTCTCATAATTGAGAAGCTTATTTTGCTGTTTCGATATAATCTTGAAGTTCGTTTAAGATTTGCTCAGCGCCTTCTTTGCTTAAGATAATTTTACCTTCAGCTAAAGATAGGTTACCATCAGATACTTCACCAGTTACTTGGCAAGTCATGTTTGGCTTATATTTTTTTAAGATGATTTTCTCGTCATCAACATAGATTTCAAGAGCATCCTTTTCTGCAATACCTAAAGTACGGCGTAATTCGATTGGAATTACTACACGACCTAATTCATCAACTTTACGAACGATACCAGTAGATTTCATAATTCTTTTCCTCCTAAAGAAATAGTTTATAAGTTTCGAGTCTATTTTTAGATTCGTCATTTTTCGACAAAATACCCTATGGACATATGATACCAATCATTTACATTTCCGTCAATTCTTAAATTCTATATTTTTTAAAAAGATTTATAGATTTCTTACTTCTTATATATAATAGAATGTGAGTAATTTCTACTATTATTTCACTTTATTTTCAGAAAAGTTTATAAATTGTAGGTAATGACTGTATATTTTCTTGAAATATGAGTAATAGATGATAAATATAAAAATATGAACTTGTTTTTATCCTGCATTAACGAGTAGTAAGATTCTAAATTTTAAATTCGGCTGGGCCAAAGAAGTTAAGTGGAAGTCGGATTGCTCGTAAAAGTCCGATTGGTGTGGGTTGATAATCCGTGGGAATGAACAAGACCCTCACAGATTAAAGTTTCACTTTATATATAAGTTTTTGATATACTATTTATAAATACATATGAGGTTATCCGGGAGGTCCAAAACAATGACAAAGGAAAACAAATCCTTTTATATTACTACCCCAATTTATTATCCAAGTGGAAAATTACACATTGGACATGCTTATACAACAGTAGCAGGGGATGCGATGGCACGATATAAGCGTATGCAAGGATATAATGTTCATTATTTAACAGGAACTGATGAGCATGGACAGAAGATCCAAAAGAAAGCAGAAGAATTAAATGTTACACCACAAGCATATGTGGATAACATCGTTGCAGGAATTAAAGAGCTTTGGAAGAAGATGGATATCTCTTATGATGATTTTATTCGTACAACGGAAGATCGTCATAAAGATGTTGTTGAAAAAATCTTCAAGCAACTAGTAGATCAAGGCGATATTTACCTTGATGAATATGAAGGTTGGTATTCTGTACAAGATGAGACATTCTATACGGAGCACCAATTAGTAGATCCAATTATGGAAGGTGACAAAGTAGTTGGAGGAAAAAGTCCAGATAGTGGCCATGATGTAGAGCTTGTTCGTGAAGAATCTTATTTCTTTAGAATGGGTAAATACGTAGACAGACTATTAAAATTCTATGAAGAGAATCCACATTTCATTCAGCCAGAGTCTCGTAAGAATGAAATGATTAATAACTTCATTAAACCAGGCTTAGAAGATTTAGCAGTTTCTCGTACTTCATTTGACTGGGGAGTTCGTGTTCCAGGTAACCCGAAACACGTTATTTACGTATGGGTTGACGCGTTATCTAACTATATTACAGCATTAGGTTATGGAACAGAAAATGAAGAGATGTATAAGAAATTCTGGCCAGCAGATGTGCATTTAGTTGGAAAAGAAATCGTTCGTTTCCATACAATTTATTGGCCAATCATTTTAATGGCATTAGATTTACCTCTTCCGAAAAAAGTATTTGCTCATGGTTGGATTTTAATGAAGGATGGAAAGATGAGTAAGTCAAAAGGTAACGTAGTAGATCCAGTTACATTAATCGATCGTTACGGATTAGATGCATTACGTTATTACTTACTTCGTGAAGTTCCGTTCGGATCTGATGGCGTATTCACACCAGAAGGATTTGTGGAGCGTATTAATTTCGATTTAGCAAATGACTTAGGTAACTTATTAAATCGTACAGTAGCTATGATTGATAAATACTTTAACGGAGAAATCCCTGCATTTAAAGCAAATGTAACGGAATTTGATGAAACGTTAGTAGCGTCTGCACAGGATACATTGAAAAAAGTAGAAGAAGCAATGGAGAATATGGAATTCTCTGTAGCTCTAAGCTCAATTTGGCAATTGGTTAGCCGTACGAATAAATATATTGATGAAACACAACCGTGGGTATTAGCAAAAGATGAGAATGATCGTGAAAAGTTAGCTTCTGTAATGGCTCATTTAGCAGAAGTACTTCGCCAAACAGGTATTATGCTTATGCCATTCTTAACAGTAGCACCAAGCAAGATGTTTGCTCAGCTTGGCCTTACTGAAGAAGCACATACATCTTGGGAAAGCCTGTCTACAATTGGATGCATTCCAGCTGGAACAAAAGTAGAAAAAGGTAACCCAATTTTCCCTCGTTTAGAAATGGAAGTAGAGGTAGAGTACATTAAAGAACAAATGAAAGCCTCTGCTCCTAAAGTAGAAGAGAAAAAAGAAGAAGAACCGAAAGCAGAAGAAATTACAATCGATGATTTCTTTAAAGTAGAATTACGCGTAGCTGAAGTACTATCTGCTGAACCTGTGAAAAAAGCAGACAAGTTGTTAAAAATCCAACTAGACTTAGGTACAGAAAAGCGTCAAGTTGTTTCTGGGATTGCAAAATTCTATTCACCAGAAGACCTAAAAGGTAAAAAGGTTATTTGTGTAACAAACTTAAAACCTGTAAAATTACGCGGTGAATTATCACAAGGTATGATTTTAGCAGGTGAAGAGAATGGCGTATTGTCATTAGCATCAATTGACCAAAATCTACCAAATGGTACAAAAATCAAGTAATTAAGACAAGAAAAGAGATGTTTCACGTGTAACATGTGTGAAGCGTCTTTTTTCTTTTTACATTCTCAATTTTTGCATTAAGATTGTAGTATTGTTATCGTTAAGTTATGAAAGAACTTATTTTTGTAGAATAAACTTGATTTCAATATAAAAGGAGTTATGTATGATGTTGTTTGATACACATTCACATTTAAATGCAGAGCAATTTGAAGAAGATTTGCAAGATGTTATTGCCCGAATGAAAGAAGCAGGAGTTACTTATACAGTTGTTGTTGGTTTTGACGAAGTAACGATAAAAAAGGCAATTGAATTAGCGGAAGCTTATGATTTTATTTATGCTGCGGTTGGATGGCATCCAGTTGATGCAATCGATATGACAGAAGAACATTTAGCTTGGTTAGAAGAACTTGCTTCTCATCCTAAAGTCGTTGCACTTGGAGAGATGGGCTTAGATTATCATTGGGATAAGTCCCCAAAAGAAATTCAGAAAGACGTATTCCGTAAACAAATTGCATTAGCTAAAAAAGTAAAATTGCCGATTATTATACATAACCGCGATGCAACTCAAGATATCGTTGATATTCTAGAAGAAGAGAATGCAGCTGAAGTAGGAGGCATTATGCATTGCTTTAGTGGCAGTGTAGAAGTAGCAGAGCGATGTGTTGATATGAACTTTTTAATTTCGTTAGGCGGACCAGTTACATTTAAGAACGCTAAGAAGCCGAAAGAAGTTGCTGCGGAGATTCCATTAGAGAAATTGTTAATAGAGACGGATTGTCCGTATTTAACACCGCATCCATTTCGAGGGAAACGAAATGAACCAAGTTATGTAAAACTCGTAGCAGAAGAAATTGCGAACTTAAAAGGAATTTCTTATGAGGAAGTAGCAGAAATGACAACGAAAAATGCAAAAGCTTTATTTGGTGTTGAATAAAAAGGAGTGGGAGAACCCATTCTTTTTTTATTTTTATAAAAAAGTAGCGGGAGTGACAGAGAAAATACGGGCGAATGGGGAAGTGTTACAATAAGGAGAGAGAACAAAGTTTTGGACATTCTATTTTTTAAAATGTAAGAATGGGGAAAATAATAATGGAAAAGTCGTCATTTTTTTGTTTTACTAAGTAGAGACGAAACGAGTGTGGAGGCAAGCATGAAAATTAAAGAGATTATCGTTGTAGAAGGTAAAGATGATACAGTTGCGATTAAGCGCGCTGTTGATGCGGATACAATTGAAACGAACGGTTCAGCAATCGGTGATCATGTTATTGAGCAAGTTAAATTAGCGCTGCAAAAAAGAGGCGTTATTATTTTCACAGATCCGGATTATCCTGGAGAGCGTATTCGAAAAATTATTTCTGATAAGGTTCCTGGATGTAAACATGCTTTTTTACCGAAGGAAGAAGCACTGGCTAAAAGGAAAAAAGGTGTGGGAATTGAACATGCTTCTAATGAATCAATTCGCCGTGCTTTAGAGAATATACATGAAGAAATGGAAGCTTACACAAGTGAAATTAGTTGGAGCGATCTAGTCGATGCAGGTTTAGTGGGCGGAGAAATGGCAAAGAGTCGCAGAGAAAGAATGGGTAAGCTATTAAAGATTGGTTATACAAACGCAAAACAGTTACATAAACGTTTACAAATGTTTCAAGTTTCAAAGGAATCATTTGCAGAAGCTTATAAGCAAGTCATACAGGAGGAAAGAAAATGAAGGATATCGCAACGCCAAATCGTACGAAAGACATTGTTGAAAAGTATGGATTTTCATTCAAAAAAAGTTTAGGACAAAATTTCTTAATTGATACGAATGTATTAAATCGTATCGTTGATCACGCTGAAATTGGTCCGGAAAGTGGTGCAATTGAAATTGGACCAGGTATCGGTGCATTAACAGAACAATTAGCGAAGCGTGCTAAAAAAGTGGTGGCTTTTGAAATCGACCAAAGATTATTACCGATTTTAGATGAGACGTTAGCTCCATATGGCAACGTTACAGTTATCAATAAAGATGTACTAAAGGCAGATGTACATGAGGTGTTTAGTGAGCAATTTGAAGAAGGCCAAGATGTAATGGTAGTAGCTAATTTACCATACTATATTACAACACCAATTTTATTTAAATTGCTAGAAGAGAAATTACCGGTTCGTGGATTTGTTGTTATGATGCAAAAAGAAGTTGGGGATCGTTTAGCTGCTAAACCTGGAACGAAAGAGTATGGTTCTTTATCAATTGCTATTCAATATTATACAGAGGTAGAAACAGTTATGACTGTACCGCGTACAGTGTTTGTACCACAACCAAATGTTGATTCTGCAATTATCCGCCTCCTAAAGCGCCCGAAACCAGTTGTAGAAGTAACGGATGAGACGTTCTTCTTTGAAGTAGTACGAGCAAGTTTTGCACAGCGTCGTAAAACTTTAATGAATAATTTATCCAATAATTTAAATGGTTTCCCGAAAGATAAAGAGTTGTTGGATCGAATTTTAACAGAGGTAGGAATTGATCCAAAACGAAGAGGCGAGACGCTATCTATCGAGGAGTTTGCAACATTAAGTAATGCATTAGTTCTTCATAAATTATCATAAGAATATAAAAGGGACAGTTCAACTTGAACTGTCCCTTTTGTCACCTTTCCGCTCCTACATTCATACTTTAAAAACAGGTAAGATGGCCTAACGAGTTTGGAGGTAGAAGAATGGCTTTACATGTTGGAGAATTAGTGGAACGATATTCTCATAATAGGGATATTCTTTTTCGTATTATAGAAATAAAAGGCGAGATAGCTATATTATTTGGAGAGGAAATTAGATTGGTGGCAGATGCACCACTTGAAGATTTAATTAGTATAGATCAACGAGAGCATAAAAAGAGAGCGAAGCGTGAGAAAGAAACAATGGAGCGCACGTATCGTTTGTTTCAACAAGATTATGTATTAATGAAACAAAGGCATGAACACACTTCAACTGGTGGATATACAAGTGAGGTGAATTATTTTCAAATGCCAGGGCGTGTACTGCATATAGATGGAGATCCATTATATTTGCGCAAGTGTCTAGACCTATATAATAAAATTGGTGTTCCTGTACAAGGTATTCATTGTAAAGAAACAGAGATGCGTGAAAAGGTGGTAGATTTAATAGACCATTTCCGTCCAGATATTTTAGTAATCACGGGGCACGATGCATATACAAAAGCAAAAGGAGTAAAGGGAGATTTAGCGGCATATAGGCATTCAAGGCATTTTGTACAGGCTGTTCGAGAGGTGCGAAAAAAATATCCATCATTGGATCAACTCGTTATTTTTGCTGGGGCATGTCAATCACACTTTGAAGCATTAATTCGAGCAGGTGCTAATTTTGCTAGTTCCCCATCTAGAATTAATATTCACGCACTAGATCCTGTATATGTGGTTGGTAAAATTAGTTTTACGTCATTTATGGAGAGAGTCAATGTATGGGATGTTGTACGTAATACGATTACTGGCGAAAAGGGACTTGGTGGGATTGAGACAAGGGGGATTTTACGAACTGGATTACCCTTTCAACATTATGAAGAATAAGCAAGGTACATATGTATCTTGCTTTTTTGTATAGAAAGGATTTAAATCAGCTTGGATAAAAAGAGACAAGAACGCACAGACTACATAATGATACTTTTACAATATAGTATTTCTTCTATCTATTCGAACGCATAATGCTTTTATAATGATATTGTCTGTGAGTTGCGGTTAATAATTGGGATAGATATATCGTGTTTTAAGTATTCAATCTAAATTACAGCGAGGTGTAACAAAGTATATGTCAAAACGTTTAGATGAAATTAAAAGCGAATTAGATCACCATCTTGGACAGAGACTGATGTTAAAGGCAAACAGTGGGAGAAGAAAAACTGTAGAACAATCAGGTGTACTTGCAGAAACGTATCGCTCTGTTTTTGTTGTACAACTGGATCAACAAGAAGATGCATTGCAACGTGTATCGTATAGCTATGCGGATGTTTTAACAGAGACAGTAGAGTTAACATTTTATGGTGAACCTCATAATGAAGCGATTTTATAATCCATGTATCGTTACATATATTCCCACAAATGAAAAGCTATATTATTTTGCATACTAATTATACCGTAGCAAAATAAGGAGGGACTCTGCATTGAGTAGACGAAGAGGTGTCATGTCAAATCAATTTAAAGAAGAGCTTGCAAAAGAGCTAGGCTTTTATGATGTTGTTCAAAAAGAAGGATGGGGCGGAATTCGTGCGAAAGATGCTGGTAACATGGTGAAACGTGCTATAGAAATTGCAGAACAGCAATTAATGAAACAAAACCAGTAGTTGTAAGATACTTTCTATGCTACGGTAGCCGAGGAGTGATTCCTCGGCTTTTTGTACTATAAAAGGTGCCATCATTTTACATAAGTAGTTTCATTCTGAATGCTTTTCGTTATAATTAGGGAAGTGTCATCGTCTTACTATAAATTTATGGTAAAATAAACGATAAAAGATTGAGTACATAGAGTGGGTGAATAGATTGAAGCTACTAGTGAAAGCACCAGCAAAGATTAATCTGTCGTTAGATGTACTGGGAAAAAGACAAGACGGATATCATGAAGTGAAAATGATTATGACAACAATTGATTTAGCGGATCGTTTAGAACTAATGGAATTAGCAGAAGACCGTATTGAAATTTTATCCCATAATCGGTATGTCCCAGACGACCAAAGAAATTTAGCTTATCAAGCAGCGAGATTATTAAAAGAGAAGTTTAATGTGAAAAAAGGCGTATCTATTACTATTGAAAAAACGATTCCAGTAGCAGCTGGATTAGCAGGTGGAAGTAGTGATGCAGCAGCGACATTACGTGGCCTTAATAAATTATGGAATTTAGGGCTTACAATTGATCAATTAGCAGAGCTTGGCGCAGAAATTGGATCAGATGTATCATTTTGCGTGTATGGTGGGACAGCAATTGCCACTGGAAGAGGAGAGCAAATTGAGCATATAAAAACTCCACCTTCTTGCTGGGTTATTTTAGCAAAACCTCATATTGGTGTATCTACTGCTGATGTGTATGGGAATTTAAAGTTAAATCGAGTTACACATCCGAATGTAGATAAAATGGTTGATGTCATAAATGCCGGGGACTACAAAGGGATTTGTGATAGTGTTGGTAACGTTTTAGAAGATGTAACGTTTGCGATGCATCCTGAAGTTGCACGTATTAAGGCACAGATGAAGCGATTTGGGGCGGATGCCGTATTAATGAGTGGAAGTGGTCCAACTGTATTCGGTCTTGTGCACCATGACTCGCGAATGCATCGTATATATAACGGATTAAAAGGATTTTGTGAACAAGTATACGCAGTACGTTTATTAGGAGAACGAGAAACGCTTGAATAAAGACGTATAATACGTTATGATTTGTTTAGAATATTCGTGATTTGAGGTGAGAGTATGAAAATTAGACGAAGTACAAGATTAGTCGATATGACTTATTACTTGTTACAAAACCCTCGTCAGCTAGTTTCTCTCACTTTTTTTGCTGAAAGGTATCAATCAGCTAAGTCTTCTATTAGTGAAGATTTAGTTATTATTAAGCAAACGTTTGAACAACAAGGGGTCGGCACATTGCAAACGATACCAGGAGCAGCAGGAGGAGTGAAATATATACCATATATAAGTGAGGAAGAGGCAGATCTAATTATTGGTGAGCTGTGTAGCTTATTTGAAAATCCAGATCGTATTTTGCCTGGTGGTTACTTATATATGACAGATCTTTTAAGTAATCCTCGTCATATTAATGGCGCAGGTCGTTTGTTTGCTTCTGTTTTTGCTAGGCAACCAATTGATGCAGTTATGACGGTGGCAACAAAGGGGATTCCACTTGCTTATGCAGTGGCGAACTATTTAGATGTACCGGTAGTAATTGCAAGGAAAGATAATAAGGTGACAGAAGGTCCAACTGTTAGTATTAACTATGTGTCAGGTTCTTCTAAGCGCATTCAAACAATGACGCTAGCAAAGCGTAGCCTTCCAGAAGGATCAAATGTTTTAATTATTGATGACTTCATGAAAGCTGGCGGAACCATTCAAGGTATGATGAGTATGTTAGAAGAGTTTAAGGCCAATGTTGTTGGTATTGGTGTATTAGTAGAGTCTACTGATATTGAAGAAAGACTAATTAACAACTTTGTATCATTAATTCGCTTATCAGAAGTTGATGTAAAAGAAAAAGCGATTCAAGTAGAAAAAGGAAATTATTCATTGGCACCATTTGATGAGGGGCTTGTAGAGGCTGAGTAAAAAGGTAAAGCAAATAGCTTTATCTTTTTTTATTCTATTTATAAATTATAAAATAGATGGACAAACTGCTTTTCGTGCACTATTTTTAAAGAGTAAAAATAAATAATAAAAGGGTGAAAAATATGAAAGTTGTTCAAACAAACAATGCACCACAAGCGATTGGACCATATTCACAAGGAATTATTGTAAATAATATGTTTTACAGTTCAGGGCAAATTCCGTTAACTGCAAGTGGAGAGCTTGTAGCGGGAGACGTGACAGTACAAACAGAGCAAGTATTTCAAAATTTACAAGCAGTATTAGAAGAAGCAGGTGCTTCATTTGATACAGTAGTAAAAACAACAGTATTCTTAAAAGATATGGATGATTTTAATGCTGTTAATGAAGTATACGGTTCTTATTTCTCTGCTCATAAGCCAGCTCGTTCTTGTGTACAAGTAGCAAAATTACCGAAAGATGTTTCAGTTGAAATTGAGGTAATTGCCCTAGTTAAGTAGTCCTTTGTAAGCGATAACCTCCACTAATCTCTATATTCAATTACATTAAAAATTTTTATCTTAAAAATTTTTAAAAAATTAAAGGGAAATTAGAAATTTTGTGGAATTTATACAAATATATCGCTTATTTAGAAAAGGGTGGTGAACACAAGATGGAAGTGACTGACGTAAGATTACGCCGCGTAAACACAGAAGGCCGCATGAGAGCAATTGCCTCTATTACTCTAGACCATGAATTTGTTGTTCATGATATTCGTGTAATTGATGGTAATAATGGATTATTTGTAGCAATGCCAAGTAAACGTACTCCAGATGGAGAGTTCCGTGACATTGCACATCCAATTAATTCTGGTACACGCTCTAAAATTCAAGATGCGGTTTTAACAGAGTATCATCGTTTAGGCGAGTTAGAAGAGGTTGAGTTTGAAGAAGCGGGTGCTTCGTAAAATTCGAATGAAAAGGGCTTTTTAGAGAAGCCCTATAATTTTGCAACAAACTCCTGTAAGCATTTACAGGGGTTTGTTTTTTTATGTTTATACATATATTTTGTTTAGAAAATTCTAAATTAAATAAAAGAAGAAGGGAAACTTCTAATTTTTTCAAAATCATTTTAAATAGTATAGCTTATTTCTTAAAAAAGATACTAAAGAGTAAAACATCTTATAAGAATTATGGTAAAATTTAATAGTTAAAATGTGTTTCTTGAAATATATGATGATTTAGGATAATATCTTTAATGGATAAATAGGTTGCGATGGAGGGTCTATATGTCAAACAGATTTGCAGTGATTCTAGCTGCAGGTAAAGGCACACGTATGAAGTCTAAGCTATACAAGGTGCTTCATCCTGTATGTGGAAAACCTATGGTACAACATGTTGTCGATCAAGTATCTCAATTAGGATTGCAGAAACTTGTAACAGTCGTAGGACATGGTGCTGAAATGGTACAAGAACAGCTAGGAAACGTAAGTGAGTTTGCATTACAAGCAGAACAACTTGGTACAGCGCATGCTGTAGATCAAGCTGCAAGTGTACTTGCAAATGAAGAAGGAACAACTTTAGTTATTTGTGGTGATACACCGCTAATAACTGCTGAAACGATGGAAGCATTACTTCAGCAACATAAAGAAGCAGGGGCAATGGCAACGGTGCTAACAGCGTACATAGAAGAACCTGCTGGATATGGTCGTATCGTTCGTAATGAGAACGGTCATGTTGAAAAGATTGTTGAGCATAAGGATGCAAATGAGAAAGAATTAGCTATTAAAGAAATCAATACAGGTACGTATTGTTTTGATAATAAAGCTTTATTTGCTTCACTTTCTAAAGTTTCAAATGATAACGTACAAGGTGAATATTACCTGCCAGATGTTATTGAGATTTTAAAAAATGAAGGTCATATTGTATCGGCTTATCAAACAGAGCACTTCGATGAAACGTTAGGTGTTAACGACAGAGTCGCTCTATCGCAAGCGGAAATTATTATGAAAAACCGTATCAACCGAAAGAATATGGTAAATGGTGTTACAATTATCGATCCAAGTAACACATATATTTCTGCTGATGCAATTATCGGTAGTGATACAGTTCTTCATCCAGGAACAATTATTGAGGGAAACACTGTAATTGGTTCTGATTGTGAAATTGGACCGCATACAGTAATTCGCGATAGTGAAATTGGAGATCGTACGACAATTCGTCAATCTACTGTACATGATAGTAAACTTGGTACAGAAGTATCGGTTGGTCCATTTGCACATATTCGCCCAGATTCAGTTATTGGAGATGAAGTACGCGTTGGAAACTTCGTGGAAATCAAAAAAACTGTTTTTGGTAATAGAAGTAAAGCTTCACACTTAAGTTATATCGGGGATGCACAAATTGGAGAAGACGTGAATCTTGGTTGTGGTTCAATTACGGTGAACTATGACGGTAAGAATAAATTCAAAACTGTGATTGGTAACGGGGTATTTATTGGATGTAATTCAAACCTTGTTGCTCCTGTAACAGTTGAAGATGGTGCTTATGTGGCAGCAGGCTCTACAATTACAGAGAATGTTCCATCAAAAGCATTATCTGTAGCACGTGCACGTCAAGTTAACAAAGAAGACTATGTTGATCAATTGCTGAATAAGAAAAAATCATAATGTGGAGGGTTAATCTAGATGTCGACTCAATATCTAAATTCTAATTTGAAAGTATTCTCTTTAAACTCTAATAAGGAACTTGCGGAGCAAATTGCAAAGCACATTGGAGTAGGGCTAGGAAAATGTTCTGTTGATCGTTTTAGTGATGGAGAAGTTCAAATTAACATTGAAGAAAGTATCCGTGGTTGCGATGTATTCATTATTCAATCTACAAGCTTCCCAGTAAACGAACATATCATGGAATTACTTATTATGATCGATGCATTAAAGCGTGCATCTGCAAAAACAATTAATATTGTTATTCCTTACTATGGTTATGCGCGTCAAGACCGTAAAGCGCGTTCTCGTGAACCAATTACATCGAAACTTGTAGCAAACTTGCTTGAAACAGCAGGTGCAACTCGTGTAATCACTCTAGATTTACATGCTCCACAAATTCAAGGGTTCTTTGATATCCCAATCGACCACCTAATGGGTGTACCGATTCTTTCAGATTACTTTGAAACAAAAGGTCTTAAAGATATCGTAATCGTGTCACCTGATCACGGTGGGGTAACTCGTGCTAGAAAAATGGCAGATCGCCTAAAAGCACCAATCGCTATTATTGATAAGCGTCGTCCTCGTCCAAACGTATCAGAGGTAATGAACATTATCGGTAATATTGAAGGTAAAACAGCAATTTTAATTGATGACATCATTGATACAGCTGGTACAATTACATTAGCAGCAAACGCTCTTGTTGAGAACGGTGCTTCTGAAGTATATGCTTGCTGTACACACCCAGTATTATCTGGTCCAGCAATTGAGCGTATTCAAAACTCAAATATTAAAGAGTTAGTTGTAACGAACTCTATCGTATTACCAGAAGAGAAGAAGATCGACAAAGTACATGAACTTTCAGTTGCTCCACTAATCGGAGAAGCAATCATTCGTGTATACGAAGAAGAATCTGTAAGTGTATTATTCAATTAATTGGATAGAATGAGACGTAACCAAGATTGGTTACGTCTTTTCGTATCGAAAAAAGAAAGTAGTGGTACAAGAATGAAATTGATAGTAGGACTTGGGAACCCGGGTAGAGAATATGAATTAACAAGGCATAATATTGGGTTTATGGCAATTGATGAACTTGCAAAGCGTTGGAATATTTCTTTAAACGAACAAAAGTTTAAAGGAGTATTTGGTGCAGGATTTGTTAATGGAGAAAAAGTAATCTTATTAAAGCCACTTACATATATGAATTTATCTGGGGAAAGTATTCGTCCGCTTATGGATTATTACAAAATTGATGTAGAGGACTTCGTTGTTCTGTATGATGATTTAGACATCCCTGTAGGTAAATTACGCCTTCGTATGAAAGGTAGCGCTGGTGGACATAATGGTGTGAAATCAACAATTTCACATTTAGGAACACAAGAGTTTCAACGTATCCGCATGGGAATTGATCGTCCGAAAAATGGAATGAAGGTAGTAGATTACGTATTAGGACGTTTTACATCAGAAGAAATTCCTGATGTTAATCATTCTATTGAAAAAGCGGCGGATGCATGTGAAGAATGGTTAAATAAACCTTTTCTTCAAATCATGAATACTTTCAATAGTTAAGGGTATGATTGAGAATATTTTATTTTATTTTTACCCATACTAGCAGTAATTGGATTTTATAGGAGGCTAGTATGGAAGGGTATTATTATTGCAGACATTGCGGGAGTAATGTAGGCTCCGTTACCGCAGAAAAAGTATATAGCGACGTTTTATTTCAACTAACAGAGCAAGAAGTAGTAGAGATGATTCATTTTCATGAGAATGGAAATATATATATACAAACGATTTGTGAATTGTGTCAAGAAACGCTCGCATCTTATCCTGAGTATTATGAATATGAAAAATTTCTGCAATAAAATGTTGGCGCTTTGGCATGTCCAAAGCATTTTTCTGTTTTCTTTTTCCGAAATATTTGCATAAAATACAGTGGCTTGCTCTTTATGTTGAGAGGGGTTTTGAAAATGATAGGTTTATTAGAGCAATTTTATAAAAATGAAGAGATCCAATCGGTTATTAATGGATTAGAAGATGGTTTAAAAGAGCAACTTGTATCAGGTATGGCAACCTCTTCTCGTTCGTTATTAATGGCGGCCTTATATAAAAAAACAAAAAAATCACAACTTATTGTGACGCATAATTTATATCAAGCACAAAAAGTACACGAAGATTTAGTGGCGTTACTTGGTGAAAAAGATGTGTGGCTATACCCAGTAAATGAATTGATAGCATCAGAACTTGGTGTTGCAAGCCCAGAATTGAAGGCACAACGCATTGAAGTATTAAATCGCTTAGCTGCAGGAGAGCATGGGATTATTGTAGCACCAGTCGCAGGGTTACGCAGATTTTTACCAATGAAAGAATTGTGGAAGCAAAGGCAAATCGAAATCAGTCTAGGGCAAGAGATTGATTTAGATACATTCTTGCATACCTTACATCATATTGGCTATGAGCGTAAGTCGATGGTAGAAGCTCCTGGGGAATTTAGTTTACGCGGGGGAATATTAGATATTTATCCACTAACTGAAGAGTTACCAGTTCGTATTGAATTTTTCGACACAGAAGTCGATTCTATTCGATTATTTGATGTGGATGAACAGCGCTCTCAAGATAAAAAAGAAAGTGTTAGATTCGGTCCAGCAACGGAGTTCTTATTTTCACAGGAAGAAGTGAAATCGGGAATTAAGCATCTTGAAGAAGGCTTAACTAAGACGATGCAAAAACTTTCCGATGATAAATTGAAGACTACAGTGCTTGAGACGGTAAGTCATGAAATTGAGATGTTAAAAAACGGGCAAAGTATAGAACAGATGTTTAAATATTTATCTATTTTCTATAACGAACCTGCTAGTCTGATAGATTATTTACCAGAAGATGGTGTTGTGATTTTAGATGAGATTTCCCGTATTCAAGAAACAGCATCACATCTTGAAACGGAAGAGGCGGAATGGTATATATCACTTCTTGGTGAGGGAACGATTATTCAAGATTTATCTTTCTCCCACTCGTTTGAAGAATTTCTTCATCATAAAAAAAGAAGCTTTGTATATTTAACGTTATTCTTACGTCATATCGCCCATACACACCCACAAAACATTGTGAATGTAACATGTAAAACAATGCAAGATTTCCATGGACAGATGCAGTTATTGAAAACTGAAATTGATAGATGGAACGAAGGGCATTTTACGACGGTTGTGTTAGGTACAGATGATGAACGTGTAAAAAAACTACAACATATTTTAAGTGACTATGATATTGAGGCAGATATTGTAGAGGGCACAGATATATTATTGCCTGGAAGGTTGCAAATTGCTGTAGGTGATTTACATGCAGGGTTTGAAATGCCGATGCAAAAACTTGTTGTCATTACTGAAAAAGAACTTTTTCATAAGAAAGTTAAAAAATCACAACGTAAGCAAAAGTTATCTAATGCTGAACGTATTAAAAGTTATTCGGAATTAAAAGTTGGGGATTATGTAGTTCATGTAAATCATGGTATAGGTAAATTTTTAGGTATCGAGACATTAGAGATTAATGGTGTTCATAAAGATTATTTAAATATTAAATACCAAGGTAATGATAAGTTATACGTTCCAATTGAACAAATTGACCAAGTGCAAAAATATGTAGGATCTGAAGGTAAGGATCCGAAAGTTTATAAATTGGGCGGAAACGATTGGAAGAAGGTCAAAACGAAAGTTGAAAAATCTGTACAAGATATTGCAGATGACTTAATTAAACTATATGCAGAGCGCGAAGCTTCAAAGGGTTATGCATATACACCAGATACGGCAGAACAACAAGAATTTGAGTCTTCTTTCCCGTATCAAGAGACAGAGGATCAATTACGTTCTATTGAAGAGATTAAAAAGGATATGGAACGAGGGCGTCCAATGGATAGGCTTCTTTGTGGCGATGTAGGGTATGGAAAGACAGAAGTGGCTATTCGTGCGGCGTTTAAGGCGATTATGGATGAAAAGCAAGTTGCAATTTTAGTGCCGACAACGATCCTTGCACAACAACACTATGAAACGATTCGAGAGCGTTTTCAAGATTATCCAATCAATATAGGATTGTTAAGTAGATTCCGTACGAGAAAACAGCAAAATGAAACGATTAAGGGCCTAAAAGATGGCACAGTAGACATTGTAATCGGAACACATCGTATTTTGTCTAAAGATGTTACTTATAAAGATTTAGGTCTTCTTATTATTGATGAAGAACAAAGATTTGGTGTAACGCATAAAGAAAAAATTAAACAATTAAAAGCGAATGTCGATGTATTAACATTAACGGCAACTCCAATTCCGCGTACGCTCCATATGTCTATGCTTGGTGTGCGTGATTTATCTGTTATTGAGACGCCGCCGGAAAATCGTTTCCCAGTTCAAACATATGTAGTAGAGTATAATCCAGCATTAATGCGAGAAGCGATAGAACGAGAGCTTGCAAGAGGTGGTCAAGTTTACTTCCTGTATAACCGTGTAGAGGATATCGAACGAAAAGCAGATGAAATTTCGATGTTAGTTCCAGATGCGCGTGTAACTTATGCACACGGGAAAATGAACGAAAGTGAATTAGAATCTGTTATGCTATCGTTTTTAGAAGGGCAGCATGATGTTCTTGTAAGTACAACGATTATTGAGACGGGTGTAGATATTCCGAATGTAAATACGTTAATTGTATTTGATGCGGATCGTATGGGATTATCACAGTTGTATCAGCTCCGTGGACGTGTTGGACGCTCTAATCGTGTTGCGTATGCATACTTTGCATACAAACGAGATAAGGTGTTATCAGAAGTTGCTGAGAAGCGTCTGCAAGCTATTAAAGAGTTCACAGAGCTTGGATCAGGTTTCAAAATTGCGATGAGAGACTTATCAATTCGTGGTGCGGGTAACTTATTAGGAGCCGAACAACATGGATTTATTGATTCTGTCGGCTTTGATTTATATTCTCAAATGTTAAAAGATGCAATTGAACAGCGTAGAGGAACAGACGGAGTTGAAAATACAGTTAATGTTGAAATTGATTTAGAAGTAGATGCATATTTACCGGATGCTTATATTTCAGATAGTAAACAAAAAATTATGATGTATAAACAATTTAGAGGTGTTTCTGCAATTGAGGATATCGAAGAATTGCAGGAAGAGATGATAGATAGATTTGGTGATTACCCGCAAGAAGTTGGTTACTTATTACAAATCGCAAATATTAAAGTGTTGGCAATGAAAGAACAAATTGAGTTAATTAAGCAAAATAAATTTGAAGTAACAATTCTGTTCTCAGAACAAGCGAGTCAAAATATTGATGGTGGAAAATTATTCATGCTTGGAAATAGTTTTGGACGTATGATTGGTCTAGGAATGGAAGGATCACAATTGAAAATCGTTATGAAAACAAATGGCTTAGAGACATCGAAGTGGTTAACAATTGCTGAAAATTTATTAAAAGGCTTGCCAGATGTAAAAAAAGAAGTCATAAATGCCTAATATTAGATAAAAAAATGCAATTCGACGTGCATAGAAGAACTAATGTGTAAAATACTATGTCTAACAGTTGGTGATTTTTACATGAACAGGTAAATTCACCACTTTGATCATCAGTAGAAAGTGAGGCAGCATTAGAATGAAAGCAACTGGAATCGTACGTCGAATTGATGATTTAGGTAGGGTAGTAATCCCGAAGGAAATTCGTAGAACTTTACGTATTCGAGAAGGGGACCCACTAGAAATATTTGTAGATCGCGATGGGGAAGTAATTTTAAAGAAATACTCACCAATTAGCGAACTAGGTGATTTTGCAAAAGAATATGCAGAGGCTTTATATGATAGCTTAGGACATAATGTGCTTGTATGTGATCGAGATTCTATTATCGCAGTATCAGGTGTATCAAAAAAAGAATACTTAAATAAAAGCGTTGGCGATCTAATTGAAAAAACGATGGAAGAAAGAAAGTCTGTTATTATGACGGACGAAAGTGATATTTCCATTATTGATGGCGTAACAGAAAAGGTTCACTCTTATACAGTTGGACCAATTGTTGCAAATGGAGACCCAATTGGAGCTGTCATTATTTTTTCAAAAGAAGCTATTATAAGCGAGATTGAGCATAAAGCAGTTAATACTGCTGCAAGTTTCTTAGCGAAACAAATGGAACAGTAAGGATGTATAATTTTAGAAGTAGCAATCTTTCCTAATTATGATATTTCTTCTTGAGAGATCAATTATTTGGAGATATGTATATTGAATGAAGGTAGCGCTTTGCTACCTTTTTTCGTTGAACATTTCTAGCGTTGCACGAACGTATGGTTACTCGTGTAGGTAAGGAAGCTTGTCCTTTTCTTTATGATATAATACGAGGGGTGAGAATAGAAAAAGGAGTTTTCTTGTATGGAATCGAAGAAGTATCAAGCCTTTTGGCGAGGGGCTATTATATTAACAATCGCAAGTTTTGTTACAAAGGTATTAAGCGCCTTTTACCGTATTCCATATCAAAATATAGCGGGTGACGTTGGTTTTTATATTTATCAACAAATTTATCCGTTTTATGGATTTTGTTTAATTTTAGCTACTTATGGGTTCCCCATTATAATTTCAAAAATGGTTGCGGAACGATTAGAACGAGGGAAAAAGCAAGAAGCAGAGGAAATTATCTGTGTATCTTTTTGGTTTTTATTAGGGATTGGTTTCATAGGGTTTTTTACACTGTTCTTTGGTGCCGAGGCAATTGCAACAGCTATGGGTGATATACACTTAGATAAGCTATTACGTGTTATTTCCTTTTCATTCATATTGATGCCGTTTTTATCTGTAGCAAGAGGATATTTTCAGGGGTTCAATAATATGATGCCAACAGCTGTTTCACAAGTAATAGAACAAACAATTCGTGTTTCTATTATTGTATTTTTATCTCTATTCCTAATTGCTCACGGATTTGATTTATATACAGTTGGTGCAGGTGCTATGTTAGGTTCAATCGCAGGTGGACTGATTGGGATTATCGTACTGGTACTTTATATGCGTCATGATTTTCATTCTATATTCTTCAAAAGCGTAAAGAGAATTAGAGGGAAAAAGAAGATCATTAAAATCCTGTTTTGGCAAGGATTGGCCATTTGTGTTAGTAACTTAGTGCTTATTTTTATACAAATGGCTGATTCTATTTCTTTCTATTCTTTACTTATTGGGGCAGGAGAGCAAGCTGAAAGTGCAAAGGTGTTAAAAGGTGTTTATGACAGAAGTATCCCGCTTATGCAATTAGGTACTGTCGTAACAACTTCTTTCTCGTTGTCGCTTATTCCAATTATAACAGCAGCGAAGGAAAGAGGAGATCTTACCTTTATTCAAGAAAAGGTAAAGTTAGCAATGAAAATAACATTTGTTATTGGATTTGCAGCGGCCATTGGATTAACTTGTATTATTCAGCCTACAAATATTATGTTGTTTGAAAATAGTGATGGGTCAGATGTTTTATCCATTTTATCTTTATCTATTTTATTTAGTTCATTGTCAATTACAACCGCTTCTATTTTGCAAGGGTTAGGACAAACACTAAAACCAGCAATATTCGTTATATTTGGGGGTTGTTTAAAGTTAGCTTTAAATTATATATTAATGCCGTATTTTGGTGTGAAGGGAGCTGCAATTGCAACGCTAGTTGCGTTAATTGTAATCTCTGTACTAAATAGTGTATTACTTATGCGAGCTGTATCTGAATCGCTTATCGACAAACGGAATATGTTAGGTGTAGTTATTAGTGGTATCGGTATGGGATTTGTATTAATAGTCTTTATGCGTATATTGCAAATGTCTGGATTAGTAATTGATACGGAACATAGAGGAATTGCGACACTTGAGGCATTATTAGGTGTAGCTATCGGTGGATTAGCATATATGTTTTTAATTTTAAAATTACGTGTATTTACAAAAGTGGAAATAGGAACCGTTATGAAAAAAGAGACAAAAGAAGGTTCATTGAAGAAGAGTGGATAGAGGTGGCAGGTTGTGAGTGGAATCATTACTATTTTAGGATTAGGTGCTGGTGAATTAGATCAGTTAACGATGGGTGTATATCGAAAAATAAAAGAAGCGGATCACATGTTTGTTAGAACGAAGGAACATCCCGTTATAGAAGAGTTGGAGAAAGAAGGTATACAATATACTGCTTTTGACAATGTATATGAAGCACATGATACATTTGAAATTGTATATGAAACAATTGCGAATACATTGCTAAAACAAGCTGAAGGTGCAGAAATCATCTATGCTGTTCCAGGGCATCCGCTTGTAGCGGAAAGAACGGTTCAGCTACTGTTGGAAAAAAGTGAAGTAGCGAATATTGAAGTGCGAATTGAAGGTGGACAAAGTTTCCTTGATCCTATGTTTGCAAGTCTTAAGATTGATCCGATTGAAGGGTTCCAATTAATTGACGCTACATCATTTGAAAGAGGACAATTAGAATTACGTCAACACTTAATCTTTTGCCAAGTATATGACGCATTCGTTGCATCAGATGTGAAATTAACATTAATGGAGATGCTGCCAGATGATTATGAAGTGTATATCGTAACAGCTGCAGGGACTTCATTTGAACAAGTGAAAAAGGTGCCGTTGTACATGTTAGATCATGAAACGGAATTGAATAACTTAACGAGCGTATATGTACCACCAGTTCAGGAACGAGCGTCCTTGTATCAACAGTTTGATGTACTTCGAGAAATTATTGCAGACCTTCGTGGCCCAAATGGTTGTCCATGGGATAAAAAGCAAACGCATCAATCTTTAAAGAAGTATTTAATTGAGGAAGCTTATGAAGTATTGGAAGCAATTGATGAAGAGGATGACGATCACTTAGTAGAGGAACTAGGTGATGTATTACTACAAGTTATGCTGCATGCTCAAATCGGAGAAGATGAAGGTTGGTTCTCTATAGATGATATTATTCGAACTTTATCTGAGAAAATGGTTCGTCGTCATCCGCATGTATTTGGGAATACAGATGTAAATAGTGCCGATGAAGTACTTGCCAATTGGGAAGAAATTAAAAAACAAGAAAAAGGATTTGTGAAAGAATCCGTTTTAAATGGAGTTCCAAAAAGTTTGCCGCAGTTACTACGTGCGTATGAAATCCAGAAAAAAGCTGGCAAGGTTGGTTTCGATTGGGTTGATGTGCAACCGATGATAGAGAAAGCCTTAGAAGAATGGCACGAGTTCCAACAAGAAGTTACAAACATGGATGAGGCGAAGATGTTAAGTGAATTCGGCGATTTACTATTTGCGTTTGTTAATATAGCTCGTCATTATAAAATAGATCCAGAAGAAGCGTTACGTTCAACAAATGAGAAATTTGTCGGTCGTTTCTTATACATGGAAGCAAAGGTAGCCGAAATGAATAAAGAGATGCAAGATTTATCATTAGAGCAGTTGGATGTTTTATGGGAAGAGGCAAAACAAACAGAGCGTTAATAGGGGGATTTGATATGCGTTTAGATAAGTTTTTAAAAGTATCACGTTTAATTAAAAGAAGAACATTAGCGAAAGAAGTAGCTGATCAAGGAAGAATATCAATTAATGGTCAAGTGGCAAAAGCGAGTTCAGATGTGAAAGTAGCTGATGAATTAACAATTCGTTTCGGTCAAAAAATAGTAACTGTAAAAATAAATGAATTGAAAGAAACGACTAAAAAAGAAGATGCAGCAAATATGTATAGTTTAGTTAGCGAAGAAAAGGTAAAGGCTGAAGAAGGCTTGTTCTAAAATCGATTATCCCTTCATACATTACTATTAGCTAGTATAAATGTATGGGGGGATTTACGTGAATAATGGTTACTCACCTATGTCTTCTAATCAACAAAATGTTTCTGTAGAGCATGATATTATTATGCGTGGCAGGCGTGTAATTGATATTACCGGTGTAAAGCAGGTAGAGAGTTTTGATAGCGAAGAGTTTTTGCTTGAGACTGTAATGGGCTTTTTAACAATTCGTGGTCAAAATTTGCAAATGAAAAATTTAGATGTAGAAAAAGGTGTTGTATCGATTAAAGGGAAAGTTCATGAGATGCTGTATATTGATGAGAATCAAGGGGAGAAAACTAAAGGATTCTTTAGTAAGTTGTTTAAATGAGCCTAACAATTCAGTTGTATACGATGCTCTCAATGATCGGAATGGGTGCTTGGATTGGAGCGTCTTTAGATACATACCAACGATTTTTAAAGCGGCAAGAACGCAAACGTTGGCTTGTATTTATACATGATATACTATTTTGGATTGTCCAAGCATTATTTGTCTTTTACGTATTGCTTCTTGTAAATGAAGCTGAACTACGTGTATATGTATTTTTGGCATTATTATGTGGTTTTGCGGCGTATCAAAGCTTATTGAAAGCAATATACATGAGACTGTTAAATTTTCTCATCTATATTTTTATGCAAACAACACACTTTTTTGTTCAAATTATAAAGCTACTCATGATAAAACCTGTTATTATTATAGCGCAGCTATTTATTGCATTTATATTATTCTTATTTCGTATACTGCTTTCAATTGGACATGTGTTATGGAAAATAGTGATTTGGATATTACTTTTCATATGGAAAGTTTTTTTCTGGCCTGTTCGATTTATTGCTTCGCTCATATGGAAACTTCTCCCTAATCGTGTTAAACTTTTTATAATGAAACATGTAGGGTTCCTGCAATATATAGCAAAATTGAAGGAATATATCTTCCAATTATGGGAGCGTATAAAAAAGAAGTTAGGGGGACCTCGGAAATGAGGGAACTGAGACAAAGAACAATCGAAAAACAGAGTCCAAATCCTGTTAAAGAGCATATAATACAAACGGATGAGAACAGGAAGCGACTTTATCGCCGTTTAGCGGTTTTTCTTGTCTTTGCTTTTACAATTATTGCGAGTATTAGTGTAACGTTTTATCAACAAAACAGTTCCATTAAAGCAAAAGAAGCAAAAGTTAAGGACATGAAAAAAGAACTGGATTCATTAACGAACAAAGAAAAGAGTCTAAAAGACGAAGTTCAAAAGTTGAATGATGAAGAGTACGTATTAAAGATTGCTAGAAGGGATTATTTCTTCTCTGGAAAAGGGGAGATAATTTTTCCTGTTTCTAAGTAGAGTATGTCTTATTGACACTATATTTTAGGATTATATATAATAAAGTAAAATTTGACTTTTTAACCACTAAGGAGGAGCATTTTTTTTATGTCAATCGAGGTAGGCAGCAAGTTACAGGGTAAAGTAACAGGTATTACAAATTTTGGGGCTTTTGTGGAGCTGCCAGAAGGCTTAACGGGTCTTGTTCATATTAGTGAAGTTGCTGATAATTATGTGAAAGATATTAACGATCACTTAAAAGTGGGCGACCAAGTAGAAGTAAAAGTTATTAACGTTGAAAAAGATGGTAAGATCGGTTTATCTATTAAAAAAGCAAAAGAGCGTGAAAAAACAGAAGGAGATCGTCCACGTGGTGAATACCAACGCGGTGGTGATCAACAACGTTCTGGACGTCCACAACGTAATCGTTCTTTCAACAGAGATAACCGTGGTGGCGGTAACGACCGTGCTCCAAAAGAAACATTCGAGCAAAAGATGGCACGTTTCTTAAAGGATAGCGAAGATCGTTTAACTTCTTTAAAGCGTAACACAGAATCTAAACGTGGTGGCCGTGGCGCACGTCGCGGATAATAAGACCGTTTAATTCTTAGTATATAGAGAGGTGCCCAGGGCGATTGCTCGGGGTGCTTTTTTATATGTAAAAATATATTTTTTTAAAAAAATTTTAAGATGTGTTGACTTTAAATTATATCTAGGGTAAGATACTAATTGTCCGTTAAATAAGACGACATGGCGGTGTAGCTCAGCTGGCTAGAGCGTACGGTTCATACCCGTGAGGTCGGGGGTTCGATCCCCTCCGCCGCTATATTTAATTTAACGGCCCGTTGGTCAAGTGGTTAAGACACCGCCCTTTCACGGCGGTAACACGGGTTCGAATCCCGTACGGGTCATCTAAAAAAGATCATGCAAATGTGCATGATCTTTTTTTGTTAAATAAATAAATTAAAACATACAACACTTCTACAAAATCACCCTATATTTTCTGAATGTTCGGTTAAAATGTTAAAAATAAAATACATACCGTGTATATATGTAGAGTTATTTTGAATAAAAAGTCGAACGATTATAAAAGTGAAAACTGTTGTTTTGACAAAAATCCCAATAATTATCTTTTATAATGACAGTAATTAAACTATGCAGGTGGTGTTAAAAATATGCCTAAAGCAGGAAGGAATACTATGAATACAAGTGCATTGGCAATGAATGAAGGTCAGCTTGGAGGAGTAAAGTGGACGAGTAAGTTGCGAATGAAGTTTGAACAAGTTTTCTTTAGATGGGGATTTATTATTGTTGTTATTGGTTTTCTTTTGGGACGAGCATATATATTAACAAACATTTTACCGTTTGCACTACCGTTTTTTGCTGCTGTTTATGTTATGAAGCGGGATAAAATGCCGCTCGCGTTCTTGGCTCTAATGGGAGGCGCACTTTCAGTTTCGATAGATAATTTATTCTTTACCTTTGCATCTATCTTTACTTTCTTCATTTATAATATCTTCTTTAGTCGGTTTACACGTAAAACTGTTGGACTTGTACCATTCCAAGTATTTATCTCCGCATTAACCGCACATTTAGTTGTTGTATATTTTGCACAACAAACTGTTACCATGTACGATTTACTCGTTAGTACGATTGAGGCAGGGCTTAGCTTCGTATTAACTATGATATTTTTACAAAGTGTCCCGCTTTTAGTAGAAAGAAAAGGGAAACAACAAGCATTAGAGACGGAAGAAATCGTTTGTTTAATTATATTACTAGCATCTGTTTTAACAGGTACAACAGATTGGTTTGTATATGACGCTTCTATTCAACATATTTTTACTAGATACTTAGTGCTCGTGTTTGCATTTATCGCGGGAGCTGCTACAGGGTCTACAGTGGGAGTTGTCACTGGATTAATATTAAGTTTGGCGAATGTCTCCAGTTTGTCCCAACTTAGTCTGCTTGCTTTTTCTGGGTTGCTTGGTGGTTTGCTAAAAGAAGGGAAGCGATTAGGTGTTAGTTTAGGTTTATTAATTGGGACGAGCTTGATTACACTATATGTAGACAAGCAAACAAACATTGTGACAACTTTAATTGAATCTGGTGTAGCGATTGCTTTCTTCTTATTAACGCCGAAACTTGTTATGGATCGTATTGCTAAATTCATGCCAGGCACACAGGAGCATTCGCAAGATCAACAACAGTATTTAAGAAGAATGCGTGATGTTACGGCGAATAAAATCAATCAATTTGCCAATGTATTTGCTGCTTTATCTAATAGCTTTTCTGTATATGGATATGTGGAGGAGGAAGATAAAGAGACAGAGGCAGATTTGTTCTTAAGTACAATTACTGCAAAAACATGTCAAACATGTTTTAAGAAAGATCAATGCTGGGTAGTTAATTTCGATAAAACGTACGATTATATGAAACAAATAATGAGCGAAACGGAAGAAGGAACTCTGCAGCATAATCGGAAGTTAGTTCGTGAATGGGACAAGCACTGCGTGAGAGGCAAGAAAGTGACGGATTTAGTAGCAGGTGAATTAGATCACTTCTATGAGGGACAAAAATTACGAAAACAAATGAAAGAAAATCGTAGAATAGTAGCGGAGCAACTATTAGGTGTATCAAAAGTTATGGAGGATTTTGCCAAGGAGATACAAAGAGAAAGAGAAAATCATCAAGTACAGGAAGAACAGATTCTGCAAGCATTTCGTGATTTTGGTGTAGAAATAGAGCATGTTGATATTTATTGTTTAGATAGAGGAAGTATTGATATTGAAATGTTGATTCCAGTTGCCTCTAATGAACATGGAGAGTGTGAAAAATTAGTTGCACCAATGCTTTCTGATATCTTAAAGGAAAATATAGTTGTGAAACATGAAGAAAAATCTTCTTACCCGAACGGTCATAGCTTAATATCATTTGGTTCAGCAAAAACGTATTCTCTTGATACCGGCTTGGCCACAGCTGCGAAAGGCGGTGGGTTTGTTTCGGGTGATTCTTATGCAATGATGGATTTAAGTGTTGGGAAATATGCCCTTGCAATTAGTGATGGCATGGGAAATGGGCAAAGAGCTCATATGGAGAGTAAAGAAACAGTGAAATTATTACAAAAAATACTTCAGTCAGGCATTGATGAGGAGATAGCGATTAAATCTATTAACTCTATTCTTTCTTTAAGAACAACAGAAGAGATGTTTACGACATTAGACTTAGCTATGGTAGATTTGCGGGATGCGAGTGCGAAGTTTTTAAAGATTGGATCGACGCCAAGTTTTGTGAAACGCGCAAACAATATTTTGAAAATTGAAGCAAGTAATTTACCAATGGGAATTATTGAGGATGTTGAAGTTGATGTAGTGGGTGAGCAATTAAAGACGGGCGATATTCTTATTATGATGAGTGATGGGATTTTTGAGGGTGCGCAACATGTGGAGAATCATGAGTTATGGATGAAGCGGAAAATTAAAGAGTTACAAACTGAAGATCCGCAAGAAATTGCTGATATCATTATGGAAGAGGTGATTCGCTCTGGCGATGGTTATATAAATGATGATATGACTATTGTAGTAGCGAAGGTGAAGAAAAATATGCCGAAGTGGGCTACCATTCCAATTGTAGGAATGCAAGCGCAATAAACTTGAAGTGTGATATTTCTTTCTAAAAACCTAGGTGGATGCCTAGGTTTTTTTGCTTTAAAAGATAATATTATTATTTTTGTGAATATGTACGGATGATGTAAGATAAAAATGTAATTTTTGTATATCTTTTTTTTGCACAATGTTTGTAAAAGTTGTACCATTATAAACAAGGTAACTAACGTTGCTGTTCTTGTTTAATGAAAGGTGATTACGAAGTTGAAAGATACATTTGTTGAAAAGGTAGATGACTTTGTAAAGCAGCATGATGTATTAAAGGAACGCTCAACAATTGTTGTAGGGGTTTCTGGTGGTCCTGACTCTTTGGCTCTTCTATATTATTTGTTAGAAAAAAGAGCGGCAAAACAGTTTGAGATTGTAGTGGCGCATGTGGATCATATGTTTAGAGGTGATGAATCTCATGAGGACCTACAGTTTGTGCAGGACCTTTGTAAAGGACTGGGAGTTATTTGCGAAACGATAAGGATTAATGTGTCGCAATATCAACAGCAATACGGGATGAATGCACAAGTTGCTGCTAGAGAATGCAGATATGCATTTTTGGAAAGAATAATGAAGAAATATGATGCGAGGTATGTAGCCCTTGGGCATCATGGTGATGATCAAGTAGAGACGATTTTAATGCGCCTTGTACGAGGGAGTACTCCGAAAGGATATGCAGGAATTGCAGTGAAGCGTCCTTTTCATAATGGGTATTTAATTAGGCCGTTACTTGGAGTAACGAAGGAAGAGATTGTTGATTACTGTCATAAGCAAAAAATAATTCCTCGTATAGATCCAAGTAATAAAAAGGAAGTATATACAAGGAATCGATTACGTAAATATGTTCTTCCTCATTTGAAAGAAGAAAATCCACAAGTGCATGAGAAGTTCCAAAAATTTAGCATGCAGATGCAAGAGGATGAGGCGTATTTGCAGGAATTAGCTTTTGAGAAAATGAATAAAGTAATTACAAAAAAAAGTGATAAACAAATTAGCTTATCAATTCCTGCCTTTGAATCCATGTCTATGCCTTTACAAAGAAGAGGGATTCAACTAATATTAAACTATCTTTATGAATATAAGATTCCATCTTCTCTTTCCTCTATACATATTGACAAAGTGATTGAGTTTTTTAAGCGGACACAACCTTCGGGTTCACTTGATTTCCCAGGTGATTTAAAAATTGTTCGCGCATACGAGGAGTGCAGCTTTGGATTTAAACAAGAAATTATTCCCCCTTTTTTACAAGATTTATCAGTGCCCGGGACAATTACGCTATCGAACGGGGATATGCTTGTAACAGAGGTGAGCGAAGATATGCCAAGTAACATGAATGAAACAATTTTTGTTGCTAAGTATAATGATATATCATATCCACTTCGTATTCGTTCTAGGGAAAATGGAGATCGCATGTCAATACAAGGTATGAATGGCACCAAAAAGATAAAAGCTATTTTTATCGAAGCGAAAGTACCGAGAGAAAAAAGAGAAGAATGGCCGGTCGTTTGTGATGCAAGTGGGAACATTATTTGGATACCCTTGTTGAAGCGATCTGCATTTGCTATCTCGAAAGAGGTAACAAAGAAAGATAAATATATGATTATTCACTACAAAAGCAAGGAGTCTTCCGGGAGGATAATGAAATGATGAATCAAGATATCGAAAAAGTATTAATTTCTGAAGAACAAATACAAGAAAAGGTGCTCGAGTTAGGTGCAATTATTGCAGAGGATTATAAAAATACAGTACCTCTTGCGATTGGTGTACTAAAGGGTGCAATGCCATTCATGGCAGATTTATTAAAGAGAACAGATACATATCTTGAAATGGATTTTATGGCTGTATCTAGTTACGGTCACTCAACTGTTTCAACAGGCGAAGTGAAAATTTTAAAAGACCTTGATACTTCTGTAGAAGGTCGCGATATTTTAATCGTTGAAGATATTATTGATAGCGGTCTTACGCTAAGCTACTTAGTAGACCTATTTAAATATCGTAAAGCGAAGTCTGTAAAAATTGTTACGTTATTAGATAAACCAACAGGCCGTAAGGTAGATTTGAAAGCGGATTATGTTGGATTTACTGTACCGCATGAATTTGTTGTAGGGTATGGATTAGATTATAAAGAGCAGTACCGTAATCTTCCTTATGTAGGAGTATTAAAACCAAGCGTTTACTCAAATTAATTAAATACAGGCGTCACAATTGTATAGGAAAGTTTTTCTATGTTACGATTTACTATAGTGTTTATGCCGTGAGAGGAGGTTAGGAATGAATCGTATCTTCCGTAATACCATCTTTTATTTACTGATATTCCTAGTAGTAATTGGAATCGTGAGCTATTTTAATGGTTCGACACAAAAAACGACATCAGTTAGCTACGATAAATTCATTACTAAACTAGAAAAAGGTGAAGTTCGTAATGTGCAACTTCAACCGAAAAATGGTGTGTTTGAGGTAAAAGGACAATTTAACAACTCTAGCCAAGGAGAACAATTTGTTACTTATGCACCAAATACTGAGGAATTACAAAAGAAAATTAATGACAAAGCGCAAGGTGCTGAAGTTAAGTATCAACCAGCAGAAGAAACAAGTGCTTGGGTAACATTCTTTACTTCTATCATTCCGTTTGTTATTATCTTCATTTTATTCTTCTTCTTATTAAACCAAGCTCAGGGCGGCGGTAGCCGTGTTATGAACTTCGGGAAAAGTAAGGCGAAGTTATATAATGACGAAAAGAAAAAGGTTCGTTTCAGAGATGTTGCTGGGGCGGATGAAGAGAAACAAGAGCTTGTTGAGGTAGTTGAATTCTTGAAAGATCCTCGTAAGTTCGCTGAGGTTGGTGCCCGTATTCCAAAGGGTGTTCTATTAGTTGGACCTCCAGGTACAGGTAAAACTTTATTAGCACGTGCTGTTGCAGGTGAGGCAGGCGTTCCGTTCTTCTCTATCAGTGGTTCTGACTTCGTAGAGATGTTTGTCGGTGTCGGTGCATCACGTGTACGTGATTTATTTGAAAATGCAAAGAAAAATGCTCCTTGTATCATTTTCATTGATGAAATTGATGCGGTAGGACGTCAGCGTGGTGCAGGTCTTGGTGGTGGCCATGATGAGCGCGAGCAAACGTTGAACCAATTACTTGTTGAAATGGATGGATTCGGTGCAAATGAAGGTATTATTATCATCGCTGCGACAAACCGTCCTGATATTCTTGACCCAGCATTATTACGTCCAGGTCGTTTTGACCGTCAAATTACAGTAGATCGTCCAGATGTAAATGGCCGTGAAGCTGTACTTAAAGTACATGCTCGTAATAAACCACTTGATGAGAATATTAACTTAAGAGCAATTGCAACTCGTACGCCAGGATTCTCTGGTGCCGATCTGGAAAACTTATTAAACGAAGCTGCGTTAGTAGCTGCGCGTCAAGATAAGAAGAAAATTGATATGAGTGACATTGATGAAGCAACGGATCGTGTTATTGCAGGTCCGGCTAAGAAAAGTCGTGTTATCTCTGAAAAAGAACGTAATATCGTCGCTTTCCATGAAGCGGGCCATACTGTAATTGGTGTTGTTCTTGATGAAGCTGATGTCGTTCATAAAGTAACAATTGTCCCTCGTGGTCAAGCTGGTGGATATGCAGTAATGCTTCCGAAAGAAGATCGTTACTTCATGACAAAGCCAGAGTTACTTGATAAAATCACTGGTTTACTTGGTGGTCGAGTAGCTGAGGAGATTGTATTTGGTGAAGTGAGTACAGGTGCTCATAACGACTTCCAACGTGCGACTGGTATCGCAAGACGTATGGTTACGGAATTCGGTATGAGTGATAAGCTTGGACCGATGCAATTTGGTAGTTCGCAAGGTGGTCAAGTGTTCTTAGGAAGAGACTTCCATTCAGAACAAAACTACAGTGATGCAATTGCACACGACATCGATGTGGAAATGCAAACAATTATGAAAGAATGTTATGCTCGTGCAAAAGACATTCTTACTGAAAATCGTGATAAGCTAGATCTTATTGCAAAAACGTTACTTGAAGTAGAAACGTTAGATGCTGAGCAAATCAATCATTTATGTGATTACGGCAGATTACCAGAACGTCCAACATCTTCAGCTGATGTGAAAGTGAACATCAATATGAAGAAGGACGATGAAGAATCAGAAGATAAGTAAGAGATGAAGGAGTGACGGTGGTCACTCCTTTTTTTATTTGTGTAACGAAATGAAGTAGAAAAAGAATTTAAATAAATATAGTATTAAAAATTGAAATAGAGCGTAATCTTTTTGTAAAATGATGAGGATAGAAAAGCTGATTATATAAGTATGTGTGATATGATGTTTTTATAAGTTTTATACATACTGCACAAATATAGATTAAATAAGATAAGTGGTGAGAATATGATTTTTGTATTGGATGTAGGGAACACAAATGCTGTACTAGGCGTGTTTGAAGAGGGGGAACTTCGTCAACATTGGCGCATGGAAACAGATCGTCATAAGACAGAAGATGAATATGGAATGCTTGTAAAGCAGTTGCTTGAGCACGAGGGTCTTTCGTTTGAAGATGTGAAAGGTATTATCGTGTCTTCAGTCGTACCACCAATTATGTTTGCTTTAGAGCGCATGTGTGAAAAGTACTTTAAAATTAAACCGCTTGTAGTAGGTCCTGGAATAAAAACTGGGCTAAATATTAAATATGAAAATCCACGTGAAGTAGGTGCGGACCGAATTGTAAATGCAGTAGCTGGAATCCACTTATATGGAAGTCCGCTTATTATTGTCGATTTCGGTACGGCTACTACATATTGTTATATTAACGAAGAAAAGCATTATATGGGTGGCGTTATTACACCGGGAATTATGATTTCAGCAGAGGCTTTATACAGTAGAGCGGCAAAACTTCCTCGTATTGAAATCACAAAACCAAGCAGTGTTGTTGGGAAAAATACGGTAAGTGCGATGCAATCTGGTATTCTTTATGGTTATGTTGGACAAGTGGAAGGTATTGTTAAGCGTATGAAAGAGGAAGCTAAACAAGAACCAAAAGTTATTGCAACAGGTGGATTGGCGAAATTAATTTCAGAAGAATCGAATGTAATTGATGTTGTAGATCCATTCTTAACATTAAAAGGTTTGTATATGTTATACGAGCGTAATGCAAATTTACAGCATGAGAAAGGTGAATAAATAAGTATGAAAGATTATTTAGTAAAAGCGTTAGCGTTTGATGGAGAAGTGCGTGCGTATAGTGTACGTACTACTAACACGGTAAGTGAGGCGCAAAGACGTCATGATACATGGAGAACAGCTTCAGCGGCACTTGGTCGTTCTTTAACTGCAGGTACAATGATGGGCGCAATGTTAAAAGGTGACCAAAAGCTAACGATTAAGGTAGAAGGTAATGGCCCGATTGGTCCTATCTTAGTAGATGCTCATGCAAATGGGGATGTACGTGGTTACGTAACGAATCCACATGTTGACTTTGAAGGAACGGAACAAGGAAAATTACGTGTATATCAAGCTGTAGGTACTGAAGGATTTGTAACAGTAATTAAAGATATTGGTATGCGTGAGCCGTTTATTGGTCAATCTCCAATTGTTTCAGGAGAATTAGGGGAAGACTTCACGTATTACTTTGCAGTTTCTGAGCAGACGCCTTCTTCTGTAGGTGTTGGCGTTCTTGTAAATGGAGATGACAGCATATTAGCGGCAGGTGGATTTATCCTTCAAATTATGCCGGGTGCGCAGGAAGAAACAATTTCGTTCATTGAAGATCGTTTGCAGAAGATTCCTCCTGTATCAACATTGATTGAACAAGGGCTTTCTCCAGAAGAGTTACTGTATGCAGTTCTTGGAGAAGATAAAGTAAAAGTATTAGAAACGATGGACGTTCAATTTAATTGCACATGCTCACGCGAACGTATTGAGAGTGTATTAATTAGTTTAGGTAAAACAGAGTTAGAGCAAGTTCGTGAAGAAGAAGAAGAAACAGAAGTTCATTGTCATTTCTGTAATGAGCGATATAAGTTTTCTAAAGAAGATATTACAAATTTAATTGAGAATTTATAATAAGGGAAATTAAGGGAATTCACCCTCTAAATAGATTGACAAACAGGGAATTTTCTGACAAAATCTAAATATAGACAAAACCAATAAAAATACTCGGTGTTAGGAGTGACAGGAATGCGAGTGGCACAATCAGTTTCAGAATTAATCGGGAAAACGCCGATCGTTAAGTTGAACCGCATCGTAGAATCAGACAGCGCAGATATATACTTAAAATTAGAATTTATGAATCCAGGGAGCAGTGTTAAAGATCGTATTGCATTAGCTATGATTGAAGATGCTGAAAAAAGGGGATTATTAAAAGAAGGCGATACAATCATTGAGCCAACAAGTGGTAACACAGGAATTGGTTTAGCGATGGTAGCGGCTGCTAAAGGATATAAGGCAATTTTAGTAATGCCAGAAACAATGAGTGTTGAACGTCGTAATTTATTACGTGCTTACGGTGCTGAATTAGTATTAACTCCAGGTCCTGAAGGAATGGGTGGAGCAATTCGTCAAGCGACTGAATTAGCAAAAGAGCATGGCTACTTTATACCACAACAGTTCAAAAACCAATCGAATCCAGAAATTCATCGTTTAACAACAGGTCCAGAAATTGTTGAACAAATGGGCGACCAATTAGATGCGTTTATTGCAGGAATTGGTACAGGTGGAACGATTACTGGTGCTGGTGAAGTACTGAAGGAAGCATATAAAGATATTAAAATTTATGCAGTAGAACCTGCGGATTCACCAGTATTATCTGGTGGAAAACCAGGTCCACATAAAATCCAAGGAATTGGGGCGGGATTCATCCCAGAGACGTTGGATGTAGAAGTATATGATGAAATTGTTCAAGTAAAAACAGAACAAGCATTTGAATATGCAAGAAGAGTGGCGAAAGAGGAAGGTATTTTAGTGGGTATCTCTTCTGGAGCAGTTATTTATGCAGCAACAGAAATTGCGAAAAAGTTAGGTAAAGGGAAAAAGGTACTTGTTATTATCCCAAGTAACGGTGAACGTTATTTAAGTACACCACTTTATCAATTTGAATCTTAATTATATGTGATTGAAAAAGCATCCTTGAAAAAGGATGCTTTTTCTTTTTGGATTGGAAATAGGAAAAGAGTGAATGACTAGAAAACTTCATGTAAAATAAGAGGTAGTATAATTAATTTATTTTCACTAGCCTTCGAGTGTAACCCTTCTGCATACATAACGAATATAGTTTGAAGTGGTTACTTTAAGAAGGTGGGATAAAAGAAGACGGGGTGTTGATATGCAACGAAGAAAATCTTTAGCGCTTTCTATTCCATATCAGTTAGATTTCTTTAAGCAATATAAATTTCTTTCTAAGGATAAACCGCAACATATTTTGTTAGAAAGTGGACGTGGCGGTCGTTATAACATTGTGGGGTTGAACCCAGTAGCGGTAATCCAAGGGAAGGGTGAAACGTTACATATAAGTGAAAGTGGTAAGGAAACAATAAAGCGAGGAAATCCATTAGATTTAATGCAGGAATATATGGAGCAATGGAAAACAGACTATAATCCAGGGTACCCGCCATTTCAAGGTGGTGCAATTGGCTACTTTAGTTATGATTGCATCCGTTATATTGAAAAATTACCTTCTCTTGCAGAGGATGATATTAATATACCTGATATATTCTTTTTATTATTTGATGATGTGTTTGTGTATGATCAAGAAGAAAAAGTATTATGGATTATTACACATTATGTAGATAAGCATGAAGAGGCAAAAGAGCGATTAAATGAATGGAAGGTTCTTTGGGCGAAAGAAGCGCCGGAAGTGACTATACCGTTTGCATGCCCTGAAAAGAAAAGTGAAGCAGTTGCATTTACAGAAGAAAGCTTTATGAAGGCGGTTGAATGTATTCAAGAATATATTGGGGCTGGTGATGTGTTTCAAGTAAACTTGTCGACGAGACAAGAAAGAACGTTACAAACACACCCGTTAGAAATTTATACAAGCCTTCGTGAAATTAATCCATCTCCATATATGGGATACTTGGAGCTTGGGGATTTTCAAATTGTTAGTGCTTCGCCTGAATTGCTAATTAAAAAACAAGGGCAAGAAGTAAGTACAAGACCAATTGCTGGTACAAGATCCCGCGGTGCGAATGAACAAGAGGATAAAGAATTAGCAAGGGAATTAATTGAGAATGAAAAGGAACGAGCAGAGCATGTTATGCTTGTAGATTTAGAACGAAATGATTTAGGGCGCGTTTGTAAATATGGCACTGTAGAAGTAGATGAATTTATGGTAATTGAAAAGTACTCACATGTTATGCATATCGTTTCTAATGTGCGTGGTGAGGTGGAAGAAGATAAGGATGCTTTCGATTTAGTGAAAGCTGTATTCCCTGGTGGAACAATTACTGGTGCCCCGAAAATACGTACGATGGAAATCATTGAAGAATTAGAGCCTGTTCGCAGAGGGATTTATACAGGTTCAATTGGTTGGATCGGTTATTCTGGAGATACAGAATTGAATATTGTAATTAGAACACTTCTTGCTAAAGATGGGAAAGCTCATGTACAAGCAGGAGCGGGAATTGTAATTGATTCAAATCCGGAAAATGAATATAAAGAGTCGCTCAAAAAGGCGATTGCTTTATGGCGTGCAAAAGAACGTAGCGAAGAAACGGTTAGGTGAGAGAAATGATATTAATGATTGATAATTATGATTCTTTTACATTTAATTTAGTACAGTTTCTTGGAGAACTTGGACAAGAGCTTGTTGTTAAACGTAACGATGAAGTGACTATTTCAGATATTGAGAATATGAAACCAGAATTTTTAATGATTTCGCCAGGCCCATGTAGTCCGAATGAGGCAGGGATTAGTATGGAGGTTATTCGATACTTCGCTGGAAAGATTCCGATTTTTGGGGTTTGTCTTGGGCATCAATCTATTGCGCAAGTGTTTGGCGGAGAGGTTGTCCGTGCAGAGCGATTAATGCATGGGAAAACGTCACCTATGCATCATGATGGAAAGACGATTTTTTCGGATATCCCTAATCCATTTACTGCGACGCGCTATCATTCCCTTATTGTTAAGAAAGAGACATTACCGGAGTGCTTAGAGGTAACATCTTGGACAGAAGAAGGGGAAATTATGGCGCTCCGTCATACAACATTACCGATTGAAGGTGTACAGTTCCATCCGGAATCTATTATGACTTCCCACGGAAAAGAGTTGTTGCAGAATTTCATTCGTAAATACAGTCCAAGTGTGACGTCATGTTAATTTACGTAAACGGTCAGTATGTAGAAGCGAGTGAAGCGAGAATTTCACCGTATGACCACGGTTATTTATATGGTCTTGGAGTTTTTGAGACGTTTCGTATTTATAATGGCCATCCTTTCTTATTGGATGATCATTATGATCGTTTAATAGATTCGCTTGATACGTTGCAAATTAAATGGTCGATGACGAAAGATGAAGTAATGCTTATTTTGAAGAATTTACTCATTAAGAATAAATTAGAGAATGCGTATGTCCGTTTTAATGTATCGGCGGGTATAGATGAAATTGGATTGCAAACAGAAATGTATGAAGAGCCGTCTATTATTGTTTTTATAAAACCTTTAGCGGCCCCGGGAGATGTAGTGGAAAAAGAAGGGGTTGTCTTAAATCAAGTGCGAAATACACCAGAGGGTGCATCTCGCTTGAAGTCTCACCATTATTTAAATAACATTTTAGGGAAACGTGAAATAGGAAATGTTATGAATAAGGAAGGTATTTTCCTTACTGAAACAGGTTATGTTGCAGAGGGTATTGTTTCGAATCTCTTTTTTGTAAAAGGTGATATTTTATATACACCTTCGTTAAAAACGGGGATTTTAAATGGTATCACTCGTGCGTTTATTATAAAGGTTGCTGAAGAACTAGGCATAGAAGTAAAGGAAGGTTTCTTTACAAAAGATGAATTACTTTCAGCTGATGAAGTCTTCGTAACAAACTCGGTTCAAGAAATTGTTCCGCTTAATCGTATAGAGGGACGAGATTTCCCGGGTAAAGTAGGTATGGTTACAAAAAGGTTTATGAATCTGTATGAAATGCAGAGAGAGAAGTTGTGGAGCAGAAATGAATTGCGAAGAGGAGATGTGTAGTTTGAAGTGGGATTATGATTTGCGCTGCGGCGAATATACATTGAACTTAAATGAAAACACTTTAATTATGGGGATTTTAAATGTAACGCCAGATTCATTTTCCGATGGTGGAAGTTACAACGAGGTAGAAGCTGCGGTGCGCCATGCGAAAGAAATGCGAGATAAAGGTGCTCATATTATCGATATCGGTGGTGAGTCTACTCGCCCTGGTTTTGCTAAAGTATCAGTGGAAGAAGAAATAAAGCGAGTTGTTCCGATGATTCAGGCAGTTTCAAGAGAAGTGAAATTACCTATTTCTATCGACACGTATAAAGCTGAAGTTGCAAAACAAGCACTCGAAGCTGGTGCTCATATTATTAATGATATTTGGGGAGCAAAGGCGGAACCCAAAATCGCTGAAGTTGCAGCTCATTACGATGTACCTATTATCTTAATGCACAATCGCGATAACATGAATTACCGCAATTTAATTGCTGATATGATTGCTGATTTATATGGCAGTATTAAAATTGCTAAAGATGCTGGCGTACGAGATGAGAATATCATTTTAGACCCAGGTATCGGCTTTGCTAAAACACCAGAACAAAATTTAGAAGCGATGCGTAATTTAGAACAGTTAAACGTACTAGGTTACCCGGTTCTCTTAGGGACTTCAAGAAAGTCCTTTATTGGGCATGTGCTAGATTTACCGGTAGAGGAACGTCTTGAGGGAACAGGAGCTACCGTTTGTCTCGGTATTGAAAAAGGTTGTGAGTTTGTTCGTGTTCATGATGTGAAGGAAATGGCGCGTATGGCTAAGATGATGGACGCGATGATTGGTAAGGGGGGAAAGTAATTGGATAAAATTTATATTCATGATATGGAGTTTTACGGTTACCATGGTGTATTCCCAGAGGAAAATAAATTGGGCCAAAGATTTAAAGTGGACTTAACGGTGGAATTGGATTTGAAGCAGGCCGGAGAAAGTGATGACCTAGAGCATTCTGTCAATTATGGAGAGCTTTTTGAATTATGTAGGAAAGTTGTTGAAGATAGAACGTATAAGCTTGTAGAGAGCATTGCTGAAAATATCGCTGCAGATATATTGAAACAATATGAGAGCATTTCAAGATGTACAATAAAGGTGATTAAACCAGATCCGCCGATACCGGGGCATTATCGTGCTGTAGCAGTGGAAATTACGAGAGAACGTCCATGAATAATGTAGCGTACATTGCATTAGGTTCAAATATTGGAGAGCGTTATACGTATTTAACTGAAGCGATTCAGTTTCTAAATAAAAATCCGTATATCCAAGTTGAGGATGTTTCTTCTGTATATGAAACGGAACCAGTTGGTTATACTGACCAAAGTTCCTTTTTAAATTTAGTTATAAAAATTTCTACCAATTTATCACCACAAGAATTATTGAAAGTAACGCAAAAAGTAGAGAATGACCTAGGAAGAAAAAGGGAAATCAGGTGGGGTCCGAGGACTATCGACCTTGACATTTTACTATATAATCAAGAAAATATTGAAACAGAGAATCTTATTGTTCCGCATCCGCGGATGTTCGAAAGAGCTTTTGTTATCGTTCCGTTGTTAGAGATTAATCAAGATATAAAACAAAACATTTCACGTTCACAAGTAGAAGAAATGAAAAGGCGAGAGGGAGTAACGGTATGGAAGCAGAAAAATGGGGAAGACGCATTCGTGCTTTTCGAAAGCTAAAAGGTTATACGCAAGAAAGTTTTGCAAAAGAATTAGGGGTATCTGTATCTGTTTTAGGTGAAGTTGAGAGAGGAAATCGATCGCCTTCCCAAGATTTTGTAGTGGAAGTTGCTAAAGCATTAAAGGTCTCGATAGATGAGTTAATGCCAAAGTGACCAGGAAGGAAGGAGTAAATCGAGTGTTAAAAATCGCAAATATTGAGATGAAAAATCCAGTTGTATTAGCACCGATGGCGGGAGTGTGTAACTCTGCATTCCGTTTGACAGTAAAAGAATTTGGTGCCGGTCTAGTTTGTGCCGAAATGGTAAGTGATAAGGCAATACTACTGAACAATAAAAGAACGTTAGATATGTTATATATTGATGAGAGAGAAAAGCCATTAAGTTTACAAATTTTTGGTGGAGAAAAAGAGACTCTTGTAGATGCTGCGAAATATGTAGATCAATATACGACAGCAGACATCATTGATATAAATATGGGGTGTCCGGTACCGAAAATCGTTAAGTGTGATGCAGGAGCAAAGTGGCTGTTAGACCCAAATAAAATATATGAAATGGTAGCGGCAGTTGTAGATGCTGTAAAAAAACCAGTTACAGTTAAAATGCGTATTGGTTGGGATGAGGATCATATTTTCGCAATCGAGAATGCAAAAGCTGTTGAACGTGCTGGCGGACAAGCGGTAGCGGTTCATGGACGTACACGAGTGCAAATGTATGAGGGGAAAGCGGATTGGGATATTATTAAACAAGTAAAGCAAGCTGTAAATATCCCGGTTATCGGAAATGGTGATGTCGCAACGCCACAAGATGCAAAACGCATGATTGATGAAATTGGTGTAGATGGCGTTATGATTGGTCGTGCTGCCCTTGGAGATCCTTGGATGATTTATCGTACGGTAAAGTATTTAGAGACAGGTGAATTAATGCCGGAACCGACAGTACGTGAGAAAATTGACGTATGTATGTTGCATCTAGATCGTCTAATCGATTTAAAGAACGAAAGTGTCGCTGTAAGAGAGATGAGAAAGCATGCAGCTTGGTATTTAAAAGGTATTCGTGGTAATGCAAATGTACGTAATGGTATAAATGCTTGTAATACGCGTGAAGACCTTGCGAATGTATTAGGTGCATTTGTAGAAGAAGTAGAAGCGAAACAACAAACAATTCACGTTGGTTAATAATAGATAGGGAAGATTGACATTCTTCTATACACTTCCTATAATTACGTGAAAGAAAGAAGAACTGCCAGTTAGTTGCTGGCAGTTTTTCTAGTTGAGTAGAAAATGCTATACTGTATATATTGTAAAAATTAATAGAGCTGGAGTGATATCAATACCATGGATAACATGAACCACGAAGAATTAAACGACCAATTGCTTGTTCGTCGTGAAAAGCTACATAACTTACGTGAGCAAGGAATCGATCCGTTCGGTAAACGATTTGAACGTACAAATGCAACAAATGACTTATTAAGTTTATATGGAGAGTTCTCTAAAGAAGAATTAGAAGAGAAAGAAATCTCTGTTTCTATCGCTGGTCGTATTATGACAAAGCGCGGTAAAGGAAAAGCTGGATTTGCGCATATTCAAGATTTACATGGACAAGTTCAGATTTATGTTCGTAAAGATGCTGTTGGAGATGAAGAGTACGAATTATTTAAAACAGCAGATTTAGGTGACTTAGTAGGTATTGAAGGTAAAGTGTTCAAAACGAACGTTGGAGAACTTTCAGTGAAAGCAACTGGCTTTACGCTATTAACGAAATCTCTTCGTCCATTACCGGATAAATATCATGGATTAAAAGATGTTGAACAGCGCTACCGTCAACGTTACTTAGACTTAATTACAAGTATGGAAAGCCGTGAAACATTCGTTACTCGTAGTAAGATCATTCGTGAAATGAGAAGATACTTAGATGACAACGGTTATCTTGAAGTGGAAACACCTATGATGCATGCAATTGCAGGTGGAGCTTCTGCGCGTCCTTTCATTACGCATCATAATGCGTTAGATATGGAATTATATATGCGTATCGCGATTGAACTTCATTTAAAACGCCTTATTGTGGGTGGGTTAGAAAAAGTTTATGAAATCGGCCGTGTATTCCGTAATGAGGGTGTATCAACTCGTCATAACCCTGAATTTACGATGATTGAATTATATGAAGCGTATGCTGATTATAAAGATATTATGAAACTAACAGAAAATATGGTTGCTCATATCGCCAAGCAAGTACTAGGTACAACGACAATCCAATATGGTGATTATGAAATTAATCTAGAACCAGAATGGACACGTCTTCATATGGTAGATGCAATTAAGGAACATTCTGGAGCAGACTTCTGGAATCCGATGAGTGTAGAAGAAGCGCGTGAACTTGCGAAAGAACATAATGTAGATATTAAGGATACAATGGAAGTTGGTCATATTATAAATGAATTCTTCGAACAAAAAGTAGAAGATAAATTAATCCAACCAACATTCATTTACGGTCACCCTGTAGAAATTTCGCCACTTGCGAAAAAGAATGACGAAGATCCACGATTCACAGATCGTTTCGAATTATTTATCGTTGCACGTGAGCATGCAAATGCGTTCACTGAGTTAAATGATCCAATCGATCAAAAAGAACGCTTTGAAGCGCAATTAAAAGAACGTGAACAAGGTAATGACGAAGCTCACATGATGGATGATGATTATATCGAAGCTCTTGAGTACGGTATGCCTCCTACAGGTGGACTAGGAATTGGTATTGATCGTCTTGTTATGCTATTAACAAATGCACCATCTATTCGTGATGTACTACTATTCCCTGCTATGCGTCATAAACAAGACTAAGCTTTGGAGATTTCTCCAAAGCTTTTTTTATTTAAGTGTGAGTAGTAAAGTTTGATGGTGCAAGAAATTATATTTATATAGAAGAAATATGCTGTTTTTATACTTTTATACTAAGTTAAAAATTTTATTAGAAAAACTATTGCATTTTAATAATCAAACTGGTATATTTATATTCGTTGCCACGAAAGGTAACAAACAAAACAAACGAAAAACAACTTATTAAAAAAAGTTGTTGACGAAAATGTAACGAAATGTTATATTGATAAAGTCGCTTCTGAGCGGCAGACAAGTTCTTTG
>NZ_NVEC01000139.1 GCF_002571225.1 Bacillus sp. AFS059628 | reverse complement strand
AAAAGCACCACCATATATTTTATAAATATATGGTGGTGCTTTTTTAATTCCCTTGCTCATGCACAAGAGTAAACGTATCTTTCAAGTCACTATCATTTATTTTGATATTTGCTTTTTTCAATTCATCTTGCAATAGTTTTTTGCCGAATATAGGGTCAGCGAGACGTTCTTCTTCTAAGTGTTTGCGAATAGAGTCTTTCACTTCATCATAAGGCTTTAAATCTTTTTTATCAGTTAATTTAATAATATGATAACCGTTTGGTGATGTAACGGGATTGCTAATTTGTCCGACCTTTAGTTTATAGGCAGCTGTTTCAAATTCAGGCGCCATTTTGCCTGAATTGAAGTATCCAAGGTCTCCGCCTTTTTCTTTTGATAGTAAATCTTGTGATTCTTGCTTTGCTAATTCTTCAAATGAAGCACCAGCATCTAATTTTTTCTTTATTTCTTTCGCTTCGTTTTCATCGCTTACTAAAATATGGCTCGCTTTAATTTCTGGCTTATAGTGGTCTTTCACGTCTTTTTCTGTAATACTTTTCTTAATCGCTTCATTCATAGCAAGTTTGAACTTAATTTGATTTTTAAAATCAGCTTCATCTTTTAAACCATTGTTTTTTAATACATTTTTAAATTGGTCTCCGTATTGATTTTTCGCTTTTTGTAATTCTTTATCTACATCATCGTCAGATACTTTATATTTTTTCGTGATAACGTCTTGCGCCATCATTTCGTACAGCATGTCTTTTCCGTAACGATCTTTCAACTGTTTTTCGAAGTCGCTCTTCGTAATGGTTGAGTCTGTTGCTGTAGCGACTGTATCTGAGTCGTTTTTTTGTCCACAAGCAGATAGCATTAATATACTTAGTAGTGCAGTAATAATGAAAATGTGTTTCCCTCTCATGCCAACACCTCATCCGAATATGTTATCGTTATTGTAGAATATAGAAGTGAACATGAAGTGAATTTTTAATGTTTTTTCCCTGTAAACTGTAAAAAAAGTACACCAACAATATTGTTGGTGTACGATGGAATCAAAGGTGATCGGTCTTTTTAGAATAGGCACGCTTACCTTGCTCTATATTCTTTTGTTCTTGCTCATTTTTTTGCGCGCGTTTTGCATTATTATCGCGTGCTTTTTTGTCGTTATCACTCGTATGTGGCATATGTATCAACTCCATTTCTAAACGTTGTACGTTTATCATTTCCTTTTTCGTAAAGACTATGTATAGCAGTGCATTCATGAATAATAAGGGTGGATTAGAAATGGATTTGAAGTTGAATTATGCCGAACTTATAAAGAAGTTAATCGTTGTAATCATCGCAGGTTTGTTAAACGCGATTGGAATGAATTTATTTTTAACGCCAGCGAAAGTGTACGCGAGTGGCTTTGCTGGATTGTCTCAATTGTTATCACAAATATTAGGTGACTTTTTATCTATTCACATATCAACAGGGGTATTGTTTAGCTTGTTTAATATTCCCGTCGTTATTTTAGCCTGGAAAAAGGTTGGAAAGGCCTTTACTTTCTTTAGTTTTCTTTGCGTTATCTTTATGACTTTGTTTTTAGAAATTATCCCGGTTAGGGCAGTTTCGAATGACATCATATTAAATGCGATTTTTGGCGGGCTTATTTCAGCAATCGGGGTAGGGATTGCGTTGAAGTGGGGGGCTTCTACAGGTGGTTTAGATATAATCGCCATGATTTTATCAAAGATTAAAGACAAGCCTGTCGGTACGTATTTTTTCTTCTTTAATGCACTAATTATTATCGCTGCTGGCTATGTGTATGGATGGGAAAAAGCATTATATACGTTGGTGACTTTGTATGTGTCAACGCGAATCATCGATGCGATTCATACGCGTCATGTGAAGATTACGGCATTAATTGTTACGAAGAATGGGGCAGATGTAAGAAAGGCGATTCACTCACGCTTAGTGAGGGGGATTACAACTATACCGGCAACAGGTGCGTATACGAATGAAAATAAGGAAATGTTAATGATTGTTATTACCCGTTACGAACTGTACGAATTAGAGAGGGTTATTAAACAAGTGGACCCAGGTGCATTTACAAACGTACTGCAAACGGTTGGGGTGTTTGGCTTGTTTCGAAAAGATTAAAGAGGACCAAAGCTGGTCCTCTTTTTTAATGTAAATTCGTAATGTTTTGCAACTGCTCTTGCATTTCACGTAGCTGAACTTTTTCAGCTGTTGAAGAGTTTGCGTAAGCAGAGTGCAACGCGTTTTTTGCTCTATATACGAGATCTTGTTGCTCAGCGCCGCTTGAACAAGATACGGCATTTGCAACAGCATCTCTAGCTTGTTGGAATAGTAAGTTCCCCATTTAGACCCCTCCAAAAGAAGAGTTACTTCTCGCTTTTTCTGCCTCAGCTAATGTACCTCTGTACGGGAATCTTGCATCATGCTTCATAACAGCATCGGCTCCTTGTTGGATAAAACGTTTTGATTTGTTCTTTTTACCCATTCGAAAAACCCCCTTTATTTAGCTGAAAACAATCGACGCGCTGACTTATGCGTCTAATGATAGTATGAGCGTTTGGCGAGAAACTATAAGCAGGGAATTTTTAGATTACAATCCAAGAACCTCTTCTAAATATAGAGCAATACCATCTTCTTCGTTTGTTAACGTCGTATGGTTTGCGAGTGATTTTAATTCAGGGATGGCATTTCCCATTGCGATGCCGTGACCAGCAAATTCAATCATTTCAAAGTCGTTATCCTCGTCACCGAAAGCGATAATTCGTTCTTGTGGAATGTTATAATGACTAGAAATTTTTTGTAATCCGACAGCTTTATTTAATCCGCTTTTTACGATTTCAATAATCGGCCAAGGTGCACCCCATTTTCTATGGTCGATTACTTCGGCATGCATATCAGTTAAATGTTGACGAATTGCAGTAGAATGCTCGTCATGTGCGTCAATTAATAAGCAAGTTGGATGATCGTTTAAAATATTTAATAAGTCTCCTGTAAAAATCTTTGGAGAACCGAATTCGAAAATATGTTTTTTATCTTCATCAATTTCACGAACATACACATCGTCCATTACTTCAGCGTATATATTTTTTACGCCAAAATCAAAGCAAGCTCGGACAATTTCTTGCGCTGTTGCTAGCTCAAGAGGAGAGTGATGTGTGCCCCACTTTGAATCAAGAGGATGATGTACGTATGCGCCATTAAAGTTTACGATTGGTGTATTTAAACCGAGTTCTTTATAGTAATCATAACTAGCGCGGAATGGACGTCCTGTTGAAATAACAACGATATGTCCTTGTTCCTTTGCCTTTGCAATTGTATGTTTTGTGCGAGTGGAAATTATTTTGTTGTCTGTTAATAAAGTGCCGTCTAAGTCTAATGCGATTAAATGTTGTTTGTTCATAATTTCACCTCTTATAATAATTTTTTTGTATCTATCTGTATTTCCGTTTTTAATATGCAGAAATAAGAGGTTAGACTGGGTGAGACCGCCAAAGATGGAAAGTTCACTATATATCCATCTTACGTCGCAAAGTGCTGCGGTGTCTACTATTTCTCGCTGGAAATCAAGAAAAGTCAACATCTTTTTAGAAAGTTCAAACAATGTTTCTTTCATTATGGACAAATTGTGAAAAGGGTTACATTGCTCGTATAATGAGGCTTATAATGAACATGTAATCTTCTCGTATATGTTTGACTCTCCTTTGAAACCGGCCTATAGTAGGTTGGTTTCTTTTTTTCTACAAATAGGAAGGAAATCCCTTCCTAAGCTTGTGTCATTCATGTATATGTACAAGGATGAAATATAGTACTTGTTTCCTAAACATGACAGACAAGCTTTCTTTTAAAATGGATATACTAATGAGGCAAAGACGTCATGGAAGGAGAATGGAAATGGGACAAAATCGCAGGTTTCGTTCTGGACAAAAAGCGCCGAATGATGGCATTTACGTAGAAATTGGTGAAACGGGAAGTATGGTGAAAGACCCGCAAATGGTGAAACTAACTGCCGGTGAAAAGTTTCCAGATAACACAAATCATAACCGTCAGTGGACATATAAAAGAAAACCGTAACAGAAGCCGCAATCGTTATTGCGGCTTTTTTTCATCACACATTATAATTTCATTTACCGTACTTTTTTAAGTAGCATAATGAATTTTCCTTTTTTCTTTTTCCAATAATAAGTTTGAAAATACATAATCAAAATTATTGTATAAAAAAGTCAGTTGGCGTATAATCAAATCAAAGGTCAAAGAAAGTCAAACATTTGGAGGACTGTAAAGATGGACTTAAATCAAATGACAACGAAAACACAAGAGGCGATTATGAGTGCCCAATCTTTAGCGGTATCTCATCATCATCAAGAAGTAGATACTGTTCATCTCTTGTTTACATTATTAGAAGAGCAAGATGGGTTAGCAGTACGTATTTTTCAAAAAATGAATGTTGATATAGAAGCGTTAAAACAAGGCGCCGAAAGTTTAATTAAGAAAAAGCCCTCTGTAACGGGAAGCGGTGCAGAAGCAGGAAAATTATATATAACAGGTGCCCTGCAACAATTACTTGTAAGGGCAGGAAAAGAAGCAGAAAAATTGCAAGATGACTACATTTCAGTTGAACATGTATTGCTTGCTTTTACTGAAGAAAAAGGCGATATAAGCCAATTATTCACAAGATTTCATATTACGAAAGATAACTTATTACAGTCTTTAATGACAGTTCGGGGGAATCAAAGAGTGACTAGTCAGAATCCAGAAGCAACTTATGAAGCGTTAGAAAAATATGGTCGTGATTTAGTGGCGGAAGTAAGAGCGGGGAAAATTGACCCTGTTATCGGCCGCGATAGTGAAATTCGCCGCGTAATTCGCATTCTTTCACGTAAAACGAAAAACAACCCAGTTTTAATTGGTGAACCAGGTGTTGGTAAAACAGCAATTGTTGAAGGGTTAGCACAGCGTATTGTGAAGAAGGATGTACCTGAAGGATTAAAAGATAGAACAATCTTTGCATTAGATATGAGTGCGCTTGTAGCTGGAGCAAAATTCCGTGGTGAATTTGAAGAGCGTCTGCAAGCTGTATTAAATGAAATTAAAAAGAGTGAAGGACGCATTTTATTATTCATTGATGAACTTCATACAATCGTCGGAGCTGGTAAAACAGAAGGTGCGATGGACGCAGGGAATATGTTAAAACCGATGCTTGCTCGCGGTGAACTACACTGTATTGGGGCGACAACGTTAGATGAATATCGTAAATATATTGAGAAAGATCCGGCGTTAGAAAGACGTTTCCAACAAGTATTAGCAGAAGAACCAACTGTTGAAGATACAATTTCCATTTTACGTGGTTTAAAAGAGCGTTTTGAAATTTATCATGGTGTAAATATTCATGACCGCGCGATTGTAGCAGCATCAGTTTTATCAGATCGATATATTTCGGACCGTTTCTTACCAGATAAAGCAATTGATCTTGTCGATGAAGCGTGTGCAACAATTCGTACAGAAATCGATTCTATGCCGACAGAATTAGATGAAGTAACGCGCCGCATTATGCAGCTGGAAATTGAAGAAGCGGCTCTTGGAAAAGAAAAGGACTTTGGTAGCCAAGAACGTCTAAAAACGTTGCAACGTGAATTATCGGATTTAAAAGAAGTTGCAAGTGGTATGAGAGCGAAATGGGAGAAAGAAAAAGAAGATATTCACAAAGTTCGTGATTTACGTGAACATTTAGAGCGTCTGCGCCGTGAATTAGAAGAAGCAGAAGGGAATTACGATTTAAATAAAGCAGCGGAACTTCGCCATGGAAAAATTCCTGCAATTGAAAAAGAGTTAAAAGAAGCGGAAGAAATGGGCGCACATAATAAACAAGAAAATCGTTTATTACGTGAGGAAGTAAGTGAAGAAGAAATTGCTGATATTGTTTCGCGCTGGACTGGTATTCCTGTTGCAAAACTCGTTGAAGGTGAACGTGAGAAATTGCTACGTTTAGAGCAAATTTTATCAGAACGTGTCATCGGACAAGAGGAAGCGGTAAGTCTAGTATCAGACGCAGTTCTTCGTGCACGCGCGGGTATTAAAGACCCGAACCGTCCAATTGGTTCCTTCATTTTCTTAGGACCGACGGGTGTTGGTAAAACAGAACTTGCAAAAACGTTAGCGCAGTCATTATTCGATAGTGAAGAGCAAATGATTCGTATCGATATGTCTGAGTATATGGAGAAACATGCTGTGTCACGCTTAATTGGTGCGCCTCCTGGATATGTTGGATATGAAGAGGGCGGTCAATTAACAGAAGCAGTAAGACGTAAACCGTATTCTGTTATTTTGTTAGACGAAATTGAAAAAGCGCATCCAGAAGTATTCAACATTTTATTACAAATGTTAGATGACGGTCGCATTACAGATTCGCAAGGACGTACAGTAGACTTTAAAAACACGGTTATTATTATGACTTCAAATATTGGATCTGCTCATTTATTAGATGGATTAGAAGAAGATGGCTCCATTAAAGAAGAATCAAGAGAACTTGTAATGGGACAATTAAGAGGACATTTCCGACCAGAGTTTTTAAACCGTGTCGACGAAATTATTTTATTCAAACCTCTTACAACGAATGAAATTAAAGGTATTGTTGATAAAATTGTAAAAGAACTACAAGGTCGTTTAGCTGACCGTCATATTACAGTAGAATTAACAGACGCAGCGAAAGAATTTGTTGTAGAAGCTGGATTTGATCCGATGTACGGAGCTCGTCCATTAAAACGATATGTACAGCGTCAAGTTGAGACGAAATTAGCGAGAGAATTAATTGCAGGTACGATTACTGACAATAGTCATGTAGTGGTTGATGTAGAAAACAACGAATTAGTCGTTCATGTGAAATGAAAAAAGAGTTCGGATAAAATCCGGACTCTTTTTAGTGTTGTTCTACTGGCTCGTTTGGAATCGCAGCTGCAATCGCTAATACTAATACTGCAAGAACAACTGAGAAAATAGACGCTTGGTTAAAATCGTATGCACCGCCAGTCATAGAGCCGATTACGTAGCTCATCATATGTACAAGCAAGAACGACCAAATTAATGCCCAAATGAAACGCATATTTTACACCTCTATTCGTTCAATCTGTCCTTATTGTAACACAATTGAAAAAAGAATATAGAAAAATATTTGTAGATTTTTCAACGCAAAATTGCATTCCGTTCATACATTATTAAAGAGTACTTTTATACGTTTAGAAAATAAGGCGGGGAAAAAATGAGTATTACGGAACGTTTTTTTTACTTAGAAAAAGAACCATGCGTTATTTATTTACCGGAGAAGCCAAACGGATTTTCTGTAATGCTTCTCGGTGATTACAACTACTTTATTGAGAATGGTACAAGTTTATGGACACAGCATGCAGGTAGATCTTATTTTTTACATGGCCTTATTGAGGAAGGCTATACGGTCTTTTCTTCTAATTTATACGGAAGGCATTGGGGAAATGACCAGTCTGTTCGTCTAGCAAAACGCTTATATGATGTTGTGTTGAGAAAAGAGACATTGAATGCGAAAATGCACATTATGGCAGATGGTATGGGTGCACTTGTAGCGCTTGAAATGATGAACAAATACCCTGAATGTATACGCTCTGTCATTATGTTAAATCCGTGTTTAGATTTACCGGAATATGTGGAGTTTGAGAAAGAGCATAAGTTTTTTTACAAGAGACTCGTAAAGGAATTATGTTTGGCGTATGATTCCAAAGAAGCAGAATTAGAATCAAAAATAAATAAGAAATCATTTACGCTTCTTCCGTCTTGTGTACCTGTTAAAGTTTTCGTATCAACACAAGAAAAAAGAGGAAGAAAACAGTTGTTACGTAAATATGAGAAAATGAGGCAATTCAATCAATGTGATACTTCTGTCTTATTCCATCTGCAAGATGTGAAATATAAAATGGTTAGGCAAACGACTGATTTCTTTAAAAAATATGAAGAAGAATTGTGAAGCTCCCATATACATAAATGAGGAGCTATTTGTTTCAAGGAGAAAGGGTTGGTGGTATGGAACGCGTGCTAATTATAGGTGCACTTACGTTTGTAGGTTATCACCTTGTGAATAAAATGATTGCAGAAGAAGTAGAAGTGTACGGTCTTGATTTTGATGAATTCGAGAACATGACAAAGATTAATGAAGAGAAATTATTGTTAATTGGGCGGAATGCGTTATTTACGTATTACTCAATAAGAGATGAAGAGGGATGGAAATCAGTAGAAGGAGAGAAGTTCGATACAGTTTACTTTTGCTTGTATGAACCAAATCAACAAAGTGGCTTTCGGAATGAAAGAGTTATATTACAGTATTTAAAGCGAATTGTAAGACTATGTGAAGAACATAAAGTGAAGTTAAATCTAATTTCTTCTATTGAAGTAGGAAACGCAGATGAATCCGAAAATAAACGTTTATTTTCGAAAGTGGAAGAAGGATTGAAAAAAGGAGAGATACAATATAGTGTATTTCGAGTTCCTACATTATATGGGCCATGGCAACCATCTTTTATGATGTATCATCAGCTCATTTTATCGGAATTGGGTGAGAAAGAGTGCCATTATGCGAGTGAGGAAAACGGAAGGGATCTACTGTATGTGGAAGATATATGTGAATACTTATGGGAAAATGGAATGAACGAGGGGCATCTCGGTATATACAACTTACTTAGTGGCAAAAAATCATTATGGAAAAAAGGTATGAATCTTTTACGTGCAGAGGATAAAGTAAATAAAGAGAATGAGGAAGAAACAGATGCAGCTGTAGAGGTGATTTCGATAAAAAGAAATACGCCGTTAGAATACGGTTTAAATAAACAATTAGCGCATATGAAAAAATATAAAGAGTTATACGAAGGGTAGCGAGCGTGTTACACTATGTATGTGAAAGTTTTAATGGAGAGGAAGAACGTAATATGAATGAAAAAAGCATGCAATTTTTACAAATCGCAATGAAGCATTTACCAGAAGCAAAGGCCATTTTAGATGATAATGGAATTGCGCTTGATATGGAAAAAGCACAACCAGTATTAGAGTTATTGATGAAGGTTATGAACGAAGCATATGAACTTGGGAAAGCAGAAAAAGAATAAAAAAATAAAAAAGCATCTTTTTAGATGGAAGAGAGGCCCGAACCGTGGATAGAAGCGGTCAGGGCCTTTTTTATTCTCGCCTGTGGAAAAACCAGAGATATGAAGAGGATAAAGAAAAAGTAGTGAGGAGAACTCTCTAGTTTAGAAGGAAAGCAGAAAAAGAATAAAAAAGCATCTTTTTGGATGGAAGAGAGGCCCGAACCGTAAGTAGAAGCGGTTCGGGCTTTTTTATCCCACTTTAATGGGCAGTAAGACCCCCACCTCAAAAT
>NZ_NVEC01000138.1 GCF_002571225.1 Bacillus sp. AFS059628 | reverse complement strand
CTTGGATCTTTTGGATCTGTATGTTGTTCGTCCTTGATTTTTGTATTTGTGATGTCATAACCGTTTACTTTGGATTCATATCCGGCTACCGGTTGTTCTTTCACTTCATACTTGTACGCTACTCCGTCTGCATCATATGCTGCTAAATCTTTGAATTCGTATTTCCAGCCTGTTGCTTTGCTTACTTCTTGCGTCGCAATCACTGTGCCATTTTGTAGAAGGTCTACTTTGATCATTTCCGGACGATCTTTCGCGTTATCGTCTTTCCATGTTTTCGTTCCTTCTACTTTTGTTTCGCCTACTTTTGTATTTGTGATATCAGTACCATTTACTTTGGATTCATATCC
>NZ_NVEC01000137.1 GCF_002571225.1 Bacillus sp. AFS059628 | reverse complement strand
AAAGTTTCACTTTATAAAAAGGGGTGTGTTATGAAAGAAACGAATGAATCTTTAAGAAACGATTTAAAGAAAGATATAAAATTTTCTATTATAATCCCTGCGCATAATGAAGAAAAATACATTGGAAAATGTTTAGATTCTATTTCAAAGGCAGCGGAAGCATATAAAGATCAAACTGAAGTCATAGTGGTTTTAAATCGTTGTACAGATAAAACAGAAGAAATAGCAAAGAGGTATAACTGTATTACATTAAAAAATGACGATAAAAATTTATCGAAAATCCGAAATGCAGGAGCCGCGATAGCTACTGGAGAAATAATCATTACTATAGATGCTGATACGCAAATGACAGAGTCTTTTTTGTCTAACGTAGAAAAATATTTAGTTTCAGGTAAATATATTGGCGGTGGGGTAACCGGTAAGTTTGAAAGAATATCTTTGGGAATATTTGTTTCCGCATTGTTAATAATAATTCCATTATTTTTTAAGTACGGGGCTATATCTGTCGGGATTTTTTGGTGCTATAGAAACGATTTTATGGCGATTAATGGATTTAATGAAAATATGCTTATGGCAGAAGATGCAGATTTTGCAAAACGTTTAAAAGAATGGGGAAAACAACAAAATAAGAAGTTCGGTACAATAAAAAATGGAATGATAACTTCGTGCAGAAGATTTGATACATATGGAGATTGGACTTTAGTTAAAAATCCAAAAATAATCTTAGCGTATTTAAAAGGAAATGATAAAAAATATGCAGATAAAACATATTATGATAATCAAGAAAGATAACTGTAGAAATTCTTAAACAAATAGACTTTTGCTCACCTCATTTTATCCCGCTTTAATGGGCAGTAAGACCCCCACCTCAAAATTCAGCGAAAGCAAA
>NZ_NVEC01000136.1 GCF_002571225.1 Bacillus sp. AFS059628 | reverse complement strand
AGCAACTAAAAACACAAGTCTTTTGACTTGTGTTTTTTCGTGTTTAATAAAGCATAAACATTTTATACATAAAAAGATGATATATGCAGAATGGATATAGTTTATCCCGCTATTTGCCGGGCAGTAAGACCCCCACCTCAAAATTCAGCGGAAGCGAAGAAGTTAGGTGGAGAATCAACTGCCCGTAAAAGCCCGATTGGTGAGGGCTGATTAAAGTTTCAATTTATATACACATTCGGTCTATCTATTAATATGGCGTTGTCCAAGGGATGTTTAATTTTTGAGCTGTGTCGTACGGTAATTTGGAGTATTAATGGTGATTAGATTATTCCTGCCATGTCAGAAGTAAGTCATACTAGTAGTGAAATAGATAAAAAAACCGATATTCTAACTTGAATATCGGTTTAATAATTTGTGACTTATATGAATTTAGAGCAATACGAAAAGCGTAAATAAAATAGCTAGTAAAATGCGATAGTATGCAAAAGGTTTTAAACCTATCTTCTCTAAAAGCTTCAGAAAAGTTACTACCGCTAGCATTGCTACTATAAAAGAGGTAATGAATCCTACGACAAACATAGGAATATCATTTACACTTAAATACTTCCAGCTTTTTAATAAGTCTAAGCCTGTAGCGCCAACCATTACAGGAAGAGCAATAAGAAAAGAGAATTCAGATGCAGTTTTATAATTTACTTTTGCTAATAGCCCCCCAGAAATAGTAGAGCCAGCTCTAGAAAAACCAGGATATACGGCTAAGCATTGAAATAATCCAATTGTTAATGCTTGACGGTATGTTAAATCATCCAGTGAATAGGCGGTTGCCTCTTTCTTTTTTACTTCTGCAAAGATCATCAGAATGGCCCCTGCCACAAGTCCGATTACGACAGTGTAGGGCTGAAATAAGTAAGTTTTAATAACATCGTGTAGTAATAAACCAGCAACTACTGCTGGAAATACGCCAAGAAATACATGGAATACGTTAAATTTTTTCTCTTTCCGCAGAAGAGGTTTAATATTACATAAAGAAACGAGACGTTTATGATATAAAATTGCAATAGCTAAAATTGCCCCTAGCTGTATAACAATTTCAAACGTTTTCGCTCTTTCTCCTTCAAAGCCTAATAAATGCCCGACTAATATAAGGTGGCCAGTAGAGGAGATAGGTAAAAATTCAGCTAGCCCCTCTATGATACCAAGTATGAAGGCAATAATGATATCGCTCATAGTTTCACTCCTATAAATTAATGGATATCTACTCTTTTAAAATAGAATAGTGTTGCAATAAATCCTGAAATCGCTGTTGCCGCAATGATGATATAAGAATACTCTGGTGGATATGTGAGTTGTAATTCATTATTTGCGATATCTAAAGTAGCGGTCCACGGAAATAAATCTTTATGTTTGGAGTTTACGAGCATAAGATTAGTCATTGTAATAATGACTGTTAATATAATAGGCGGTACATAGCTCTTCATTACAAGAGTTAATAGCACTATAGGTGAAGACAATAGAAAGAGAAGGACACCACAAATTGAAAATTTTAGGAAAGAACCTAAAATTAAATCGGTGTTAAAACCAGGGAAGCCCCCCAATACCCCTAATATTAAAGTGAGTGTCCAAGCGACTAAAGTTAGCATCACGACCCAAAGAAAAAGAATGATGAACTTACTTATAATAAAGCTAATACGCGACACGGGGATAGTTAATAAATTCTTTAGTGTATCTTCTGCATATTCACGGGTAAACATATAAGCAATTACTACTCCATATAAGGGAAAGCCTATTACTAAAGTAGTATATAAGTTAACATCAGTAAATAATTGATGAAACCAAATTGTTGGAGTTGGCTGTTTGGTTTTTATATGTATATAAGAAGCTACTACAACTAAGAAAGGTGCGACACCAGCACCAATAATGCTAATTAAAAACATATTAGAGCGTTTTAGTTTTAATAGTTCTGTATAGAGTAGATTAACCAATCGTTCCACCCCCGACTAGTTTAGTGAAATAATCTTCTAATCTATCTTCGCTCATCATCATTTTTAATACTTCTATATCATTTAGAACGAATGTTCTGTTTATACGCCCTTGTTGTCCGAAATGAGAATAAATACGAATATTTCCTTCATCATGAACTTCGTAATCAAAAATTTGAAAATGATTTTCTAATAGCATCGCAGCCTTATTGTCATTATTCACCTGAAATTCTATGTACTTACGGTTTGTTTTGCGTAGTGTATCAAGAGAAACTTCTTCTAGTAACCTTCCTTCATGAATAATTCCCATACGATCAACTAATTGCTCTACTTCAGCTAATATGTGACTGGAAATAAGTATCGTTATATTTCTTTCCTGTGCTAAAGATTTAATAAGTTTTCGCATTTCTTTAATACCAATAGGGTCCAGCCCGTTAGTTGGTTCATCTAGTATGAGTAATTCGGGATAATGGAGAAGAGCACGTGCAATCCCTAGGCGCTGCTTCATTCCTAAAGAATACTTCCCAACTAATTTTTTTGTTTCGTGCTGCAATCCTACTATTTCTAATGCTTCTTCAATAGCATTCTTTTTATGAATTCCAATTATCTTTGCATTAACTAATAAGTTTTCTTTTGCAGTTAAGTTTTCATAAAACCCTGGAACCTCAACGATAGAACCAATTCTTCTTAAAATATCTTTTTGGTTTTGAAATAAGTTCTCTCCAAATATTTCAATATTTCCACTTGTAGGCTTTATAAGGCTGAGTAACATACGAATGGTTGTAGTTTTACCAGCACCATTACGTCCTATGAATCCGTAAATTTCTCCTTGTTGAACGTTAATATTTAGATTATCTACTGATTTTTGTGTGCCGTATGCTTTAGTAAGGTTAGTCGTTTTTATAATTGTATTTATAGGGGACACCTACTTTCTATAAGTTCTTAATTACATGATAAAAAGGAAGGTTTAACTGCGTATTAATCATTTCTTAACTATTTCTTAAAAGCATTGTGTTTTGGAATGGAAAAGCCAAAAGTAGTTCGTTCCCATGGAATACTTTCAACCCATATATGTCCATGCTGCTTCTCAACTAGTGCTTTTACAATGGCAAGTCCTAGGCCGCTACCGCCATAGGAGGAATTTCTTGATTGTTCGCTTCGGTACATTCGCTCAAATACGTTTTGTAAGTCATGTTTTGGAATACCCGGGCCTCTGTCCCAAATAAGAAGTTCATAGTCTGTATTTGTTTCTAGTAGTTCGATTCCTAATGTTTTCCCATCTTTTCCGTAATAAATAGCATTTTTTATTAAATTATTCATAATTCGCATAAGGCTAAGGTGGTCTGCGATGATAGGGCAAGTAGATTCTGGGATTAGAACTTGTAGCTCAATATTATGTTTTGAGAGTTCAGGCAAAAATTCAATTAAAATTTCTCTAGTAACTTCAGAAAAGTCGAGTTGTTCTTCTTTTATTGGAAATTCATTGGCGTCTAGCTTTGCCATATTGAATATGTCATCAACTAGGTGTTTTAAGTTATTTGATTTTATATAAAGTACTTTAAGATATTCTTGCTTTTCTATTTCAGAAGCAGCAACCCCATCTTTTAAAGCATCGATATAGCCAATAATTGAGGTGAGTGGTGTTCGAATGTCGTGCGAGATACTAGACAAAAGTTGTTTTCTAGATTCCTGAGACCTTTTAGCTTCAATCCGAACCTTTTCTAATTCAGCTATTAGTTCATTTATTGAAAAAACGATATTATGTAATGAACGATCATTGCTTGTAAATAATCTCGTTTGTAAATTGCCTTTTAGTACACGGCTTAATTTAGTATCTATTGATTTGCAATGCTGAATAAATTGTATTCTTGAAAAGAAGAGATACATTGTAATTGAGATAAGTGTAATGAATAAAGACATTTTTATGCTTGGAACCATTTGTATATTTAAAAGCCCACAAATGATAAGTTGTAATGAAATAAGGAATAGCGTTTTATCAGTCTTCAAGCTTTTCACCTACAAACTTATAACCAATGCCCCATACAGTTTGAATAAACTTTGGATTGGAAGGATCGTTTTCTATTTTCTTTCTAAGTTTTCGAATATGTACCATAACGGTATTATCATCTTCTATATAATTATCGTCCCATACATTTCGGAAGAGTTGAGTTTTAGTAAATACTTGCCCTGGGTTTGAGGTGAAGAATTTTAATAGTTCCAGTTCTTTTCCGGTTAAGCTAATTTCCTCCGTATTTGTATGAACTGTATATGTATTTAAATTGATAGTTAGTCCTTTAAAAGTTAAAGTTGTTTTCTCTTGTACATTAATGTTACTGCCGAGAACTAAAAAACGTCGCATAAGAGCTTTTACTCGTGCAACCACCTCGTGAATACTGAAAGGTTTTGTAATGTAATCATCAGCGCCAATGCTTAGACCCAAAATTTTATCAACTTCGTGATCTTTAGCAGTCAACATTAATATAGGTACGTTAGTTTTATCTCTAAGCTTTCTGCATACTTCGATACCATCTACTTTCGGCATCATAAGGTCTAATATAACGAGATTATAGTTGTTTTGATTAAATAACTGTAAGGCCTCATCTCCATTAATCGCAGTATCTACCATATATAATTCTCGTTCTAAATATATTTTCAATAAATTTCGGATTTCTTTATCATCGTCTGCTATAAGGATACGTATATCTTTCATATCTTCACCTGCTTCTAATAGATTTTCATTGATAGTACAACAACACTCTAATTATATACTAGTATTTGTTAAAATAAGGTTGCTAGTTTTATTGGAGGAAAAGGTCTGCACGTATTAAGTTTAGAGTTCAAAATGACTGGGATATGTTTTGGGAGAATAAATTAAAGAGCAGCAGAAGATGGTTTCTGGTAATGAATCTTGTAAGGTTGTATATAGCTAAGAGAGCATAAAAATATTAACTTGAATATATTTATAAAAAGGTGTTGACGATTGTACATTAGAGGTGTAATATAGAACAAGTCGCCGATGACATTAACGTCGAAAGCGGCAAACGAAATGAAAAACTTAGTTGACATTGA
>NZ_NVEC01000135.1 GCF_002571225.1 Bacillus sp. AFS059628 | reverse complement strand
AAGAGGTTGTCCCAAAAGTAGCTGAATAGTTACTTTTGGGCAACCTCTTTTTTACATAAAACATAAAAAAGAATCGTCCAACTTTGATATAATTAAGTCACCACAACCAAATCATCAAAAGAAAGGAACGATTCTCTTATGTTTATAGATTATAACAAAAATCAACTCACTTTTCCATTAGATGTTGAGATTCATATTCCTGAACATCATCTTTCACGTGTGGTTCATAAAGCTGTAGAAGCGATGGACCTCTCTATCCTCTTATCACGTTATCCAGGTGGTGGCAGACCACCTTATCACCCAAAAATGATGTTGAAAGTCTTATTATATGCCTATACAAAAGGAATCTATTCTTCTCGAAAAATCGAGGAACAACTCCATGAAAATATCCATTTTATGTGGCTTTCTGACGAAAAAACACCAGACTTTCGTACAATCAATCGTTTTCGATCAGAGCGTATGAAAGACGTGATTTATGAAACTTTCTTCTCTCTTATCGACCTATTGAAACAAGAAGGACTTGTCAAACTCGAAGATTATTTTCTAGATGGAACAAAAATAGAAGCAAATGCCAATCGATATACGTTTGTATGGAGAAAATCCACCGAAAAATATGATCAAAAACTAGATGAGAAGTACCAAAAGATTGTCGCGACAATTGAACAAGCAAGTGAAGACGATCAGAAAGCGGAATTAGAAAAAGAACAAATGAAAGAGACCTGTCCTGTCATTTCTGAAAAAATTAAGCAAACCATTCAAACCTTAGAAAAACGCCTACAAGATGAACCGAAAAATAAAACGATAAAAAAAGCGAAGCGTCAGTTAGAAAATGATCTTCTTCCACGCAAAATAAAATACGAAGCTCATAAAGAAACATTTCAAGAAAGAAATAGCTTTTCGAAAACAGATACAGATGCGACCTTTATGCGGATGAAAGAAGACCATATGAAAAACGGTCAGCTTAAACCAGGATACAATATACAAATCGGAACCGAGGATCAATTTATTACAGGGTTTAGTATTCATCAAAAAGCGGGAGATACAACTTGTTTCATTCCTCATTTTGAAATGTTTGAGAAGTACAATCGTGTAAAGCCTCAAAAGGTAGTTGCCGATTCTGGTTATGGAAGCGAAGAAAACTATGCATTCTGTGAAGAGAAAAATATGAAAGCATATGTGAAATACAATACGTTTGAAAAAGAACAAACGAAAGCTTGGACGAAACAAATCGGTCGCGTAGAAAATATGTCTTATGATGAAGAGCTGGATGAATGGATTTGTGCAAATGAAAAACGCCTTATTTTTTCACATGAAAGCAAACAACAAACAAGCAATGGTTATACTTCTATCAAAAGAACTTATCGTTGTACAGAATGTTTGGGCTGTCCATTTCAAGAAACATGCGCCAAAGGAAAAGAAATAAAATCTATCAGTGTCTCTATAAAAAATCAAAAACAGAGAAAAGAAGTGCGAGAACGTTTACATACAAAAGAGGGTAAAGAGTTATACGGTCAACGAAAAATAGAAGTAGAACCCGTATTTGGTCATATTAAATATAATCGTTTCTTCCAACGTTTTTCCTTGCGAGGCCTTTCTAAAAATCGACTGGAATGGGGTCTTATTTGTGTTGCCCATAATTTACGGAAATGGACAACAACAGCTCAATCAAAAGCGAAAACCCCCAATCATAAGTAGAAAACCCATTGTTTTTCTACTTATGATTGGGG
>NZ_NVEC01000134.1 GCF_002571225.1 Bacillus sp. AFS059628 | reverse complement strand
GAATGACTCGTCTTTTTTGTATGTTTTCATACCTCTGTTAATTGCTTGTTTAACTCCTTCTAAATAGGCAAAGCCATGCCTCTTATCTGGTTCTAAGTAAGTACCTTCTGCCCACTCATTCCACGCGTTAATAAATAAAAACTCGCTATCATAAAGGGAAAACGTACGGTGAATTTGCTTGCTTAAATATATTGTGAACTTCTCAGGAGTAGAGCCTACGAAAATGCTGCTATTTAAGTCTTTACGGCGTGCTGTGTTGTCCCAGTCAACAAAGGCACCGGGAAATGTTTTTTTCTTTGAAGGAGATCGCTTTAGTATATACATCCACACTTTATCATAATCCCAAGCGTTTATTTGTTTATCAGATTCATATATTATCTTATTTATGTCGGAAGAGCTATCATGAGCAATTGTATAAAAAGGCTCGAATTGAATGCTCGCATCGAATCCGTTTATATTAGGAAGTGGAAAGCTGTTTAATGTTTCTACAAAATATATACCTTTCAAACCATTTTCTTGTGCGAGTGTATTCCAGTAATTAAGCATTTGCGCACAATCAGGGATGTGCCCAGGACGATAAATAATGAATAGTGGTTTATCATCTATACGGATATATCTCTCATCTTGGAAAGCTTGTAATAAATACTCAAAGTGTTCTTTCCAATCTGATAATTCTCCGTAATCTTGAGGCATTAATATGTGACTATCAAGACCATCCCAAGTTTTTGTCCATGGTTCATTTGCCCAAGACAGACAAAATGGAAAATCGGGTTCGCCCGTCTTAAGTACCTCATTAAATGGTCTCTCCAATAGCCTCTTTCCTTTAAACCAGTAATGGTAATAACAAAAACCATATATGCCGTGTGCTTTGGCAATTTCTGCTTGCCACTTTCTTACGGATGGGGTGGTTAAGTCATAATAAAAATCTTGATAAGGTTCTCTAGGTTGATAATGTCCTGAAAATAAAGGTCGTGCATTTTTAGTATTTGTCCATTCAGTAAAACCTTTTCCCCACCATCGGTCATTTTCTTTTATTTGATGAAACTGTGGTAAGTAAAAAGCAATTATTTTCAAGATATATCCCCCTTATGTGCTTCGTCGTTCAAGTGGTGGGAAGTTATTTTTGATTTTTCAAATATAGTTAAAGCATGAGATCTGTTATTTACTTACTCTGTTTATGCCTCATAATGAATTCTTTTGTACAGTTTGCTTGATATGGAAATCTTTGATGATGTAATATATACGGCTGAGATACAAAATGATCTTCATTATACAATGAGCGAAAAGAGTTAATCTTTTTGGAGAACATCTTTGAAAAAGAGGCGTATGATTCTTCCCTATCCGCAACCAAAGTCTAAAATTTTACGTTCTTTATTCAAGGGAACACCTAAATTATGGGCATATGTTTTTACAAGTCTATAAAACAAATATGCTTCATAAAGAGCATGCTCATAGGGAGCACCTACAAACTGTTGTTGAATTTATTTCGAGGGGAACGTATGTACTGGGATGCCGTTTATCTTTGTTTGTGAGCAACTTTGTATAAATAGATTAAGAAGTTCAACATCAGAAAGCGGGCTAACAAGGTTATCAAAATCACTTCCTAACTTAAGGTTATTCATTTGTTAACCTCCAAATTATATAGTGCCTAAAAATCATTTTCTTGTTTTTTACTAATAAAAACATGCAAAAATTCAGCATCTAACCCCAATGATCTATCCTTTTGTAAATAAACAATAGTATACATAGTTGCATGTGTATAAATATATTCAATCATATCTTGACCCCAATCAAATGTTACTAAAGACCCATTCTCATCAATAGGATTTCCGTGATAAATTGGCTCTTCAATATACTCAATTCCACCCTTATTGATTCTTGCTCTTTGCAAAGTCTTTGGGAGTGTATGGTACCAAGGGACAGTAAACACGTGAGCACCGCCAGGCTTTAATACACGCTCTATTTCTTTAAAGGCTTTGTTTGGTTCCATTACATGTTCAAAGACATCTTGAGTAATGAATAAATCAAAAGATTCATTTTGAAAGGTCATGTCTTCTAAGTTCTCGCATCTAATCCCTTGAAAGTATTGGCCGAGAGGATAGTTTTTAAAGTATTGAGAGTATGTATAGTTTTTGCATTTTTTTATTAGCAGTTGAGTTGTAATCCCTCCAGGAGAGGATTCGTGAATATGATAGGAACCCCATTTTGGAAAAAATGTATTTAAAACATGAATTAAAGCTCTCTGCCTCGGTATAGAGTGGCATGTAGAACATAAGTAGTGATCTCTAAGCCAATCGTTATGCTCTATAAATGTAGCTTCCTTCTCACAAATAACGCAATATCCATTATTGTGTTTCAATTTATCTTCCACACAATATCACCTCTGTGTAAAAAATGCATATGACATACCCGTTAACAATTAGCGAAATGAAAGAGAGTGGCTGGAAATAGTAGATGGAGAGAGCCCTACGTTAATTAAAGTTTCACTTTATGCTATGCGATACATTTGCTTTTATTCATTGGAGAATATATCAACTTAAAATATCCCTTTTGTGTATGGATACATTTCAAAGTCCTGTGCATATATTTCTGTAACTAAATCCATTGTTTCTTTATCATAGAAGCTTTCATATGTTGGAAATCGTGGGAAGTCTTTATCTGTAATGCTAAGTTCTGCGTAGTTTCCTGGATAAATCATCTTTGGACCGCGATTATGATTTGAATTTGTAAGTATTGCTAGGTCAGATTTAATTAAACTGTATTTTTCTTCTATTTTTGTAATTTGGGTATTAAAATCTTCTAAAGGTATGTAGTGCTGGATGAAGGCTTCTTCGCCTTGAACATATTGTTGACTAAAATGTATATCTATGGCTCGAGAATTGGAACCAAATACCTGAACGTAATATAAAAATTGTTTAAATGATATTCCTTTCTTACTATATTTGTCATTATAAAAACACTTACGTATATTTTCCCATTGGGGACTAGAATAGGGATTATCAGCGAGCAATAGAAATGAGCTAACGGCCCTTGTATAGGGATTTCGCACAAGTTTACAAACATCTTTTTTTGCTTCTAAAAGACTATTTTGCAACGCTGCTATGTAATCTTTATTATTTTTATATACCCAGAACTCATAATAATGAATAAAATCATTGTATTTCTTTGCTTCAGAAAATAATCCAATTTGAAAAAAGAACCAATTAGCTAATGATGTACATCCGCTTTTATGGCTCCAAAATAGTATAAGAGGAAAATCCTTATGGAAATGGGGAATACGATCTTTATGTAGAATGATGTACTCTAAAAACTTTTGATTTATATTTTTCATGAGTTTAACACTCCTTTTTTAAGGATATGAAGAGGATTTTTTATTAATCCAATATATTCATAAGAATGAGTAAATATTATGAGTGTATTTTGCTTTCGTCTTAAATAAGAAAGAGATTCTAAAAGAGAAATATAAAATAAAGATAATGAAAATGTATAAGAGGCATACAATTATAAGAAAAGAAATAATAAAAGTGTCCAAGTTCATTTATTTGTATTTCTAGGTGTGATAAGCAAAAATTTTATTACTAGAGAGGATATTATGGGGAAGAATAATTATTTAATAGTAGGTGGAAATAGTTTCATTGGTATTAATCTCGCATTAGGTTTATTGAAACAAGGTCAAAATGTAAAAGTATTTTCCAGACATATAAATAATTTCCCTCAAAATATTATACGTGAGGTTGAGTTTATTAAAGGTGATTTAGCGAATGTTGAAGATATATATAAAGCTTTAGTAGATGTAGATATTATTATTTACTTAGCTGCAACGTCTAATGTAGCAACTTCAATTGAAGATGTTTTCGGAGATATAAACAGTAGCTTTTTTTTCTTAACTTCATGGAAAGCGTTAAAAATTTTCCTATTAAAAAAATTGTATTAGCATCTTCTGGAGGAACAGTTTATGGTGAACCTGAATATTTACCTATTGATGAGGAACATCCATTAAAGCCACTTTCTCCTTATGGAATAACAAAAGTGTCGCTTGAAAATTATTTATACTTTTATAAGAAAAAATATGAAATTGATTATGTTGTATGTAGATATTCTAATCCATATGGAAAATATCAAAATCCGTTAAAGAAAGTTGGGGCAATAAATTGTTTTTTGTATCAACATCTCAGTAATGAAAAGATTAATATATATGGGAATCCACAAGAGATTATTAGAGATTATATTTATATCGATGATTTAGTGGAAATCACTATACAACTATCACAATTAAACCGCTTGAAGTCTTGTGTGTATAACATAGGGAGCGGCAAGGGTCTTTCTTTAAAGCGAATTATAGTAGAACTGGAGAAATTAACGGAAAGAAAAGTGGATTTTATTTGCTATAAACAAAAGCAAGAAAACGTTCAAAAAATCATTTTAAATATAGATAGAGTAAGACGAGAATGTAATTGGGAACCAAAAGTTGATTTCAAAAGTGGGATTAGATTAAATAAGCTATGGATTGAAGAGTTCTTATATAGTAAAAAATAATAAGCCATGCCCTACTTCTGTATAAGTAGAGCGTGGTTTATTATTTTATCCCACTTTAATGGGCAGTAAGACCCCCACTTCAAAATGCAGCGAAAGCAAAGAATTTAGGTGGGAGAGGAAGAAAACCCCCGCTGATTAAAGTTTCACTGTATTTCTTTTTTTATTACCCAAAGGTCTTGATGTTCCCACCAAAAACCTTCATTGTATTTTTTGATAATAGGGTTATAAGGTAATAATTTAATTTTATCACATACGTAAGAGGGGCTAACGATCGTTTGTCCGTATTGATGAACGTCTAAATCCAGTTGTTCGCTAGAGGGGAGAAACCAATAACCCTGTTCATTTAAATCGGGAAAGCCGAAGTACTTTTTACTTTGATATCCATGAGTTGTGAAAATGAATAATCCGCCAGGGGAAACAGCGTTATACAATGTTTGAAGCCAACGAAACCAGGTTGTATTAGGCATATGAGAAAAAAAGGATAGACAAAAAACGATATCATACGTAGACGAGGCTAATTTTACTTGTTCTGGTTCAGGATGAGATAAGATAGAAGCAGTATTTAATGTACTTTCAATAAAAGTAATAGCCTCTTCATGTATATCACAAGTAGTTATACTTAAGTTCGTTTGTAGGTTTAATAAATGACGTGTTATGCAGCCATATCCAGATGCGAATTCTAATAATTGAATGGGAGTGTCTATAGGAGGAGAAAAGGAAGTAATTAAATCTAAGAGTGTCTCTGCTGATTTTCTTCCATCTTTAAAATAATAATCTATCGCTTCTTTTTTGGAAGGAAAGACTGGATTTGTGACAAGGAATTGAAAGATATGATCTTCTGGATGGATACTTGCATTTACATTGTAGTTGTGTGCCATTTGAGAAATCAAATCTTTATTTGCCTCTATAAATTCTTTCAAAGAGTAACCCTCCTTAAATGATAGTAACGTCTTACAAGAGATACTAATGGTGAGGAAAGTGTATAATTAAATCTTCAAATATGCTTTAAGGTACTTTCTATATGTGTACATTTTCTTTTTTGAAATGTCGTCGATAGTAAAGGTTTCTTTAATGAAATTTTGCATTTGTACAACTTCACTGTAGTGGGAATATGAATCTTCTGTTTTCGTTACACTATTTGTATGTCGTCTATGATAGTTTAGCGGCTTTGGATTGAAATAAATGTCCCCTTCTTTAAGGATAGAAACATAGAAAAACCAATCACCAGCTACTTTAAACTTTTCTAATTGTGTTGCTGTTGTTTGTATATCTCTGTTTTTAAAAACTACACTTGAGACATTAGGTATCGTGTTTTTGATAAGTAACGTATCTTGTATTTCATCTATCCCTTTTCGGAAATAAGGACGCTGCCATTTTTCTTTATCAATATCATTTGTGTAATCTAGATAATGATCGGCTAGGAGGTTTCCTTGTTCATCTATTTGTTTCGATTGTGTGTAGCCTAAGGAAACATCATTATTTATATGAAACCCTTGTATTACTTCTTCTAAAAATGTCTGATCACATAAATCATCAGCCTCTGCAATCCAAATGTAATCACCAGTTGCTGCAGAGATGCCTTTTATCCATTGTTTAAATACAGAACCAGAGTTTGTATCATTAATAATTTTTTGAACTTTTAGGTGGGATTTATTTTCGTTTGAGAGCAGCTGTTCAAATATAGATACACTATTGTCAGTAGAAGCATCGTCTAGGAAAATTAGTTCGTAAAGGGGGTAGGTTTGGTTTAATATGGATTTAACTCGGTCAGGTAAGTATTTTTCGTAATTATAGTTCGGTATGATTACGCTTATTTTCTTGTAATTATGATCAAGCAGGTTTAACAATTGATAAATGTAATGAAGGAAGTTGAAATCTTTTTCGATAAGTTCTTGGCCAAAGCTCCCTTTTTGTAACCGTAACTCTTCATCGTCAATAAATTCATATATTTTTTCCAGCATCATCGGTAAGTTTAAATAGTCTACTAATGCGCCGGTTTGTTCCGTAACAACATCTTCAAAACCTCCAGCGTTTTTAAACCCTATAACAGGGACCTTTGTATCTAATGCCTCTAAAACAACGTTGGGAAAAGGGTCTTCTCTTGAAGTTAATAAATATAAATCAGCCCCGGCGTTATATAAACCGATATCTGGAGTTGGGTCCACTAATGTGAAATGTGCTGTATACCTAGGGGATAGTGTATTTAAAAAATGAACATCTGTTTTCCCAACCCAAATAAAATGAATATTCGTATGAACCTTTCTTACTGAGTAAGCAATAAGTGAGAATAAATCTATTCCTTTTCGATGATCAGCGAAACCTACTCCTAAAATGATTTTGCTATCTAGAGGCAGATTGTGTTTTTTTCGTAATTCGTTTCTAGCTTTTGCGATATTGTTCTTATAAGGATTGTGGTTAAACAAGCCTTGAGGGAGAATGTGGCATTTTTGATAATCTAATTGAGTGATTGTACGGAATTTTTCATACACGTACTGTGAAGGGAAGACAATTTTGCACGCAAATTTGGCAATGTTTCTAGCTTTTCCCTCGGCAGAGTACTGTTGTATTAAATGCGGTAATTCATGTATTAATGAAATAACTTTTATATTGTGTTTAGCTAGTAATGCAACTATATCACCGCTTATGACGGTACTACATATGGCGAGGGTATAGTCTTGTAACAATAACTTCTTTATTAATAATTCGACCTTTTCTTCCGTTGGGTAGTTTTCCTCTAGGCAATAAACAGGACCATACTTTTGAAAATCTTGGATTAAAATGCCCGTTCCAATAGAAATAATTGCGACAGAGTAGTTAAAGTTTTCTTTAAGAGCTTTAATAGTATGTAAAGAAAGCAGCTGCGCTCCGTGGAAATGGGCATCATGGGATACATAAATGATTTTCTTATTAACATGCATTTCATAACGCCTCCTAGGTTAATTAGGTTTTTAGTAAATGTATGGCGTACTTATAATTCCTAGAGAGAAGTAGTAGAAGATAATTGTGAATGTGGCTGGGATGTACTCGCAATAAAAAATGCTACTTTTAATATATATTTGTTTGGCTTGATATTCATTCTTTAGAAAGGTATAAGTGGTAAGAAAGTATAAAGTGTCGATTGTGAAAATGACTGTACCAGTTTATGAATCACTAGAGACGGAGAATACCTTTTATAATTTATAAAATAAAAAGGATAAAAGGTCTTGACGATTAGGGTGTAGAGGTGTAATATAGAACA